>VXSV01000081.1:0-17109 GCA_009837815.1 Acidimicrobiia bacterium
GGTTGCGCGCATTGGGGGCTGCGGCGGTGTTCTGGGTGGGGGGATGGATGGTGATCGAGGGTCATATCTCGCTGGGGACTGTGGTGATGTTCTCCACTCTCCTCACCCAACTCTACGCGCCCCTCACCGCCCTCTCCAACACCCGGGTTGAGTTCGCCACTTCGCTCGTCTCCTTCGAGAGGGTCTTCGCGGTGCTGGACATCCCCCTCGATCTTCCGGAGTCCCCCCGGGCCCGGGATCTCGAGGCGGTCACCGGAGAGGTGGTGTTCGAAGGTATCTGGTTCCGGTATCCGAACGCCCGCCCCGAGGGGCTGGGGTCCACTCAGCGTTTCACCCCCTGGGACGTCTCTTCGTTTGACCGGGACACAGAGACCCAGGCTCAGGTTTCCACCCGGGAGTGGGCGCTCGAAGATGTCTCCTTCCGGGTGCCTGCCGGGGCCCTGGTGGCGGTGGTCGGTCCCTCCGGAGCGGGGAAGACCACCCTCTCCTACCTGGTGCCCCGCCTCTATGACGTCAACCGGGGAGCGGTGCGGATCGACGGAGTCGACGTTCGAGACCTGACCTTCTCCACGCTGGCCGCCGCGGTGGGGGAGGTGACCCAGGAAACCTATCTTCTCCACGACACGATCGCGGCCAATCTGCGTTACGCCCGCCCCGAAGCCACCGAAGCGCAGTTGTGGGAGGCCTGTGAGGCCGCAAACCTGACCGAGCTGGTCCGTTCGCTGCCGGAGGGCCTCGGAACTGTCGTGGGTGAACGCGGCTACCGGCTGTCGGGAGGCGAGAAACAGAGGGTGGCCATTGCCAGGGTGATACTCAAGAACCCCGCCATCCTCATTCTCGACGAGGCCACCTCCCACCTGGACACCCGCTCTGAAGCATTGATTCAGGACGCTTTGGAGCGCCTGATGGCAAAACGAACCTCCCTGGTGATCGCCCACCGGCTCTCCACCGTGAAAGCCGCCGATCAGATAGTGGTGGTCGACCGGGGCCGGCTGGTGGAGCAGGGCACCCACTCGGAGCTTCTTGAACTCGACGGGCTATACGCCACCCTGTATCTGACGCAGTTCCAGCCTGCCGGCTGACACCGAAACGTCGATCGGGACAGGCGCCGCGGCGCGAGGTCGTTACCGGTTGATCAGGGAGAGGGCGTCGGTGGCGGTCCAGGAGCGGTCGAAGTCCGTCCAGGCATGCCAGTCGGATGCCGGAACGGTGAGCCCTGCCTCCACCACCTGACCCAGGAGCGCGGTGAATACCCGAAGCTGGCGGGGCAGCGGAAAGTACTCTTCCTCGTCGGTGACGTGGGCCATTTCGAACCCGTGCCGGGGCGCCAGGGCGTCGATCACCTCCTGCACCAGGTGTTCGGGCGCCGAGGCGCCCGCGGTGAGGCCCACCACCGAGACTCCCTCCAGCCACTCAGGAATGATGTCGTCGACCCGGTCGATGCGATGGGCGGTGGTGCCCAGATCTTCGGCTACTCTCACCAGCGCCTGGGTGTTGGAGGAGTTGTCAGAACCCACCACCAGGATCATGTCACAGGTCTCCGCCATGCTCTGGACGACGGTCTGACGGTTGGTGGTGGCATAGCACAGGTCGGAGCGGCGGGCGGTCCAAAGTTCTGGGAACCGCTCTGAGGCCTGATCGTGGACCGCGCCCCACTCGTGCATGCCCAATGTGGTCTGGGCCAGCAGGGCCACGCGGGAGGGGTCCTTGGGGGCGAAGTCCCCGACTCCCGCCTCGGGACTC
Organism: Acidimicrobiia bacterium; assembly: GCA_009837815.1. Taxonomy (GTDB): domain Bacteria; phylum Actinomycetota; class Acidimicrobiia; order Spongiisociales; family ZC4RG35; genus Bin76. The sequence continues at coordinate 1,744 of VXSV01000081.1, forward strand.
ACCATAGTGATCGCCTCGGGGGCGACCGCCACGGTGCCTACCGCCTCGTCATGGCGCTTGTGTCCGATGTAGAGGATGTCGTAGCCGTTCTGTGACATCCTCTTCACCTCGTGATGGACCTTGGTGACCAGGGGGCAGACCGCGTCGATCACCACCGCCGCCCGGTTTTGCGCCTCTTCCACCACCTGGGGCGCCGACCCGTGGGCGGACAGCATCACCGGTGATCCGGTCGGGACCTCGGAGATGTCGTTCACGAAAACCACCCCCGCCTTCTCAAAGGCGCGCACCACCCAGGCGTTGTGGACGATCTCGTGGTAGCAGTAGACCGGTACCGCAAAGATCCGCAGCATCCAGGTGAGGGCTTTGATCGCCATCTCCACTCCCGCGCAGAACCCCCGCGGCTCGGCCACAATGATGCGGTCAACCATACGTGCGATGTTATACACCGAAAGGGGAGCAAGTCTCCGTTTGTTGTGACATCAACGCGTGTCCCGATACACCGGGAATCCTCGAGGTGGTCCGTCGGGCATCTCTATTCGGTCTTTCCGCTCACTTTGCGAACCTTTAGTCTTTCCGGTATGTCTTCGGAGCGTTTGGCGGTGGTGGCGGTGGTGGGGCGCCCCAACGTGGGAAAGTCCACTTTGATCAACCGGATCATCGGTCGGCGGTCGGCGGTGGTGCAGTCAGAACCCGGAGTAACCCGAGACCGCCGGATCTTCACCGCCGAGTGGGCGGACCGCCCCTTCCTCCTGGTGGACACGGGGGGATGGGAACGGGACCCGTCTTCGACGTTTTCCGAAGCGGTGCGCCACCAGGCCGAGACGGCGGTGAGCGGCGCCGACGCGGTGTTGTTCGTGGTGGACGGCACGGCGTCGCTGGGCGAAGATGACGAAGGGATGGCGGCCGTGGTGAAGAGGAGCGGCGTCCCGGCGGTGATGGCCGCCAACAAGATCGACAACCCCCGCCGCGAGATGACGGTGGCAGAATACTGGTCGCTGGGCCTCGGAGAGCCCCACCCGGTGAGCGCAATACACGGCAGGGGGGTGGGAGACCTCCTCGATGAGGTCCTCTCTGTCCTTCCTGAACGACAGGCCCGTCCCACCGACGAGCCTAACCGGATTGCCATCGTGGGACGCCCCAACACGGGAAAGTCCACCCTCCTGAACCGCCTGTGCGGATCACAACGGGTGATCGTATCCGATGTTCCGGGCACCACCCGAGACCCGGTGGACGTGGATGTCGAACTCGACGGCGTCACCTACCGGTTGGTGGACACTGCGGGCATCCGTCGAAGGCCTCGGAACAGCGACGAGGCCGACTATTACGCAGTGTTGAGAGCCCGGGACGCCCTTTCGAGAGCGGATGCGGCCCTGCTGGTGGTGGACGCACTGGAGGGCGCCACCTACCAGGACCAGAAGATCGCCCGGGCAGCGGCGGAGGCGGGCGCCGCCCTGGTGGTGCTCCTCAACAAATGGGACGCCATCGACCCCGAGCAGCGGGAGTGGACCGAGGCGTCGATACCCGACCGGCTGGGATTCATCTCCTGGGCGCCGGTGCTGCGTCTGTCCGCCCTGACCGGCGCCCGGATCGGACGTCTCGGAGCGGCGCTGGAGTTGGTGCTTGAGAACGCCGGCCGGCGGGTACCCACCGGGGAGTTGAATCGGCTGGTCACAGCCTGGGCTGACGCCCAGCCGCCGCCTCCTCACAAGGGCCGGCGGTGCCGGATCATGTACGCCGTTCAGGCGGGTGTCAGACCTCCCACCGTGGTGCTCTTCACTGCAGGCGCCCGACTGATACCCGAATACATGCGGTATCTCGAAAGAAAACTCCGCGAGCAATACGACCTGGTGGGCACCCCGGTCCGGTTCCTGACCCGCCGCCGGACACGGAACACCTGATGAGCCATGGCGATCCCTGCCTGCCGGAGACAGACGGGCCGACCGAGGAGAGAGAATCCTATCCGTGGGGCTTCAAGATCACGATCGCTCTGACAGCGCTCTATCTTCTGTGGAGGCTGGCCCAGGGCATGGGATGGCTGTTCTCCCGCCTGTTCGGCTGATTGCCGGTCCCTTTGTTCTTCGCCCGATCTGCATTGGCAGGCCAAGATGCCGCTGAGCGGGAACCGACCCGAGAACCCATGACGTGATAGATCCGGGTGAAAGACCCCCTATTCGGCGAACGGCCCGGGTGTTGGTCATCGATGAGGCCGACCGGACGCTGCTGCTTCGGACACAGCTGCCCCACCGCAAGGAACTCTCGGTGTGGCTCACCCCGGGTGGGGGATTGAAACTGGGAGAGACCCATGAGGAGGCGGCTATACGGGAACTCTGGGAGGAGACCGGCCTCACCGGAGTGGACCTGGGCCCGTGGGTTTGGAGAAGACAGGTGGTCTGGAGATGGGGCGACCGGACCTATGAGGCGCACGAGAGGTTCTTCCTTTTGCGAACACCCCGTTTTTCCTTCTCCCCGGCCGCCAGGGTCGACCTGGAGACCGAGACGGTGTTGGCGCATCGCTGGTGGAGCGTCGCGGAGCTGAAAGCGGCCCCCGAAGAAAGATTCGCTCCCAGCCGGGTGGGAGAGCACTTGGCTGCAATCCTGGAAGAAGGTGTTCCCGGGACTCCGATCGACGTCGGCTACTGAACAATCGGCGGTCTCTTGAAACTGAGCCCCGGACCGACCGAAACCAGGCATGGTAGCCATCTGCGAAGACTGCTCAGGGGTCAGAACCAGGGCGGGCGACGCCAAGCAGGGAGCCAGGGGGCGGTCGGGCTGGCCGGATTTGAACCGGCGACCTCTTGACCCCCAGTCAAGCGCGCTGCCATGCTGCGCCACAGCCCGGACGGGCCTAGATGCTAACAGCAGGTCAACGAAATCAGCGCGCCGTAAAATGAAAACTACCGGGCCCGTAGCTCAATCGGTCAGAGCAGCGGACTCATAATCCGTTGGTTGCAGGTTCGAGTCCTGCCGGGCCCACACTGTTTCATCCGGTTTCTTGATGTTCGGCTATTCACCCATCCATCAGGTCAAAGACGGGATCCGCCGGCGGCGAAAACTCCGACCAGGGGCGTGCATCTAGCTGGGCCTGCGATGAGGGCGCGAGAACCGATGCATCGCCGGTTGGCGGGTCATGCTCTGTGATGGGAAAGGGTATTGAAGGACACCCCTTGGCGTATGGGGCGTCTAGTCGATGTCGCCCATGTTTCGCTTCACGGATTCGGACGCCAACCCGGCGGCCAGGTCGGTGAGCCAGGTCCGGTAGGCGTCCTTTTCCAACATCATTCGAGTCTTGTTCCGGTCGATGGAGCTCCGGATGTCCCGAAGGAGGTCGTCGACGTCCAACCCTGGTATCTCCTCGGCAGCTTCGATCAGGCGGCTAGCGCCTTCGATCAGCCGGTACGAGCCGTATATCGCTCTCTCATCCAGGCTGGTGCGGGCGGAGGTGATCAAATAGAGGATGAAGTCGAACAGGGGATCGTGGCGGGTGTTGCGGCTCACCATGTTCGGTTCCATTCCTGTCCGAAGAGGTCGTGATGGACATCGGGGTGGAAGCCCTTGACGGGCTTGGGGTGATTCGCCACGGGGATCCCGATCGCCATCAGCACTTCGGGGCGTATGTGGTCCGGCAGGCCGAATATGGATTGGACCACCTCCTCGGTCCAACTCGTCACTTTGCAAACGCCGATTCCGAGTGTGGGTGCGGCGATGGTGATGTAGCCGGCCGCGGCGCCGGAGTCGAGCCGTGTAACCACCTCCACTCCTCGGGGTCCCATGACTTCGTGAGCCCTGTGAAGGTCGCTGCAGATGACGATGACCGCCGGCGCGTTGTTGACGAAACCCGGGCAGGCATGCCGCACGGTGCGCACCCGTCGCGGGTCGGTGACCACGATCAGATGCCGGATGCCGGGGCGGGCCACCTGAGCGCGGCCGGCCGCGTAGACAAGTCGGTCGAGGACCTCGGCGCTGGGGAGTTCGGGGGTGAAGACCCGGTGCATACGGCGACGACGCATTGCTTCGAAAACAGCTTCTGTCGGGGTGCTGGTTCCGTCGGGTACGCTTTCGGTCACCGGCCAATATGCTACAGCCGCTGGTGATGGATTGGCCCGGGTGTCCGGCTAGGGTCAATCACTGAACCATGGCGCGCATCGATGTAATCCCCGACGACGCTTGGGATGGCGCTCTTGGCGAGCTCTATCCGCGGGTGGTGGACCCGGTGTATGGGAGGGTCGACAACATCCTGGCCGCGCACTCCCTGAACCCGCGGGGCATGGCGGCTCATCAGGCCCTGTACGAGTCGGCCATGGCCGGCACGAAAACGCTTCGCAAAGTCGAGCGGGAGATCATCGCCCTGGTCGTGAGCGTCCACAACGACTGCCACTATTGAGTGGTCCACCACCGGCGCGGTCTGCGCCGGCTGCTCCGAGACGATGAGCTCGCCGATTCGATAGAACGAGATTGGACGACAGCCGCGCTTTCGCCCAAGCGGATTGCGATGCTCAGGTTCGCGGTCAAACTGACCGCCAAGCCTAGCTCTGTGGACGACGCCGACGTCGAGGCCCTGCGGGCGGCCGGATTCTCCGATCGTGACATTCTCGACATAGTCGAGGTGGTCGGATACTACGCCTACGCCAACCGGGTGGCCGACGGTCTGGGCCTTGAGTTGGAGCCGTGGATCCCCGACTGAATCAAACTGTCGGAAGTAGGATAGACTCTCGATGCCGCACGACGACCAGGCAAGTCTGGCAACACCAGCAGCCACCTCGGTTGACATGTTTCTAAGCATTCGTTAGGGGTCCGATCCCTAAAATGCTGGACCTGGTCATCCGAGGAGGCACAGTTGTCACACCCATGGGAGTTGGAGTTTGGGACGTGGCGGTCAGGGGAGAGAAGATCGCGGCTATCACCGCGCCGGGCGTCCTGTCGGGTGAAGGCTGTCGAGTCGTAAACGCATCTGGGATGGTGGTGGTCCCAGGCGGTATCGAACCGCACGCTCACATCGCCGCTCCGATCGTCGGCCGGGGCGACCTTCTGACCGCCCCACCGGAGCAGGTCAGCCGGGCGGCCCTGTTCGGAGGCACCACCACCTTGCTGGATTTCGCGGTCGTGTATCCCGGCTTCGACATCCCCCGGGCCCTTGATGAGCGGACCGGCGTCTGGCAGGGCAACTCCTATGCCGATTACTCCCATCACCTGATGCTCCTCGGCGCCATTCCCCACGAGATCATCGGATCGGTCGGCGAGGCGGTGGAGGAGGGCTTTCCCACCTTCAAGATCTTCACCACCGAGGTTCGTCCGCCCTCGGCGGGAGACGTACCCCGCATGGTCCGCACCGGGCACCTCCACGATCTCATGACCCGGATCAGGGATCTGGACGCCATGTTGCTGGTTCATGCCGAAGAGGACGACATGGTGCAGCACATGCACCGGAACCTGGTCCGGGAGGGGCGGACCGCGTGGACCAATATGCCGCTGGTGCACAGCGTCGAATCAGAGGACATGTCGTTTCGACGAGTTCTCCGGCAGGCCGAGTGGACCGGCGCGCCGGTCTATTTCGTCCATGTAAGCGCCCGGTCGGGAGTGGCTGCCATTGCCGAAGCCCGCGCCGAAGGCCGTCCCGTCTACGGGGAGACTCTCCACAACTACTGCTGTTTCAGCCAGGAGAACTACCACGAGGAGTTCGGGATGAAATACCACACCTACCCCTCCCTGAAGTCCGAGGACGACCGGGTGGCCCTGTGGGAGGCCATCATCGGGGGCGATTTGCAGACCATGGCCACCGACGAGTACTGCACGTCTTGGGAGACAAAGACCATCGGGCGGACCATCCTGGACGTCACCGGCGGGCACAACGGCGTGGAGACCCGTATGGGCATTACCTTCACAGAGGGCGTGTCCCGGCGGGGAATGGGCCTGCGGCGGTTCGTGGAGGTCACTTCGACCAACGCCGCCAAGATCATGGGCCTCTATCCGAGAAAGGGCGTGTTGGCGCCGGGCAGCGACGCCGACATCTGCATCATCGACCCGACGATCAGGCGCCGGTTGAGGGCTGAGGACTTTCATATCTCCGACTACAGCATCTGGGAGGGATACCAGATCGAGGGTTGGCCTGTGATCACCGTCCTGCGAGGGGAGGTGGTTGTGTCCGACGGCGTCTTCTCCGCGGCTGCGTCGGGCAGGCTGATACCTCGCAAGATCGACCCTGCGGTGACCGTCCGCCCCGCGTGCTGATCCCATCCCAGCGCCGGACTCCGATTCCCTCACCGGCCTCCGCCCGGTCAGGCGCAGTCAGGTGCGCTCCAGCGCCTCGGGGTTGACGATGTTCCGGGGGCGTCCCTCCAGGAAGGCGATAACGTTGTCGACCGCCCCCTCGTTGAGGAGTTCGGCGCCCTCGGGCGTCTGGTCAGCCATGTGCGGGGTCAGCGCCACCTGCTCACAGGAGAGAATGGGGTGGTCGGCCTGCAGGGGTTCGGTGTCGTACACATCCAAGCCTGCTCCCCCGAGATGGCCCGAATGCAGGGCGAGGACCAGGGCGTCGGTGTCGACGAGGGCTCCCCTTCCCCCGTTCACCAGGAGCGCCCCTGGCTTCATGAGCCCGATCTCGCGTTCGCCGATCATCCCACGCGTCTGCTCTGTGAGGGCGACGTTGAGGCTCACTACGTCGGCGGTGGCCAGGAGCTCATCAAGTCCGATGTAGCGGACTCGGAGGCGCCGGGCGCGTTCGGCGCTGGGGTGGAACGTCCAGGCCACCACCTCCATCCCGATGGCGTTGGCCAGTCTGGCAAGCTCCGAGCCTATGTTTCCGGTGCCGACCACGCCCAGGGTCTTTCCCTGGAGGAAGACGTTCTCCCTACGCGTCCAGCGGCCCGACTTGAGCTCAATGGTCTGGTATGAGGTTCTCTTGGCGACCGCCAACATGAGTCCGAAGATGTGCTCGGCGACCACCCCCGCGGTCCGCCCCGGTTGGTTGCTCACCGCCACTCCCATAGCGGTGGCGGACCGGAGGTCGATGCTGTCGGTCCCCACCGCGCATACCACTATGAGACGGAGGTTGGTGAGAACAGCCAGATCGTCCTCACCCCAGGTAACCGCTCCGCGGCTGTTGATGATCACCTCGGCCTCTCTTACCCGCTGTATCTTCTGTTCACCGGTGGGGCGGTCCGGATAAACGATCACGTCTCCGAACGGTTCCAAGCGGTCGAGGTGTGCAGAACCCTGGATCTGGACCGGCTCGTCACCGGGGACCACTATGGTGGGTCGATTTTCAAAACTCATTCCGCTATCCGTCGGCGCTCCATTAAAACAGGGGGGCCTCTCGCGGCAGACTATCGGCTCTGTAACGGGTTGGTCAAGTGCTCCCGGTGGGAGCCGACCGCTATAGGCTTGCAATCGTGAGGGAACCCGAAAGCACCGAGAACGATGAGGGGTCCCCCGCGGGGGTGACCCTCAGGGGTTCTCTGCGGGAGGCCATGCAAGCGCCCCCAACAGTTTATGAGTTGGTGGGAGGAAAGAACTTCTTCAAAGATCTTGTTAACCGTTTCTACGATGCGGTGGAGACCGACCCGGTGCTGCGGCCCATGTACCCGAGGGACCTGCGTCCCTCCAGGGCGAGACTGGCGGGCTTTCTTGCCCAGTATTGGGGTGGCCCTCCCCGTTACAGCGAGACGCGGGGCCACCCTCGTCTTCGGCTCCGCCACATGCCCTTTGAGATCGGCAGGGCCGAGCGCGAAGCGTGGATGACGCACATGACAGCCGCTCTCGGGGCCGCAACCATCGCCGACGGCACTGGCCGGAGGCTGCCGGATGAGATCAGGGTTCTCATGTTCGAACACTTCGACAACGCCGCCGCCTTCCTGGTCAACAAGGCTGACTAGAACGAAGAAGCGCTCTCGGCGAGGGTCAGTAGATGCCGGGGATAATGCGGTACTTCACCTTCTCTTGGTACTCCGTCCATTTTTCGGGGCCGTACTTTTGGAGACACTGGTTCTCGTCGAAGCGTTGGCGAAAAGTGAACAGGGTGACACTGAAGACAAAGTACGTCCATGCCCAGAGATTGGTGAAATGACCGAAAACCAGGGCCATGGAGAGGGAGAAAAACCATTCGCCCAGGTAGTTGAAGTGGCGGGCGACACCCCAAAAGCCGCTGATGAGGATCTTCCGCTCCCCGGCTTGAATGTACCGGGGCTCGATCAGCCCCAGGAACTTCCGATCGGGCCACCGCTTGAAAGTGTATTTTTGCAGGTTGGCGCCCCGGGAGACGCCCCAGCCGAACAGGAACAGCGCGGGCGCTCCGATCAGCCACAGGTACCTCCCGGCTCCCGAGAATTCGGGGTCGGGGTGAGCGGCCAGCCCCCACAAGGGGAGGATGAACATCCATCCGTAGACGATCAAGCCGCCCCAGAACAGCTTGAAGCCGAGGTTCTCGTGAATCACGTCATAGGTGTATAGCTGGACCCGCTCGAAGATGAAGTAGTCCAGCACGTAGAAGGTGAAGAACCCCGCGTAGATGAACACGCCCGGATTGGAGTCGTCGCCGAAACGCTGGTAGTGGTACACGGCTCCCGACAGGGCGTTGAGCACCAGCATCGTCCCACCCGCCACATAGAAGTACATCTTGATGTCGAAGCGCTCGTTGAAGAAAGAGACCTCCTGAGAGCGTCCATCCCAAAACGCCGGCCACGGATGCTGTCCCTCCTTCTTGGGCTGGGTGAAGAACGCCATCAGAGAGAAGATGGCTACCAGGACGGTCCCGCCGACCACCGCATAGACCGAGGACCGGTAGAACCAGTCGTGGGGCATCCCGGTGAGCCCGAGTGCCCACACCAGCACCGCCAGCACGTATATCAAAAGACCGTTGAGCCGATAGTTGCGCGGTTGGCCGGTCTCCGAGTTGATGACGTACCCGGACACCCGCTGCGCGGGCAGTATGAGCTGGGCCAGGAAGAAGACGATGAAGACTATGAGGGGGGTCAGGAACCCCAAAACCGCCTCTGTCCCCGTCAATTCGAACAGGTGGCTGATGCCGAGCCATTCAATCATGACCGACCGCCCCTTCCCCCGGTGACTTGCTCACCACTCGCCACCGCCATGAACAACGTTGACGGGTGCTCCGGCGACCAGGCAGTGGAAGTCATGATGCTATCACCGAAAGGTAGCAAAAGGCGATGTGCGCCCATGGGATCACGGCCCGGCGGCTTGGCACAGCGCTGTGTCAGGAAGGGATCGGGTCGGCCCTCAGGAGTAGGGTGCGCCTGTCCACGGGGCGCGGGGCAGCCGTTTCTCCTTGTCGAAGAACGGCAAGGTGTCCACAGTCGCCTCATGGCTCACTCCGTCCTGATCGTGCAGGAATACCGTCTTTGCATACCAGTCATCTCCCGGCAGGGGTTGGTCGAAACGCACGTACCCGACCCCCGCGTCGAGGGTGGGCGACCAGGTGCCGACAGTCAGATGCCCGACCGGGCCGTCGTTGAAGTGGACCGTCATACCGGCTTGCGGGGTGGTGGTTGGACAAACCAGGCCGAACAGCAGCCGGCTGCGATCGGCCCGCTCCAGGGCGGCGCGGCCGATGAAGTCCTGCTTCTCGAGTCTCACGAAGTGCCCGAGACCGGCCCCGTAGGGCGTCAGATCCGGTTCGATGTCGGTGCCGTTGTCAAGAATCCCGGACTCGACGCGCCGGACCCCCATCGACCACCCCGAGCTGAACTCCATCCCGAAAGGCTCACCGCAGGCCAACAGCCCATCCCAGAGGGCGTCATGATCCGTCGGCCTGGGTCCGCTGTTGCAGTAGATCTCTATACCCACCTCCCCGGTCCACCCGGTGCGGGATACCCACAGCGTCTGACCGCAGACTTCGAAGAACCCGGCGTGGAAGTACCGGAAGTCGGCAGAGAGCCCGCCGCCGGTGGCCGCATCCAATACGTCAAGCGACTTCGGTCCCTGGATCTGGAGCACCCGCGATTGGGGGTCGGAAACCTTTACGTCAAGGCCTATGGCGTTCGCCCCCAGCCAGCTCTCGAACTCGCCGTTCGCCTTCACATACCAGAACCGGTCCTCGGAAAGACGCATCACCACGCCGTCCATGAGAACCGTCCCATCCTCCCGGCAGGCGATGCCATAGCGGCAGCGGCCGACCGGCAGAGTGTCAACTTTGCAGGCGAGGACTCCTTCGAGCAGTCGGGCGGCGTCCGGGCCGACTATCTCGAGGGGCTTTTCCGGAACGTCGTACAGGAGGACGCCGCGGCGCAACTTCCAATACAGGGGGACCGGATCCTCGTTGTCGGTCAGTTTGAGGGGGAAGAGGCGATCGCAATAGACGCCGAAGACCGTTTCATCGGTGACGTAGCGGTGCGCAAAAGGCGACTGGCCGAGTCGAAACGAAGTGACCGCGACGGTGTCGAAGGACTCGACGTAATAGTGTTTGTCCCCTTTCATCTATGCCTCCAAGGATGAACGGCGCGGCAGCCTATGGTACCCAATAGACGTACCGGAACCATACGGAGGTCCCGGGGATTCAGCGCCTCCCATTAGGTGCCCTCGAAGGGTTGAGGGAACCCCCTGAGGGTACAATCGCACGCGGTGGACCTGAGGAGAAGCATCCGCGCCGTTCCGGACTTCCCCGAAGAGGGCATCTTGTTCAGGGACATCACTCCGCTGTTGGGCGATCCGGAAGCGTTCCGGTACACCGTGGGAGAGCTGTGCGCCCATGCCCAGGCCACGGAGGCTGCGGCGATAGTGGCCATCGAGTCCAGAGGGTTCGTGTTCGGGACGGCGATGGCCGACCGCATGGGACTTCCTTTCGTCCCCCTTCGAAAGCCGGGAAAGCTGCCGGCGGCCCGTTTCTCGGTTGCCTATTCCCTTGAATACGGGGAGAGCCAACTCGACATGCACCGTGACGCCTTGTCGCCGGGTACCGGTGCGTACATCGTGGATGACTTGCTGGCGACGGGAGGGACCGCGGAAGCGGCCACCAAGCTGGTCGAGATGGCGATGGGCGAGGTCGTGGCGCTGGGGTTCGTGATCGAGTTGGCGGAACTGGGTGGCCGGGCCAGGATCGAGGGGTACGAAGTCATGAGCCTGGTCTGCTACTAGCCGGTTTAGGAGGAGGCGACAGGCGCACCGCCCACAGGTTCAGGCGAGGCGGTGAAAAAAACCGGCTCCGCGGAGTTGACTGTGTCCCACCGGAGTTGCACATTGAAAGGACCAAACACCTGGACGGCCCCGCTCAGACGTCGGCGGGACCCTGCCGAAGGATCAAAGTCTTGGAGGCTTCAATCGGGCGTGGCCGACCGCGTTCGTCATGTCGCTGTTCACCAGACCGAGAATCGTGAGGCTTCATTTCCCTGGCTCGGTCGATAGCGGACGAGGACGGCACCGTTCTAGCGGTGCTGTCCATTCCCACCCCATGGAATGCTTCAGGAGGTTCAGAGACCGATGTCGAGTGATCTTCCCCGTGGCTGTTGCTGGTGTTCTTGTTTAAGGCGGTGGAGTTCTCCGGGTCCTAGTCGTTGTTTCCATCGGCCGAGGGCGGTCTGGACGGCGTTGTCAACGTTGGTGAACGCCTCTGTGAAGGAAGCCGGCGGGAGGAGACTGTCAGCCACTGATTCTTCCCAGTCAGCAGCGATGGCGGAGCGCCGACCCAGATAGGATGCTCGGATGTCGCTGGGATGGGGCCGCCGCCCGTATTGGCGTTCGGGATGGTCAGCGATGGCGACATACAGATCCCAGGCAGCGTGTATGTCTTCGCCTTGGGTGAGGAGGCTGTTCAGGTCGTAGAAGTCCCGAGCGGCCACCCTCCGCGAGATACAACTGAGTTTGTCTGCGATGACCGACACGAATCGGTAGCCACGAATCGGCGGAGCGGGCGGTATATCAGGATGGTTGGGACGGATCGGCCACCGGCGGACAGGCAGGTCGTGAGAGGACACAAACGCTGCTTCGGCTTTTATTCTCTTCCCGGCGCGGTCGCCTCGCCACAGGATGCTGGGTTCGGACCTCGACCGATAGCCAGGGTAAGATCGACTCCGCTGCTCCACGCCGCGTGGGTAACGGCAGCATTCAACACGGTGTGGAACTCCCGGGGAGTACCCACCCAATCAAAGTCGAAGTCTTCCGAATATCGGTAGTCGGGAAGACCGCAGACCCGAAGCATGGTTCCTCCCTTAAACACCAATCGAGGGTCGTCCTTGTATGCCACCGCGGCGACGATGTGGTGCTGGACCCGGTCCCGCTCCTCCTTGAAAGTGGGCGACTGTTTCAATATAGCAGGTCTTCGACCAGAGCGTGGGGGTGGAGCCAGCACCAGACAACCCTATACCGTTCGTCTCGGAACCACGGCGACCCATCGGGTTCGGTATGAGGTCCAGGAGTGACACAAATCCAATCCCCGTCCCCAGATGGAGGAACATCCAGCAAAGCCCGTTGGCTGTCAGGCAAAAACCCGTCGGCACCCATGACCGGGAACACGCCCCGACAGTTGTCCATGCGGGCCGCGATCGACGCCACCCTCCTCAAAGGCTCATCCCACCCCAAACGATCCGCCAACCCCACCAAAAGCTCGGGAGAAACAGCTTCACCACCGAACAGCACCTGAGCGGCGATGCCCTCACCCGATGGCATCGACCTAAGGCACTCCAACAACGCCCGTTCCGGTCGCGATATCCAAGTGGCACCCTCCCAAGGAATAGCACCCACCAACAAAGTGTCCTCCTCCTCTGCGAACACCCGCACCCCCAACCGAGCGGCGGTTCCCGGCTCCACCGACGGGCCCGAAACGCTCAACGTACCCCCCACATTGATAGCAACCGGTGCCATCGCCATAGCAGTGCGATGGCTAATCCGATGAGGCACAGAACCATACAGAGACTGCAACCGCTCATGGTACGGAACGGAAAAAGCAGAGTCGAAAATGTGGATACCACCTCCCGACCAGGGCAATCAAGGATAAACCGAGCTTGCCTCCACAGTCTACCCGCACCTCCCTGGCCAAGCCGTGGGAGTATCCGAAAGCTGACGATTCTCCCAGCCGACAGCCACCACAACCCCGCGGTCCCAACCCTCGGAAGACGGCACCCGGCCACCCGCTCCCTGTTGCCTTCCCCTACAGCGCCACCCCAAGACCTCGGCTGCGCCCGCATCCCAAGGGCCACCCCCGCACCCGGTCTCCCATCCACCCTGTTGACAACGACCAACAAACCCACCCACCCCAACAAGCCGCCGACCGGTCCGATGACCCGAATCACCCTGGGTGTTCTGGAGAGTTAGTGATCTGTCTCGGATTTGATTGAGGTAGTCCCACAGGGGAAATATGGTCCTTGATCAGCGAGGCCCTAGTCCTCTGATCCCCTCCAATCATTTGGGCGACGCACCATTAGGTGTACCCGGGGCGGTGCAGAACCGCCCCGGGTCACAACAAGGTGTTAGGGGAGGGAACCCAAATGGGACCATTGTTTTTCGCGACTTTGTGGTCTGGATGACTCAGCCTGTTTGTGCCTGCCGGCGGACTTCGGAGAGGGTGGCATGGGGGAGTATCGCCTCGGGGTCGACGAGGATGTTCAGCACTGCGGGGACTCGGGAGTCCACGGCCTGCTCGAATGCCGGGGGAAAATCCCGGGTTCGCTCGATGGTGGCGCCGAAGGCTCCGAAGGCCCGAGCGTAGGCCGCGAAGTCGGGGTTGTCGAGGTCAGTGCTGCTGGGCCGCCCGGGGAAGGTTCGCTCCTGGTGCATCCTGATGGTGGCCAGCATTCCGTTGTTGACCACCAGGACGATGATCGGGGCGTCGTACTGCACGGCGGTGGCCAACTCCTGGCCGGTCATGAGGAAGTCCCCGTCACCGGAGATGGCCACTACCGGGACATCGGGATGGTGTAGCTTGGCTGCTACCGCGGCCGGTACGGCATAGCCCATGGCGCCGCTCTGAGGTCCGAGTTGGGTCCCATACTGCTTGAACCGGTAGTACCGTTGAGGCCAGAGGGTGTAGTTGCCTGCTCCGTTGGTGAGAATCGCCTCCGGGGGCAGGCGGGAGTCAAGGTAGGTCATCACCTCGCCGAAGTTCACCGCACCCGGAGCCGGCGGCGGCAGGAGAGTTGCCTCGTAGTCGGAGCGGGCCGCGGCTGCCCAGTCTCGCCACGGCCGGTCGGACAGGGGTGGTGTGGCCGCAATGGCGGCCAACGTCTCGGGGGTTCCTGCGCAGATGCCGAGGGTGGGTTGGTAGACCCGACCCAACTCTTTTGGGTCAACATGAATGTGAACCAGTGTCTGTTTCGGGTTCGGGGGCTCGAGCAGTGTGTAACCCTTGGTAGCCGTGTCGCTCAGGCGCGTTCCGATGGCGATGATCAGGTCCGCTTGGAGGATCCGGGCGGCCAGGCTGTCCACAATCCCAACGCCTGAGTGGCCGATGTAGCAGGGCGACCGGTTGTCGAGGAAGTCTTGTCGTCGGAAGGACACCGCCACCGGGAGGTGGTTGCGTTCCGCCCAGGAGGTGAGCGCCCGGGCGGCGTCGGCGTTCCACGTTCCGCCGCCGACCATTACAAGCGGCCGGTGGCTTCTCTCCAGCAGGGAACGGATTTCGGTGAGTTCTTCGCGGCCGGGCGCGGGCCTCGACGGTGGCGCCGCCGCTGGGGCGTCGGGCGCTGACACCTGCCCGGCCAGGACGTCCTCGGGTACCGACACCACCACCGGTCCCGGACGACCCTCTCGGGCCACCCGCACGGCTCGGGCAGTCACTTGGCTGAGATGCTCGGGGTGCTCCACTTCCACCGCCCATTTGGCCAGTGGGGCGGACAACGCTTCGATGTCGACCTCCTGGAAGGCCCCCCGACCCCGTTGGCCGGTGGGGACCTGACCCACGAACAGCAATAGGGGAGTGCTGCTCTCGGCGGCATTGTGCACTCCCACCGAGGCGTGTGTGGCTCCCGGGCCCCTGGCGACCAGAGCCACGCCCGGCTCGCCCCGGAGACGGGCGTGCGCTTCCGCCATGATGGTCGCGCCGGCCTCGTGGCGGCAGGTCACCGTGCGAATCAGGGGTTCGTCGCATAGGGCGTCAAGGACGGGCAGGAAGGCCTCGCCGGGCACGGTGAAGATCGTGTCCACACGGTGGCGGCGCAACTGGTCGACCAAAACGCGTCCCCCGTGGCGGGCGATGGGATCCGAGCCTGTCAAGAAAGCCGCTCCAAGGTGAACACCCTCGGCGGTGTGCGGGTGGGAAAGTTTTCCGGAACGCGGTCCGCCAGACAGGGCGGCCCGCACCCGACGCCGGCGTGGGACATCTAGGCCGCGATCGAACCGGTGGAGAGCTCCGATCCGGGCGTTGGGGTTCGCCTCGGATCGACAATCATGCGTCGGACCCCCCTTGCTCGACCATCGGGTGGGTGGGGT
>VXSV01000081.1:17119-22190 GCA_009837815.1 Acidimicrobiia bacterium
GGGTTGGCCGGGGAAGCGGCATTGGGGCTGGAGGCATCGATCTTCCCATCGAATCGGTCCGACTTCCTGAACTGGACCCGGTCTGTGGCATCGACATGCACGAAAGCCTCGTCCAGGTGTCGCACTTGACGTTGGAGACTCTGCTGCACCATCTCCCCAACCGAGTGGCCCTCTCCCACCGAGAGCCTCGAATCGACACCGATCGAGACATCGGCGCGGAGACGGTGGCCCATCCACCGTACCTGGCAACTGTTCACGCCCAGCACTTCCTCGATCGAGTTCGTGACGCTCTCGACCTCTTTCACCATTTCCGGATCCACGGCGTCCATGAGCCGCCAGTAGATGTCGCGGGCCGCCGACCACAGGATCCGAAGGATGACGATGCCGACGATGATGCCCACGATCGGGTCGGCCCGTTCGAATCCCAGCCAAACGCCCACCGCACCGGCGGCCACCGCCAGCGACGTGAACCCGTCGGCGCGGGCGTGGCGCCCATCGGCGACCAGTGCAGCCGATCCGATCTGTCGGCCAACCCGGATGCGGTATATGGCTACCAACTCGTTGCCCAGGAAACCGATTACACCCGCCGCGAAGAGAATGCCCAGGTAATCGAGTTCCCGTGGATTGAACAGTCGCTCAACCGACTCCCAGATGGCGATAATCGCCGACAGGAGAATCATCAGCACTATGAACAGACCGGCGACGTCCTCGGCCCTTCGGTACCCGTAGGTGTAGCGGCTGGTCGCCGCCCTTCTTCCCAGCTTGAAGGCGATGAAGAGGGGAACGGCGGTGAGCGCGTCGGAGAAGTTGTGAATGGTGTCGGCGATCAGCGCCACCGAGCCGGTGAAGAAGACGATCACAGCCTGCAGCACCGCGGTCACCATCAACCCCGTGAATGAGATGACCAGCGCCCTGACACCCCGCTTGCTGCTTTCGATAGCGCTGTCGATCGATTCGGCATGGTCGTGGGAGTGGGTCCCGAGCAACTCGCTTACTCCGTGCTTGAACCCCGACCAGAGCGACCCGGAACCGTGCTCGTGACCGTGGCCATGGCCGTGACCATGAGAAGAGTCATGCCTATGACCGTCGGGATGGTCATGCCCGCCAGAGTGGTCGTGACCGCGACCGTGGGGATGATCATGGGAGTGGCGCTCCATCTCCGACCGGCGGCCGGCCGCGGAAGGACCGGCGGTTGCGGGTGGGGCGGAGCCGTGGTGTTCGGTTGATGCCATCTGTATCGCTAACGCTCCGTATTGCTTTCGCGAATTACTGCACCTGATTATAATATCGCCGACCGACAGTTGCAACTAATGTCATGTGGCACTTTTCCCACACATTCCGGTTCCTCTCGCTTGGCGAAACCGGCGCCGGCCTCAGCAAACAGGTTGCGTCTGCAGTTGGGTATCCATTCTGATAACATCAAATTGCAATAAGTATCCTGATGCTCTTGCTATATTTCCTTTAGTACATGGCCACCGGCGTAGTAGTCACCGAAGATCTGATGATCGAGAGGATCCGGGCAGCCGGATTGCGCTTGACCCTTCCCCGGGCAGCCGTGGTCCGCGCCCTGGCTGAGATTGATGAGCCCTTCCTGAGCGCCCGAATGATCATCGACCATGTGTTGGAGAACGCCGGCCGGATAGAGGCGTCGACCGTCTACCGCATTCTCGACGATCTGGCCCGCATCGGCCTGGTGCATCACATCCCGCTGCGGAACGGCCAATCGGGAAGATGGCATGTCACCCTCAACCACGACCATGAACACCTCGTGTGTGAGAGATGCGGGAGCACCACCGAGATCCCCCACACAGAGTTCGCTCCTCTCTTTACGATCCTCAGACAAAAATACGGCTTTGAGATCTATCCCCACCACTTCGCATTTCTCGGGTTCTGCGGTAGCTGTGACCCCCAGGAGGACCACCCTCATCCACGCGCTGCCGGTTAGGGCCCGCCTCGGCCCTCATCCCAGACTGTGACGCGGGCGCGGCCCTCCACCGGCGTCTTGATCATCTCGGGAAGGCGTCAGCCGAGCGGGCGGGCGTCGGTGACCGTGTAGCACATGATGTCGCTACTCATGATCGGCAAGGAGGCGGCTCGTTCCTTCCATGCAGCCATATGTTCCGACGCAAAGTGCTGCTCAAGCGCCTCCTGGTGGTCCCAGAGCTCGTAAAGCCGGATCAGATCAGGATCATCCGGATCGGGTGTGAAGGCGTAGACGCGACAGCCCGGTTCTTCGAGGGTTGCAGCCACCATCGGCACCACCTTCTCGAAGAAACGGGCTCGGGATCCCGGTTGCATCCGGAGCGACCCGGCGACAATGACCATCGGTTTCACAGTAATGGCCAAGAGTACCGTGGTCTCGGGGACCCCTCGCGCCGCCACGCCCATCGCCTGGTAGGAGAGGCCTCATCCAGGCTGGAACGGGGGTGGATGAGGTATACTCCGGCGCCCCCGGAGGTTCCCGAACGCCTCTGGGTCGAGATACGCGGAGTAGCGATGTCGGGCCGTCTGGAAGACAAAGTGGCCATTATCACCGGTGGCGCCACCGGCATGGGCCGAGCCGCCTCACTTCTCTTCGCCGACGAAGGCGCCAAGGTGACGGTGGCGGATCGCAACCTATCTGAAGGGCAGGCCACGGCGGCCATGGTGGGGGAGGCCGGTGGCGAAGCCCTGTTTGTTGAGACTGACGTCTCCAAGTCTGATCAGGTGAGCAACATGGTGGCCAGGACGCTGGAGCGCTTCGGGAAGCTGGACGTGTTGGTGAACAACGCCGGGATTCTCATCCGGACGCCGCCGCTGGCCGAAGTGTCCGAGTTGGTCTGGGACTTGACCCTTGACACCAATATCCGCGGAGTGTTTCTCTGCACCAAATACGCCATCCCCCACATGGTGGGCCGAGGGGGGTCGATCATAAACGTGTCTTCGGGCGCCGGCATACACCCCACCACCCACGCCGTGCCATACGGGGTCAGCAAGGCCGGGGTCATCCAACTCACCTTGACCACCAGTTCCCAGTATGCCCCCGAGGGGGTGCGGTGCAACGTCATCGTCCCGGGGCCCATCGACACGCCACAGGCCCGAGGGAGCACCGGCAGCGCCGAGGAGTTCGCCCTGATCCCCTCGCGGGTGGCGCTGGGCCGGGCTGGTACTCCCCGAGACATCGCCAACCTCATGATGTTCCTGGCTTCGGATGAGTCTTCTTTCATCAGCGGCGCCGCCATCCAGATCCACGGCGGCGGCCAGGTCTAGGGAGGGATCGGTGTCCCGGCAGGCTCTCCGGATGATCATCGACCAGGCGGTCGCCGACTACGGGTTCCGTCTGGCCGTAATGTGGGGAACAGACGACGTGGCAGCGGGTTCGGACCTCACCTCGGGGGAGGCCGAGATCCTTCGGGATGTGGTGGTTCCAGAACTCAAGAAGCTCCCCAACCCGGTTGAGCCTGACGACCATGTCGCGGTCCAGGAGCGGCTGGCCGGCCTGACGTCCTGAGCTTCAGCCCTTTGTAAACCCGCTAGCCCTGCTTCCTATCCGATGGTGGAACGGCTGGTTCCCCTGGGCATCCGACCCGAAGGCGGAACCGAAAAAAACACCGTCGAAGCCCTCCGGAAGGCCGTTGTCTTTTTCGTTGCCCGCCTGGGGGTCTGCATCGGAGGGTCCAAGTGCAAAAGTGGGCAGTTTGCATCGCAAATATAGAGGGTTTGCATTAGACACTGATAAGGTACAATGAGAGTGGTTTCGGAGCGTCGCCACTGTCGATCAATCGGAGTGTCGATGCCTCGAACCGGAAAAAGAGAGCCCTATCGGGAAGGAGTATTGGATGAGCGTCCACGATCCACACGAGTGTGACGGTCACGAGCATCATGAGGATGAGCCTGGGCACGTGCACGACGCACACGAGTGCGACACTCACGAGCACCACGCCGATGAGCATGAGCATGATGCTCACGAGTGTGACACCCACGAGCATCACGGGGATGAGCCTGGGCACGTGCACGACGCACACGAGTGTGACACCCACGAGCACCACGGACACTGACCCCCGCTGAACGCAACGGGGCTCCGCTGCTGTCCCAGCAGCGGAGCCCTTTGTGTTCTCAGTGCTTGTGTTTCCTATCCGAGAGGCCGTGAACGCGCCATCAGATGGCCGACGTGATGGTCTTCGGTGCACCCCTCCACCGTCTCCTCGACCTGGATCGTGACATGGTCGATCCCGAAGGCTCCGTGGGCGATACCGCGGAGCCTCCGCAACAGCGCTTCGGTGTCACCCTCGAAGGAAGGATCGATCAGCACGTGGGCGGTCAGGGCCTCGAGACCCGAAGATATGGTCCAGACATGCACGTCGTGTATCAGGGTGACGCCCTCCACATCCTCGATTTCACTGCATAGCCGGTAAACATCGATGTGATCGGGCACGCCTTCCAGCAACACCTTGAACACCTTCACGGTGAGACTCCAGGAACTGTGTGCGACCAGCGCCGCGATCAGGACGCTCAGAATCGGATCGATGATCGTCCAGTTCAGCGTGACTATCAGGATGCCGGAAATCACCACCCCCACCGATCCCATCAGGTCCGCCATCACATGCCGCAGGGCTCCCTCGACGTTCATGCTGTGCTTCGATGACCGATGCAGAACCCAGGCGGCGGCCACATTGACCAGGAGGCCGAGGATACCCACCACCAACATCAGCCCTCCTTCAATCTCTGGGACGTCCTGCAACCGGTGATACGCCTCGAAGAGCACCCATGCCGCGATCAGCCAGAGACTGAGAGCGTTGAGCATCGCAGCCAGCACCTCGGCTCGACGATACCCGAAAGTGCGTTCGGCCGAGGGAGGACGTTCCGCCACCTTCATTGCGAACAAGGCCAACGCTATCGACGCGGCGTCGGTGATCATGTGACCGGCATCCGACAAGAGGGCCAGGCTGCCGGAGAGAATGCCTCCGATCACCTCTGCGAACATGAACCCGGCAATCAGCACAAGGGCGACTATCAGGCTTCGCTTGCTCGCTCCCCGCAGATCGTGTGAGTGGTCGTGACCTCCGTGGTCGTGACCTCCGTGGTCGTGACC
>VXSV01000081.1:22290-29929 GCA_009837815.1 Acidimicrobiia bacterium
GTGGTCGTGACCTCCGTGGTCGTGACCTCCGTGGTCGTGACCGGAATGGTGGCTGTGATCATGGTGATCATGGTGGTCATGGGTGGCTTGGTCTTGATGCTCGCCAACATGTTCGTCCGAGTGGAAATCGGCCATGGGCTACCGTCCTTTATTGCGACTCCGGTGTCTCCTGGAAGGCCATCCATCAATGACCTTCCGGCTCTCAGGGGAGATCCTGGGCCTTCAGAACGCCTGTGATGATACAACGCATTGGGACTTGGCGCCCGGATTTCGGCGCCTGCCATACGATCGAGTCCGGCAGTGGGAGGCCACCGGCGGAGCGCCAATTCGATGGAACCGGTCCGCCCTCCCGGGCCGTGCAGCCAAAGGCTCTCTATCCATCAGGCCACTCGGGGAACCGGCGTTTTGACGGGGCTCCGGCGCGTCATCGGGAATAGGGTCATGCCAATACTTGGAAATGGACGCATTCATGTACCATAGGAGATAACGCTATCTACAATCACAACCAGCTAGCCACCCCTCCAGCGTGTTGGGTGTTATGATGGCGGGTGGCCAATGCCTTCCGCTTCGCGGGGAGAGCAAGCATCACCCATAGAAAGGAAGTCTCATGGATGTTACCAGTCAGCGCACCGGCGGGGCACTGATTGTCTCGGTCGAGGGCCGGGTCGACGGCGCCAATGCCCGCAAATTTCAAAAGGCGGTTGAGAGCGTCATTGAAGACGATGACGGCGCCGTGATCCTTGACATGGAACATTTGAGTTATATCAGCAGCGCTGGTCTTCGGTCCATCCTTCTCATTGCCAAGGGACTCCAAAAACGCAACTCCCAGTTTGCAGTCTGCTCACTCCAGGACGCCATCGGTGAAGTCTTCAGAATCGTCGGCTTCGACAAAATCGTGACGATCCACTCCTCGCAGGGAGAGGCCGTCTCCGCAATGGGCAGCTGAGGTCGAAGAGGTCAGCACCAATCCATGAACAAGCCCTACAAGATCCTGGTGGTGGACGACGAGCCGGATCTTGAGCCGCTCATGCTGCAGCGTATGCGACGTCACATTCGGGCGGGTCGCTACAGTTTCGTCTTTGCTCGCAACGGTTTAGAGGCGCTTGACCGGCTGAACGAGGAGGGGAACATCGACATGGTGCTCTCCGACATCAACATGCCGCAGATGGACGGGTTGACGCTGCTGGAGCAGATCCCGAAAGTGGATCCGAACATCAGGTCGGTAATCATCTCCGCCTACGGAGACATGAAGAACATCCGCACAGCCATGAATCGCGGAGCATTCGATTTCGTCACCAAGCCGGTTGACTTCAAGGACCTCCAGATCACCATAGAGCGAACGCTGGCACACATGATGGAGTGGAGAGAGGCGCTGTCCTACCGTGACAAGCTGGTCTCCATTCAGAATGAGTTGGAGGTCGCCAGTAGGATCCAGCAGTCGATCCTGCCGTCGGAATTTCCCGACGATCTCCGCTACCAGGTGTACGGCAACATGGAACCCGCCAGGGACGTGGGGGGTGATTTCTTCGACATCATGCTTTTAGACGAAGGCCAGATCGGTTTGGCGATCGCCGACGTCTCGGACAAGGGAGTGCCCGCCGCGCTCTTCATGATGTCGTGCCGCACCTTGCTCAAGGGGGTGGCGATCGGCCTTACCGATCCGGGCGCTGTGCTGGGTGAAGTCAACGACCTTCTGCACGAGGACAACGAGACCATGCTGTTCGTCACCGTCCTCTACGCGGTCTACAACCCCGCGACGGGAGAATTCACCTACGCCAGCGGCGGACACGACGCTCCGCTCCTGATTCGCTCCGACGGGACGGTCTCTCTCTTGCCTTTGACCGACGGCATTGCTTTGGGAGTGGCGCCGGAACTGGAATACAAACAGCATAAGATCGAGCTCAGCCCGGGAGACACTGTAGTCCTCTACACCGACGGGGTAACGGAAGCGCAGAACACCGACGGATCGGCATTCCAGGTCGACGGGCTTCACCAGATTTTCGCCGGCTCCTCGTCCTATCTGAAGGCCCGAGAGGGAACGGACCTGGTATTCGAGAAGGTCAGGGAATTCATGGGGGAGGCTTCGCAGTTTGACGACATCACCTGCCTGACGCTGCATCGAGACACCTAGGTGTGCGCTTGTGAACGTATCAGCCACGATCACGATGCAACCCGATGCCGAGGACCTCGAAAATGTCTTCGCCGCGGTGGAAGCGTTTGCCGAGCGGGCGGAATGGCCCATGAAGCTGGTGTTCCAGGCGAAATTGATCCTGGAGGAGATGGCGCTCAATGTCATCAACTACGGCGGCGTGGAAGGTGACGAGCCGATCGGCATCACTCTGAAGACGGAGGACGACACAGTCACCATCGAGATAAGGGACGCCGGCCAGCCCTTCGATCCGGTGAAGGATGCCCCTACCCCCGACCTTTCTCTCGAGCTCGAGGAGCGGCCGATCGGCGGCCTGGGTCTGTACCTGGTGCGCACCATGGTCGACGAAATGCACTACCGGCGGCATGAAGGGTACAACCACATCACACTGATAACCCGCAGACTTGCATGAGGCAGAGACGCCATCTGCCCATAAAACGAGGTTCAGCTCTTAGGGGGGCTTCAGCGGTGCTGGTAGTCCTTCTGTTTGGCGGATGTACCCAGTCTTCGGACCCCGGCGATGCTCCCGCTCCTTCCGGATCGGGTGGGATCGAGCTCCCTCCGGACGTTGAAGACCAGGTCGGGACTCCGCAGGATCAGGGGGTTGCCGGCGTCACCGACGATCGCATTCTCTTCGGTCAGTCCGCCGCGTTCAGCGGACCGGCCCAGGAACTGGGCACAAACATGCGATACGGGATTAGGGCCGCTTTTGCCGAGGTGAACGAAAGGGGAGGAGTTCACGGGAGGCTATTGGACCTGGTGACGCTGGATGACGCCTATGAGCCGGAGGCGGCCATAACCAACTCCCAGGACCTCATATACCAGAATGGGGTGTTCGCATTGATCGGGGCGGTCGGGACGCCCACCTCCCGGTCTGCCACCCCGGTTGCCAAGGAGGCGGGGGTGCCCTACATCGCCCCTTTCACAGGTGCGGGATTCCTCCGAGACGCCGTGGAGTTGGGCAACGTAGTCAACCTGCGCGCCTCTTATAACCAGGAGACCGAGGAGATGGTCAAACGCCTGATAGAGGATCTGGGCATAACCCGCATCTCGGTGCTGTTTCAGGATGATTCGTTCGGCCGCGCCGGGTACAACGGGGTTCTGGCGGCCCTGGATCGGCGCGACATGGACCTGGCGGCGGTGGGCTCCTACACCCGCAACACCACGGCTATCAAAACGGCCATGCTGGACATCAAGTTGAACAACCCCGAAGCCGTGATCATCGTCGGCGCCTACGAGCCGGCAGCCGCAATGATCTCGTGGTCGAAGTTCATCAATTTCAATCCTGTCTTCATCAACATTTCCTTTGTAGGCAGCAACGCTCTGGCCCAGAAGCTGGGCGCCTACGGGGTGGGTGTTTTCGTCACTCAGGTAGTCCCATTTCCCACTGACGACAGCGTTCCTGTGGTGGCCGAGTACCTGGCCGCATTGGAGACCTACGCGCCCAGGGCCGTGCCTGGTTTCGTCTCCCTGGAGGGCTACCTGGCCGGGCGCCTGGCCATTGCGGTCCTGGAGCGGTGCGGACCGGACGTCAGCCGCCAGTGCTTTACTGAAGCGCTGCAAAGCCAGGAGACAGAGATAGACCTTAACGGGTTCGCGCTACGTTATGGGGAGAACGACAACCAGGGGTCGGATTCGGTGTTCTGGACGGTGCTGCGGGCCGATGGCCGCTACCACCCTATCGATAGCTTGGCAGAAGCGCGATGAGGACCTTCTTCAGACGGTTGTTGGAGAGCCGTTTTCGGATCTCCACCCAACTCTATTCGGGGATCTGGGGGGCATTCGCACTTACCGTGGCGGCGGGTCTCGTGGGTTGGTTCTCCTTCAACCAGGTGGGGGAGGCCCAGAGCGTGGTCAACGAGGACACCGTTCCGGAGTTGGCGTCTGCATTCGGGGTAGCCCAGTACAGCAGCGCCCTGGTGGACGCCGCTCCCCGTATCACCACCGCCGGCTCCCAGGAAGAACTCGACGAGATCTCAACCAGTGTCGCGGAAACCAACGGGGCCTTCCTGGATGAGTTGGCCACCCTGGAGGAATCCGAAACGGACACGGCGGCCGTCCAGCAACTTCGCTCCTATGCGGAGTCCCTGATCGCCAACATCGATTCAATCTATGTCGACAAGGTCGATCTCTCCCAGGTTGCCATCGAGAAAGAAAACCTCCAAGCGGATCTGGCGACACTCCGCGCCGAGTTGGACGGCATCGTGGTTCCTGCCTTGGACGATCAGTTCTTCTTCGGAATGACGGGGTACCGGATCCTGGGTTTCTTCCCCGCACCCAGAGAAGAGCACCTATCGGAAGACCAGTTGATCATCTATCGGCACTTGTCGGAGATACAAGCCAACACCAACATCTCCACCCAGTTGCTGGCTACTACCTTCAGCCTTTCGGACGCCTCCCAAGTCGAACCGCTCCGGGAGCGTTTCGAAGCTGCCGCGGGACAAATCGAAGAGAGTCTCTTGGTGTTGAGCGGGTCCCCCTTCCACGCCGATCTCAGCCGGTTGTTTTCTCAACTCTTCATCTTGGGTCTTGGCCAGGATGGAGGGTTCAACCTGGCGGACCGGGAATTGCGCCTGATTGCGCGCCAGGCCGAACTGCTGCTCAACAACCGGGTATTGGCTATCCAATTGCTGGCGGAGGTGGACGGGTTGGTCAACGCTGCCCGGGCCCGAGCCGACGAGGCGACGCTCGCCTCGGAAAACGCCATTCTCACCGGTCGGACCCTGCTGCTGGCGATCGTCATCCTGAGTGTGACCGGGGCCATTCTCATGGCCTGGCTGTTCGTTGGCCGGTTTCTCCTGCGCCGCATCAACCAGCTCTCGGACTGGATGCTGCGGATGGCCGAGGGGGACATCGAGACACAGGTCGAGATCAAAGGTCGGGATGAGGTGGCGGACATGGCTGCCGCCCTGGAGGTGTTCCGTCGCCACGCCCTGGAGGTGCAACGCCTCAACCTGGTGGAGAAACTCGCCTCTGAACTGGGTGAGAAGAACACCGAACTGGAAGCGGTTCTCGATGACCTGCAGCGGGCTCAGGAGCAGATCGTCATACAGGAGAAACTGGCGGCGCTGGGCGAGTTGACCGCCGGAGTGGCGCACGAGATCCGAAACCCCCTGAACTTCGTGAAGAACTTCTCCGAGGCATCCGAGGAGTTGTTGGAGGAGTTCCGGGAGATCGTGGATCAGACCAGCAACGGGGAGGTAAGCGACGACGACATGTCCTACATATTGGAGATTGTCGGCGACCTCGAAGACAACCTGGAACGAATCCGCTCCCACGGGGATCGGGCAAACCGCATCGTGCAGGACATGCTGATGATGGGCCGGGACTCGGGAGAGAAGCGCTTGGCGCAGGTGAACGACATAATGCACGAGCACATGCTCCTGGCCTACCACAGCGAACGAGCCCGCGATCCTGATTTCAACCTTGCCATAGAGGAGGACTATGACAAGAACATCGGGGAGTTGGAGGTGATTCCCCAGGACCTGGGTAGGGTGTTCCTGAACCTGGTCAGCAACGCCTGCTATGCCACCGACAAACGACGCCGAGCCAAGGAGGCGGCGGGAGAGACTTTCTTTCCGCAGATGCGGCTGAGCACCCGCCTGAGAGAAGACCGGGTCGAGGCGCGGGTTTGGGACAACGGGGGCGGTATCCCCGACGAGCACGTCGAAAAGATCTTCAATCCCTTCTTCACCACCAAACCGACCGACCAGGGCACGGGACTGGGCTTGGCGCTGTCGAGCGACATTGCCCGCCAGCATGGCGGCCTCATCCGGGTCGAGACCGATCCGGGAGAGTCCACCACGATGATCGTGGAACTCCCTCTGGACGACACCCCTCTGGCAATCACCGTGGCCGACACCGAAGCCGGCGACCAACCGGTGTAGGCGAACCGCCAAGACGCGTTCCCTTTCCCACCCCCGAACCTGAATCGGCCCCGCGCGATGGCTGCTTTTGCACAGGATTTCGGGGCTGGACGGGTGCGAGCCGGCCAACTCGGAGCCAGGAGGAGCGGCAGTTGTGGGTGGGGAGTCCTGTTAACCGAGGCCGAGAAGTTTCTCGGGGTTGGTTTTTACCAGCTTTCGGACACACTCTGGGGCAATTCCCAGGTCCAGCAGCGAAGCGATAAAACCCCGCATGCCTTCTACCGGATCAGGGAGGGTGTAGCCGCCGAAGTCCGTGGCCAGGATGCAATGGTCTGATCCGATCTCCCGGATTTGTTCGGCGGCCCCCCTGACGCTCCCTTTCGCTCCGCCCGCCATGTCCTCGTCGGCCGCATATTCCAACTCGACGTAATAGTGGGTCTTCGGTATCGATGTAGTGTGGGTGTAGGCCCCCAGGGTGTATTCGATAAACGCACCCTTTCCAGCCATGTAGCGGAGCTGGTCGGTGGAGGCAATCGAAGTTACGGCCGTGGCGACCAACACGTTGCCGATCCCATAGTCACAGGCAAGGTCGACCAGGCGAACGGCTTCGTCGGGCGAGACGTGTCCGGTGTTCAGGAAGATGTGGGGATTGTGCGATATGAGCTCCAGGATCTCCTCCAAATCACTTCCTACAGGACCCTCCACAGGTATTCGGATGGCCCGCTCCACCTCCTCTTGTCTGAATTTTGGATACAGGTCCTTCAGGGGCGTGAACCGTCCATCGACTATTCGGCCTTCGGTGGAGGCCTGATAGTGGGTGGAGTGGGCGCCGAAGCTGACGAACTTGGCGCCGTCACCGTATCCGATGGCGGTCTTGACAGCACGAGGGTTCAGGCCGCCATAGGCCGTATTGAGGATGAGACCGCCGTAAACCTTGAAGTCAGGGACGGCCCGGTTCACGATCCAGGCCACCCCGTTGCTCATCTGGAACACATCCATGAGCACTATTGCCTGCATGCCGGCGTCCCGCGCCTGTATGGCGGCCTCGATGGGATCAAGTCTTCTCGGGCTGCTGGGAAGGTGCGGGGTGGCGTGGACGTGGATGTCGATTGCGCCCTGGATAAGCTCCATAGACAGTTCGTAGGAACGGCCTTCGGGCAGCATCATGCGGTTCTTACCACCGTCGGTCGGGGAAAGCGTCATAACGAGCCGGGCGCGATTCGCCTTGGCTGCCCCGGCCCATCGAGGCTCATAGTACCCTCGGGTACCCCACGGCGCCGACAAACTACCGGCCGCCCCCCGGATAGGCGGTGTTGATTCGAACACTGCCGATCGGGCAGTGGGAGCGTTCCTTAGTTCATCCGTGTGAAGTGCGGCGTTGCGGGAGTCGGTGACGGCGCCAATACCCGGTAATGTGTCCAATTGTGACAGTGGACACGCCTCAATCCCGGTCGGTGGTGGTGGATGGGTGCGCTCCACTGATGTCGAAGCCCGGCGCGTGGCGGGGATGGATGGTGGGGGGAGTGGACCTGGCGGTTCCGACCGTCGCCACTCATGAGAATCCGGGGGAGGCCCTCAAGCGGGTGGGGGAGTGGAGGCGTTGGATGGCAGAGGAGGATGGGGT
>VXSV01000005.1 GCA_009837815.1 Acidimicrobiia bacterium
CGTCATCGCCGCCGACAACACGGCCACCGGAACCATCATCGACGATGACTGAGTCCCGGAGGCCGGAAAGGAACTGAGACGCCTGCCACCGTCCGATGTGAACCGTCCGGCGCGTCTTGCCCTATCAGGACCGCCTCTCGGCGCTGATCAACCCGGATCAAAACCCATCGAACAGATCACCCGTGGCTCTCGCCGGCTTGTGGGCGACTCCGGGTAGGCGCAGAGCAACCCTTCCCGATGCAGATCCGCCACCAACCGTGCCAGGTCCGAGGTCTTCCGTTCCCGTAGCGCCTTGGCCAGCCTCTGTGTGGCCGATTCCAAGAGAGGGAACCGCCGCAGGTCTTCCAGCGCCTGGTTCATTTCCTCCTGTGAGGTCAGGAGATCCAACTGCGGGTTGTCCTGGTGGGCCTTGAGCTTGTCATAGCACCGGCCTCGCACCCCGGTGGGCTTGACCGCCACCTTTCCCGGAGGCGACCCCAAGGGACCCAGGAAAGCCGCCTTTACCAGCTCGTGATGATCAGCAAGGGGCCGGCGCGCCGGGGTGTCAGGCGCACAGCGGGCCATGCGCAGGGCTTCCTGCTGGCTGAGTTGGCGGGTCTGGCCCGAGCGTGTTACCAAGGCGAAGGCGTCGGAGCCGGTCACCGTCTGGGAATGGACCAGAACACCTGCTTCTGCGTGTGTGCGTCCCGCCACCGAACGGCCTGAAGTGGCGTATACCACATTGGGCATCTGCTCCACGCGCTTGGCCAACTCCGGGTGGTTCTCCGATGCCTTCCTCCATATCTCATAGGCCATCGAAACCGGATCGACGTCCTCCCGTTCCCCCATGTCCCACTGTGCATGTTCGTCGAACAAACCGGAAATCAATTCCTGTTCGCCCTCTTCGCCGAAGAACCGTTCGTCCGACCCAAGGAGCGAGGCGTTTTCTTCCAGGCGGTCCCGGATTCGCTTGCGGAGATCGATCTCACCTTCCAGTGACCCGGCCGGCATCAGGGTGTACAAGATCACTTCTTCGGATTCTTGCCCGATCCGGTCCACCCGACCGGCCCGCTGCACCAGTTTGATGATCGCCCAGGGGAGGTCGTAGTTCACCACCACTCGGGCATCCTGCATGTTCTGCCCTTCCGAAAGGACATCGGTGGACACAAGCACGTCCAACTCGCTCTTGTTCCGGGGTAACCCGATGGGATGGGAGCCGGGCGAGAAGCGGCGGGCCAGTTCGGTGGCGTTGCCGTCCTGGCCGGTGACTCTGGCGAAACCCTTGACCCCCCTCTCTCGCAGGGCTTCCGCCAGGTAGTCGGCTGTGTCGCTGTACTCGGTGAAGATCAACACCTTCTCGTTGGCGTGCTGTTCGAGTATCAGGTCGGCCAGAGTGGACACCTTGCCGTCAAGTGCCTGGTCCCAGTCGCCAAACCGCTCAAGCATTTCTTCGATGCTCTCGATGTCATGGCGGAGATCCTCTGCCAAGTCGTCGTTCATATGGCGAGGATCTAACCACCGCAATTGCCCAGGTGGCCTTTGGTGCAGCCGCTCATAGGCCTTAGAGGGAGAGAGTCCGGTGTCGGCGTTGTCACCCAGACCGTCGCTTTCGCTGCCGGAACCCGCATCCCACGCCTTTTGGTCAACTTGACCGACGGGAATGGGCAGGTGGTTGTCCATCGCGTGGAGAATTACCCGGTCTTTCAGCACATGGCGACCCAGGGTGAGCAGGAATGCCGGGCCGGAAGAGGACAGGCGCTTGAACATCATCACCCGGTTGAAACCGGCCACGTTGCCCCGGGCCCTCTTCAGGTCCTCCAGCAACTGTGCCTCCTTGGCGTCCACAGGCGGGATGTCGTTCAGATAGGCGGCCAGGTTGTAGCGAGGGCGTTTCAGTTTTTTCACCGAGTCCAGGGTCGGGTCGGACAGCATCCTTCGGGCCGGATCGTCTTCGGAGACCTCTCGCTCAAGTGGCTTGGCGATGCGGCGGGGAAAGTAGAACCGGCCGCCGCTCCCGAACTTCAGGAACTTCCGACCATCCCGGTCGGTCTTGGCGTAGTTGTCCTCGATGAACCGTCGGGTGCGGCGCACCATGAACTGGGACATCAGGGTTTGCCAGTCTTCGGTGTGCTGTGAGTTCCGGAAGGCTGTCAGTGTGCTGGTGCGGCCCTCGCATTGGATGGCAAACAGGTCCTCACCCTGCTCGGCGATGGCCCGCTCCGGTCGGACCGGCAGATCGCGAATGCTGTCCAGAAACAAAGACAGCTGACCGTCGAGGTCCTCGACACTCTTGTTATAGGGAGTGGCCGACAGCAGCACCACCTTGGAGTCGTTGTCGGAGATGTATTTGCGCAGTGCCTGATGGTCCTGGCGCAGGGGGTTGCGGAGGTTGTGCGATTCGTCAACCACCACCAGCCGGTGGCGGGGCATTTCGGGCAGTTTGCGGGTCACCATCGACAAAGAAAGGACCTCGGCGTGCAGCTTGTACTTTCGCCGGTAGTCGTTCCACATGGGCGCCAGGTTCTTGGGGCAGACGATCAGGGTCTCCCAGCCGTGGTCTTCTTGCAGCAGTCGGGCAATGGCGGTGGCGATCAGGGTTTTGCCCAGTCCCACCACATCTCCGATCATCACCCCGCCCCGCTCGTTGACGATCCTGGCGGCTATCTTGACGGCCGCCTTCTGGAATTCCAGCAGTTCCCGCGCCATCGACGCAGGCAGGCCGAACCGGATCAAGCCGTCTCGGGCTTCTTTCGACAGGTGATAGGCCATCTTGAGGTAGACCAGATAGGGCTGCAGCCAGGTTTCCCCCGCCCAGGATTCATCCAGGAGTTCGACCAGTTCCAGGTCGGCGCCAAGGGTAAACGGGTCGTTCCATCTCTCCTCGAACCATTCGGCGAGCTGCTGAGTGGAGGTGACATCAGTGACGTCCACGTTCAGTTCGCCCTGCTCTCTGAGGCCCGCCAGGGTTAGGTTGGAGGAGCCCACGTAACCGATGCGTGGAACCGGGGTCTCGTGGCGATGAGCCAGATAGAGCTTGGCGTGGAGACGACTCCGGAGGTATAGGCGGACATCCACGTCATTGGATTCGATCTGCTGTTTAAGAGTGCGGAGTGCCTGCTCGTCGGCTGTTGTGGGCAGCCCGACCTGCAACTGGGTTCGCAGGTCGCCGAGGATCTGATCGAAGCGTTGGTTGACCAGATCGGCGTCAGGTTCCCGCGGAGACCGGATGCTCAGCAACCGGCGCAGTTCCTGGTTCTGGTTCTCGGTCATGCCCACCAGAAGGCGCACCTTGGGACGGGCGGTCCGGCCGGGTAGGGCCGCTACCTGATCGGCGATCAGCCCCCAGCCCCGCAGGTTGAAGTACCCCACAGCGGCATCCAGCGAATGGGAGGTTGCCAGGGTGTCGGAAAGGGCGGCCTCCATCTGGGAGTCGTGGTCTTCGGGAGTGAGGTTGTCGAGAATGCGAGGCATAGGGCTAGTCCCGGCTGCCGAAGGTCATTCTGTCGCGCAGGTTGCCGGCAGCCTCATACTGCTCTCGGGTCAGCCCCCAGGCCTGAGCCAGCAGCCAATC
>VXSV01000070.1 GCA_009837815.1 Acidimicrobiia bacterium
GGGGACACCTCGGAGGCCCACACCGCCCGAGAGAGCATGCCCCTCCACCACCTGGAGCTTGTTTACCAGGGTTTGAAGAAGGTTCTGTCGGGATCGTCATGAGCGGGGTCTCTCCCTCCCGCCATCCGGACCCGGCCATCCTGGACCTCCTGACGGTGGGGAGGGTCAACCTCGACCTCTACTCTCAACAGATCGGGGCCCCTTTTGAGGAAGTCACCGGGTTCGAGGCGATGGTGGGTGGAAGTCCCACCAACATCGCCATCGGAACGGCCCGGCTGGGACTGCGGACGGCTGCCTTCACCGCGGTGGGGGAAGACCAGGTGGGGGACTTGGTGCTACACCGACTGGCTGCCGACGGGGTTGATACGAGGTTCGTGCTCCGCAAACCCGGTCACCTCTCCTCCCTGGCCCTCCTCGGGGTTGAGCCTCCCGACTACTTTCCCCTGATGTTCTATCGTTCCGATCCGGCTGACATTCACCTCACAATTGAGGACGCGGCCTCCCTGCCGCTGGGAAGATGCCGGGCCATCCAGCATTCGGGTAACGCCTTCAGCCGGGGCGACTGCGCGGAGACCGCCCGGTGGCTCGTGGAGGAGGGCCGGCGCCTGGGTCTGTCCTCCTTCCTGGATCTGGACATGCGGCCCGCCGAGTGGCCCGATCCGCTCGACTACGGAAGGGCGATGCGATTCGCCATGGTCCGCGTGGAGGCGGTGATCGGCACCTACGAGGAACTGTGGGGTGCGTTGGCGCCTGACCCCGGCCCCGTACTCACCCACGGCCCCTTGACCTCCGGGCAAATCCTGGAAACCGAGGAGATGGTCTCCCAACTGGCCATCCGGACAGGCGACCCCTCGACAGTAGTTCTCAAGCGGGGGGCGGAGCCCACCTGGCTGTTTCACTCCGACGGGTCTCGCCAGGAAGTCCCGGGTTACCCCGCAGAGATCGTCAACACGGTGGGTGCGGGAGACTCCTTTGCATCCGGGCTGATCTACAGTCGGATCACCGGCCGGGACTGGGCCGAGTCGGTCAGTTTCGCCAACGCCTGCGGCGCCATAACCGTGAGCCGTCCGGGATGTTCCACCGCTTTCCCGACCCTGGACGAAGTGAACGAATTCCGGTCCGGATCGGCCTGAGAAGAGGATCTGAGCCGGGCAGCACAGGCTAGTAGAGGGGAAGGCGAGGGTCGGTGGGTTCGGTTTCCCATGCTTCCAAGAGCCACTCGTATGCCGGATCGGTGCAGATCAACCACTCGCGTCCGGGCTGGGGTCCGGCCATCACGTTCAGGTAGTACATGTGATGACCTGGGGCGGCCACACACGGCCCGTGGTATCCCCTCGGCACCAGGAAGAGATCGCCGTTCCGGACGGTCACCGTCTCGTCGATCTGTCCGTCCACGGTGTACGTCCGGTGGATCCCGAAGCCCGCGGGCCCGTCGATTTCGAAGTAGTAGATCTCTTCCAGCGGGGTCTCGCCCTCGGCCATTTCGTCGTGCTTGTGGGGCGGGTAGGACGACCAGTTCCCCGCCGGGGTGAGCACCTCCACCACCAGCAGCCTGTCGGGACCCGGAACGTCGGCGGTCAGCAGGTTGTTGATCTGGCGGGTGGCCTGTCCGGCGCCCCGCAGGTCCACCCTCACCCCGGAGGCCGGGTAGTAGCGGGGCTCGGTGTCCTTGGTAGCCCGGGACGTTGCCACGCAGAACCGGCCGCCGCCGGTTGATCGAATCGTCATCGTCGATCTCTGGGGGAGGAAGCACAGGTCGGTCAGGCCCGAAAACACGTCGGTGCGCCCCTCCAACTCGTATGCGGCGTCGACTGTCTCCACATGACAGGAACCCATGAGCGGAACGACGGCCGCTTCGGCCTCCCCCAACTCGATGCGACGGCTCTGTCCCGCCGCCAGTTCGACCACCCTCAGGCCGCACCAGTCCCAGCCCGCCTCTTCGGGAGTCAGTCGGATCGGGTCGGTCTCGTCCACCAGGGACCCTGCGGGCCGGAACAGGGAGGTCATGTCGCCGCCATCCCCGGGCGCCTAGAGATCGGGATGAACAATCCGCGCTGCCTTGTCCACCCAGCCCTCCACATCATCGTCGGCAGGGTAGATGAGGCTGCGTCCGGCCACCAATCCTCTGACGGTGGGCGCCTCCATCGCCTCCTCCCAGGAAGTCAGAAGCTCATCGCCCCGATCTCCAGGGTCTCCTCCCAAGAGGAGGACCGGCAGGGAGGAAGCGGCGAACACCCGGTGGGGATCGGAGTCGGGAGGAGGGAGCTTCAACCATGTGTAGGCGCTGGTGGGCCCCAGCCCGGAGGCGATGACGATCACTCCGATCAGTGCTTCAGGGCTGGTGTCGATCTTGAGCGTTCCGCCCTTGTCCCGATAGGCGGGCAGGGGTTCCACCATCACCGCAAGGGGAGACTTCTGGGTGGTGATCACCCGGATCGCCCGGGCGCATTGGTAGATGGTCTTCAAGCTGTCGGGGTCGTCGCGATCGATGCGGAGAAGGAGTTTCCCTCCGTCAAGATTCATCTTGAAGAGACCACCCGTGTGGTAGGCGGTGATGGGGTCGTCCAACTCCCACGCCGACCCGCTCAGGCCGCCTCGGTTCATTGAACCGAACACCACCTTGTCGTCCAGGAGCGAAGATCCGGTCAGCGATCCCAGAAGCAGCAGGTCCTCGACGACGTCGGGGGTGGCCAACAGCCCGTCCACCCCCGGATGGGATAGGGCAATGCTCAGCCGGGAGAGAAGATCCCGGCGGTCGGCCATCCGGAGGGGGTCTCCGCCCACGCCGAGAGCCCCGCGGGCAGGGTGGTCGGCAGCCACCAGAAACAGCCGGGTACCGCTGGAAGTTGCGCCGCTCAACTGGTCGTAGGGCGTGAGCAACGGTCGGCGTCGACGACTCCGGGCCAAGTCCAAGGCCTTGTGCGGCGCATGGGCGCGGACGTCGATGAGTCGCTGGTACAGGTCTGCGCTAATCATTGGCGTACTTTGTCTATAGAGTCGGTGCTGAAGGTGTCAACCTCCCAGAGATTAACGAAGGCAACGTCGGGTCTCCTACGTCTTCTGGCTGTCGGGCTGGCATTGGCCATGGTTCCCTCGTGCGGGCCCCCTTCCCCTTCGTTGACATTTGCCGAAGGTACCCCTTCCGACCTGCAGGCCTTGAGCCGGGATGTCTGGGAGGACTTCCTGGCGGTGTTTCCCGACCGGTCGGAGTGCATGGGCGAGGTGACCTTGGAGGGAGATTGGACCCTGGAAGGATCACGGGGTTTCTACCTCCCGGGCGAGGCCCGGGTGGTCCTGAAGATCCCCGGTACCGCCGGGCATCTCCGTCACTCCCTGGTGCATGAGTTGGCCCACCACATCGAGCATGCCTGCCCAGACCATGCCGAGCTTCGAGTTGCCTTCCTCGCCGCCCAGAACCTGGCGGCGGAGACCCCCTGGTTCGAGGGGCCGTCATGGGAGGAGACCCCGTCCGAGCAGTATGCCGAGACGGTGGTGCGGCTGGTGCTCGACCGGCCGGCCTGGCATTACCGGATTC
>VXSV01000118.1 GCA_009837815.1 Acidimicrobiia bacterium
GAGATGTGACTGAAAGGGTAGTGGTGGCATCTAAAGGACGGTTTGATCGTGCGCTGTCCTCTGCCCGCCGACGGACTCTGGGGCTTCCCCATGTGGCCACGACCAACAGCGACGAGTTTATGGAAGCCACTTTGGACGTGTGGACCATTCCTGCGGAGAACGCCCGCAGGGTGGGTCATCCCGCCCCGTTTCCCGTTGAACTACCCCTACGGCTCATCCATCTGTACACCTACGAGAAGGACCTAGTGCTGGATCCCTTCTTAGGATCGGGGACCACTCTGGTGGCTGCCCGGCACGCGTCACGAAGGGGCGTTGGATACGACATCGACCCTGAATATGTTCAGATTGCTGAGGACAGACTCCATGAGGCCATGGCTGACACCACCGACCCTCGTCGAGTGTCTGTGTCGGTTAAAGGCGCCCGAGCCCTGGCACAGCAGACACTCGAGGAATCAGGATTCACCATCATCAAAATTGCTCCGAAGTTGGGAGGCACCGGCGTCTCGTACGACTTTCTTGTCGAGAACCGGCACCATCAGAGGTGGTATGTGGATGTAGCAGGAGGTTTCACCACCGTCCAGCAGGGACTTCAACGGAGCACGGTGGTGTGGGAAACACTCGGGAAGGCGCATGTGCTTCACGGAACGGAAGCCGCCAACGAGCCTCGAGCCCTGGTTTTGACCCCCAAATTGCCCAAGCCCGCAAGCCTGGGGCAGAAAGCCATCAATGCTGTTGGTCCCCGGCGTTTGTTCGACCTCATTGAGCTTTCCAACCTTTCTGATCTTCTACGGTTGCAGTGTTACGGAACTCAACTAACCAGGCGTCCCGCCCTTGGGTTCTGGACCACCGAGCAGATCAATGAGTCCTTCTCGACCGACCGGTAAGTCCGACGCCGTCGGCGACAATCCCAAGGGCACACAGCGGATCTGAAAAGGAAAGCGACTATGAACAACTCGGATCGGGCACGCAGGGACTTCCTGCGGACATGGCTGCAAGAGCTCCAAGGTCCCATCTGGGGCATGCTCAACAGCCGAGAAGTATTCCGGAGTTGGAACGAACTTGTCGGAGCCGCAGAGTGGCCCGAGCACACTAACGGTCACTTCATCCAATGGGTCAACCGGAACTATCTCAGATCCCTGATGGTCACCATCAGGGCCATGAACGACGAGCGCAGAGACACTCGATCGCTCAGACGGCTCCTGCAAAACATAAGAAGACGTCCCCTGCCGGACATGGCTACCGACCGCATCGACGACTGCGTCGATCTCCTAACCAACGCATCCGAAGCGGTTCGCTAGCATGGCTACAGGACACTGGAATAGCCTCATTGAGACCTCCTCGAGAGGCGATTACCGCCACATTTCCAGCGAGACTTCTACCCCTAACCCAGGACCTCAACCTCCCCCTCCCCAAAAAAAACGCGAAGCCTCGACAACTTAGCCCGTGTCTGCCGCGGCCCTTCGCTTTGACCTTCAGCTGAGTTTGGAACTCGCTATTCGCCCGGCCGCGGGGCGGCGGCTCGCTGCCGGATCCAGTAGCGGGTGGCGTGATGGACGAAGTCGACCCTGCCTATTCCGGTGGCAGCAATCATGTCGGATTTGATCAGGCGGCTCCGATATACGCTGGCGTACTTGAGGTCGCGCTGCAGACGGGCAGCTATGTCGGCCAGCGTCGATTCACTCTCGTCCAGGGACATCGCCTCTAGGAACCGCCGGTCCATGGGAGAAAGGTCTTTCCAGGCAGGTGCAAGGACCAGACTCCCGATTTGGCTCTGAGCACGGGAGACTCCGGTGGTTACGTCGGCGAGGGTGATACCAGCCTGGGGATCCGCGGCGGCTTCCCAACTGTGGTAACCGACCAACTGGATCATGAATGGATAACCTGAAGTCGCCCGGATGGCGACTTCCAGGCCTTGGGAATCGATAGAGCCGTTCCAATCCCGGATCGGCTGGGCGATAGCCGTCCGAGTAGCGGTCTCATCCAGTCGGTTGATTTGCCGTCGGGCTGCGCGTTGCAAGAAGGTCACCGCGTCATCGGCAAGGAGGGTGTCCTCTATCCGGGGGAGCGCGGCGCCCACGAAAGCGATTGGCCGACCCTCCCGACGAGTCACCTGCTGGAGCACCGACGCAAACCGGCGAAGCTCGTGGCGTTCACCGCTCTGGAGTTCGTCGATGGTAATGAGAACACCGAGTCCCCGTTCTCCCAAGGCATCCCCGAGGGCGGTAAGGACATTGCGTAGGCCTTTGGGGAGCGGAGAGGGCCGAAAGCCAAGGACCCAAACCCGGTCGAGCCTTTGGCCGATGCGCCCGGCCGTTCGGCGGAATCTTCCTCCTCTCTCCTGAAACAGCACGAGAGCCTCCGCTTCGATGCGATTGAGCAATCCGGGGTTGGATGCGTTAGCGGCGATGGTCAGCCAGTTACGCTCACGAGAGCGTTCCTCCAGTGCGTTGAGGAGGGCTGTCTTGCCTGCGCCCCGGTTTCCGATTAGGAACATGGTGTAGTCCGGATGCGATGGCCCGGCACTGAGCGCACCATCGACATCCTCCAGTATGTGATCACGTCCGGCCAGCACCGGGGGAGATGTGCCGAAGGATGGGGAGAATGGGTTCGACCTCACCGTTTTTAGAACCTTTTAGAAACTGGTGTCAGATGAGTTTACCCCAGCGTGAGGCCTCTTTCCTGCGATTTTGTTTCTTTTAGAAAGTTGGGGATGCGTCTTCCGGTCCGAGCTCAGACGGCGCCCATGTAGCGGTGGTGTGACCAGGCTTCGTAGACCACTATGGCCACCGCGTTGGCCAGGTTGAGGCTGCGGACGCCGGGCAGCATGGGGATGCGAGCGGTCTCGTCGACCCACAGCGCGGACGTCACCTCCTCGGGGAGACCGGTCGACTCGGGTCCGAACAGCAGGGCGTCCCCGGGCGCGAAGTCGAGTGACGAGTGCCAGGTGGCGCCGAGGGGCGAGAAGGCGAAAACCCGTTGGGGGTCCTCGTGCTCCACCCAGGCTTCGAGGCTCTCGTGCACCTGGGTGATCACCCTCTCCCGGTAGTCCATCCCCGCTCGCTTCAGGCGGGTGTCGGACATGTCGAACCCTAGTGGTTCGATGAGATGGAGGAGGCACCCGGTGTTGGCGGCCAGGCGCATGATGGCGCCGGTGTTGGGTGGTATCTCCGGCTGGTAGAGAACGATGGAGAACACAGGGGTTCTCGGCGCAGGCGGGTCAGATCCCCGGTCCGAAGACCAGCACGGTGTTGTGGCCCCCGAAACCGAAAGAGTTGGAGATCGCCAAACCTGGTTCCCACTCCTGGCGCTCGGTCACAATCCGGCGGAGGGGAATCTCGGGGTCCTGTTCTCTCAAGCCGATGTTGGGGGGGATCTGGCTCCGGCTGATGGCCAGAACGGAGGCCACGGCCTCTATCCCCCCGCTCGCTCCCAAGGCATGGCCAGTGGTCCCCTTGATGGAGGAGACCAGCGGCTGGCGGTCACCCCAGATGTCGGCAATGACCCGCCCTTCACCGGCATCGTTGAGTTGGGTGGCGGTGCCGTGGGCATTGATGTAGCCCACCTGTTCGGGAGTTGCCCTTGCGTCGGCCAGGGCCCCCTCGAGGGCGCGTCGCGCGCCGTCGCCCTCAGGGTGGGGCGCCGTGATGTGGTGAGCGTCGGAGGTGGTCCCCGCACCCAGGACCTCCGCCAGGATGTCGGCGCCTCGTTCGGTCGCGTTGTTCCACTCCTCCAGCACCAGCACAGCGGCGCCTTCCCCCACCACGAACCCGTTGCGGTCGATGTCGAAGGGCCGCGACTCGTCGGTGGGGGAGAGCGCCCGCGCCACTCTGAATCCGGCGATGCTGGCCGGCCGGACCGCCGCTTCGGAACCTCCCGCCACCATCAGGTCGGTGTATCCCCACTGGATCTGGCGCATGGCGTCGCTTATGGCCTGGGCGCCCGCCGCGCAGGCCAGGGTCTGGGTGGTGGCCGGCCCCAGGAAACCGAAGGTGATGGAGATGTCGGCGGCGGCCGCGTTGCCCATCATCATGGGGATGGCCAGCGGCGAGGGGCGAGGCCGCTCACTGTGATTGACGGCCTCCACCAGGCCCTCGAAAGACTGCATTCCTCCGATGCCGGTTCCGATGCACGCGCCCGCTCGCAAGGGATCGGTCCCATGTTCGCCGGCCATTGCCAGCGCTTCGTGGGCGGCGGTCCGCGCGTACTGGGAGAACAGGTCCAGCCGCCGCACCTCGCGGCGGGGTATCCACACGGTGGGGTCCCAGTCATCAACGGTGAAAGGCCCCTTCCCGGGGTCTTTGGTCAGACCTTCCCAAAAGGCCTCCACGCCCACGCCAGGGCCGGTTACGACCCCTACACCGGTTACCGCCACTCTACGTTTGTTCACCCTTTCCCTTTCTCTGGTGGATTCGCCACGCCTTTTCCTGCTCGCCGCCTATTCATCCATCTCGGCGGCCTGATAGACGCCGAAGACTATTCCCTGGGGGTCGCGGCAGTAGGCGACCCGGCCAACCTCGGGAATGTCCTGGATGGGGACAACCGTCTCGCCGCCCGCGGACGAGACCCTTTCCAGGGCTTGGTGGATGTCGGGCACGTCCACCGTTATCACGGTTCGAGGCTGGTCGTCCGGCGAAGGCATCAGCGCGCCGTTGATTCCCGGCCGGTCGTCGGGGCCGGTGGTGGTCAGCCAGTACGGGAATTCTCCCCACTGTTGAAAGGTCCATCCCAGCGCTTTGGAGAAGAAGTCCTGGCTGGCCGCCGGATCGGGGCTCTGATACTCGAAGTGAACCGGGCGCATGAACGCTTCCTTTCTCAGTGGACGGCCATCTCAGGCCTGAAATCCAACTCGTACAAGAGCTCGGATCCGGCCGAGGCAGCGGCTTCCAGAGAAGCAGCCTCGGGGAGGAGTTGCTCACAGTAGTAGCGGGCGGTTGCGACCTTTTGCCGCAACCAGTCGTCGTCTGCTCCGGCCGTCCCGATCTTCCGTTGCGCTGCCTGGGCGGATCGGACCATGAGCCATCCGCCCATTACCGTTCCGAACATGGTCAGGTAGGGGTAGGCGCCCGCCAGCGCGCCCCGGTAGTCGCCCTTGGCCAGGTGAGACCCTAGGGCGAGGCCGGCCCGTCCGAGAATCCGGGCCGACCGAGCCAAAACCTCGCCGGACTCAGCCAGTTCGGGGCCGGCGGACGCCTCGGCCGCGGTGAGGCTTACCTGCTCGAGCAATTCCTTGACCGCGGCGCCCGTGCGTATGGGGAGCTTTCTCATCACCAGGTCGATGGCCTGGATGCCGTTGGTCCCCTCATAGATGGGACTGATGCGGGAGTCGCGGAAGAACTGGGCGGCGCCGGTCTCCTCGACGAATCCCATGCCGCCGTGGATCTGGATGCCCAACGACGCCACCTCCACTCCCAGGTCGCTGCACCAAGCCTTGGCCACCGGCGTAAGGATCGAGACCAGCTCGCCGGCGCGGGTTCTCTCCTCATCCGTCTCGGCGTTGTTGGACCGGTCGACGGCGGCCACGCAGTAGAACAGGAAGGACCTCATCGCCTCGATGCGGGCCTTCATGGTGGCCAGCATCCGCCGAACGTCCGGGTGTTCCACGATCAGGGACTGGCGGCCACCGGGCGCTCCGACCGCTCTTCCTTGGCGGCGCTCCCAGGCGAACTCCCAGGCTTTCTGGTAGGCGCGCTCGGCCACCGCCAGCCCGCCCTGTCCGACGGCGATCCGCGCCGCGTTCATCATGGTGAACATCCGCGCCATGCCTCCCTGTTCGGGGCCCACCAGGTATCCGACTGCCCCGCCCTTCTCGCCGTAGGAGAGCATGCAGGTGGGGCTGCCGTGAATGCCCATCTTGTGCTCTAAGGAGACGGTCCGGACATCGTTCAGCTCACCGGGCTCCCCGTCGGGGCCCACCAGGCGCTTGGGTACTAAGAACAGCGAGATGCCTTTGGTGCCGTCAGCAGCGCCGGGGGTGCGGGCAAGGACGGTGTGAATGATGTTGTCCGCCATGTCGTGGTCGCCCCAGGTGATGAAAATCTTGGTGCCGGTTATCCGGTAGGTCCCGTCCGGATGGGGGACGGCCCTGGTGGTGAGCGCGCCCACGTCAGAGCCGGCTTGGGGCTCGGTGAGGTTCATGGTGCCCGACCATTCTCCGGTGACGAGCTTCTCCAGGTAGAGACCCTTCTGCTCGGGGGAGCCGTGCATGTTCAACAGGTGGACGGTCCCGGTGGTGAGAGTGGGACACAGCGAGAAGGACAGACTCGAGGAGATCATCATCTCATCAACTGCAAACCCCACAGCCTGAGGCATTCCCCCCCCGCCCCAGTCGGCGGGCAGGGAGATTGCCTGCCAGCCCGCTGCGACTAGTTTGCGGTAGGCCTGGGCGAAGCCCGTTGGAGTCTTCACCGCCCCGTCCTCGGTTAGGACCGACCCTTCGAGATCACCGACCCGATTGAGGGGGGCCACCACTTCGGAGAAGAAACGCCCGGCTTCTTCCAGCAGGGCGCCGACGGTCGCCGGGTCGGCGTGCTGGTATCCGTTGAGTTTGGACAGGGCTTCCAAGTCAACGATGTGTTCCAACACGAAGCCGATGTCACGGAGGGGAGGCCGATAA
Source organism: Acidimicrobiia bacterium (assembly GCA_009837815.1). Taxonomy (GTDB): domain Bacteria; phylum Actinomycetota; class Acidimicrobiia; order Spongiisociales; family ZC4RG35; genus Bin76. The sequence continues at coordinate 6,614 of VXSV01000118.1, forward strand.
GCGCTCATATGCTGGTAACAAAGAATATCAAGATGCCGGCCCTCGCCTCAAAGCAAAAATCTGGCTGCTCAGGCCGGGACGTTCTATTCTTTGGACGAACTGGATTTGCACGCTGCCGCCCCCCCGAATTCGATGACTACCCGGAACCCCGACACCTCACGCCTCATCAACCGAGAGCTCTCCTGGCTGGATTTCAACAGCAGGGTGATCGCGCTGGCCGAGCAGGAGGAGACGCCCCTCTTGGAGAAGGCGCGGTTTCTCTCCATCTGGGCTTCGAATCTGGACGACTTCTTCCAGATCAGGGTGGCCGGGCTCAAGGAGCAGGTCGCCCACGGGTTGATGAGAAGAAGCCCCGACGGCCGCACCCCCGGACAGCAACTCTCCGCCATCCGCGCCGAGACCTCCGAGCAGTACCTGAGGGCTTCGAAGATCTTTCGTGACCTACTGGTTCCGGGTCTGGCAGAGGCGGGCCTGGGCCTGAAATCCTATTCCGACCTCGATGACGAGACGATGGCCTACCTGGACCGCTACTTCCATGCCACGGTTTTTCCGGTGCTGACGCCCCTGGCGGTGGACCCTGCCCATCCCTTTCCTCACATCTCCAGTCTGTCCCTCAACCTGGCCGTGCACGTTCAGGAGGGCAGGAGCGGGGCGGTGAGATTCGCAAGGGTCAAGATTCCCCCCATCCTTCCCGCCTTCGTGCCCCTGCCCGATAGTGGATGGTTCGTCCCTCTGGATGAGTTGATCGCCGCGCATCTCGGCGAACTTTTCCCGGGAATGCGCATCCTTGACTACCACCTCTTCCGCGTCACCCGCAATGCCGACTTCGAGCTGGAGGAAGACGCGGGCGGGGATCTTCTGTCGGCCGTCGAGTCGGAGTTGACCCGGAGGCGGTTCGGCCGGGCGGTCCGCCTGGAGGTGACCGGAACGATGAGCAGCGAAGCGCTCGACATGCTCATCCGGGAACTGCAGATATCCAGGTCGGATGTGTTTGTCATGGACGGGGTGCTGAACACGGCCGACCTCATGTTCATGGCCTCTCTCCCCCGGCCGGAGTTGCAATACCGCCCCTGGACATGGGTGACCCACCCCCGGTTGGCGGCGCGCATCAGCGACCATCTGGACGTCTTCGAGGTGATCCGAGAAGGGGACATCCTGGTGCATCACCCGTACGACTCGTTCGCCTCCTCGGTGGAGGAGTTCATAGTGCAGGCTGCCGCAGATCCCAACGTACTGGCCATCAAGCAGACCCTGTATCGCACCGCCAGCGACAGCGTGATCATGAACGCCCTGATGGAGGCGGCAACGCGAGGAAAGCAGGTGGTGGTCCTTGTGGAGCTGAAGGCCCGATTCGACGAAGACGCCAACATCACCTGGGCTCAGCGCCTGGAAGACATGGGCGTGCATGTCGTCTACGGGGTGGTGGGCCTCAAGACCCACACCAAGATCGCCCTGGTGGTTAGGCGGGAGGGCGATGAGATCAGGCGTTATTCCCACATAGGGACCGGCAACTACAACGAACAGACCGCTCGCATCTATGAGGACCTGGGTCTGTTCACCTGTGACGAGGCGGTGGGCGCCGATCTGAGCTTCCTCTTCAACTACCTGACCGGATACAGCCGCCATTCTGTGTACCAGAAGCTCCTGGTGTCGCCTATTTTCACCCGTCCTCGCATCCTGAAGCTCATCGCCGAGCAGGCCCATTCCGAGGGACTGATAACCATGAAGATGAACTCCCTGGTGGATCCGGCGATGATCGAGGCCCTGTACGCGGCCTCCGTGGCCGGGGCGAAGATCGACCTGGTGGTCCGGGGCATCTGCTGTCTGGTGCCCGGCGTGGAGGGGATGTCGGAGAACATAAGGGTCCGGTCGCTGGTCGGGAGGTACCTGGAGCACTCGCGGGTCTACCGGTTCGGCGGTCGCGAGAACCGGGTCTACTACATGGGGTCCGCCGACTTGATGCAACGCAACCTCGACCACCGGGTGGAGGCCATGGCCCCCATCGAGGATCCCGATCTGCAGTTCCGCATCGACGAGATCTTCGAGGTGCTGATGGCCGACGACACCCTCTCCTGGGAACTGGGACCTGACGGCAAGTGGACCAAGGTGGCGGCGGGGCAGGGTCTGAGCACCCACGTGGAACTGCAGGTCCTGGCGGAAGCCAGAGCGCAGGCCCGCTTTTAGAGAACCGCGGCGATCCAGCGCCAAGAATTCACATTCCGTTCGCATAGAGGCCCTATAGCCGTTCACTTGGGCGCCTTAGCCTGTGCGCAGGTGGGTGGGACCGCGCTTCCCGAGGGCGGCTTCCACCGGGTGGTAAACGGGTTGTCGAGTTCAGGGGTCCAGATATCAGATGAACTTTGCCGGCAAACGTCCTCTCCGCTGGGGAGCAGCCCTTTCGGCGTTGGTCCTGTTGGCAGCGGCCTGCGGAGGAGATGACGAAAGCGACGTTCCCGCCGCCACCGCCGCGCCTGTAGCCGACGGCGCCCAAGCACAGGATGGTTTGACGGGTTCTATTGAGGTTTCTGGTTCTTCGACTGTGGAGCCGATCACGGCTTTGGTGGCCGAGAAGTTCAACGGCGCCCATCCCGGGGTGGGCATCTCGGTTGAGGGTCCCGGCACGGGTGATGGATTTCAGCGTTTCTGTGCCGGCGAGACCGATGTCTCCGATGCTTCCCGGGCTATCAAGGACTCGGAGGCGGAGGCTTGCGCCCAGGCCGGTGTCGAGTGGGTCGAGTTGAAGGTAGCTTTCGACGGCGTCAGTGTTCTGACCTCTCTTGACAACGATGCTGTGAGTTGCTTGGACACCGGTGACCTGTACGCCCTGGTGGGTGCGGAGTCCGAGGGCTTCCAGTCCTGGTCCGACGCCAACGGCCTGGCCGCCGAGTTGGCCGCGGCCGGTTTGGGAGGTTCGGGGGCTCCATATCCGGATGCTCCGTTGGTGATAACCGCTCCTGGTGAGGAGTCGGGCACCTTCGACGCTTTCGTCGAGTTGGCGCTGGACGACATCACCGAGGCGCGTGGTCAGGATGAACCGACCCGTGTCGATTATCAGGCTTCTGCGAATGACAATGTGATCGTCGACAACGTCAGTTCCAATCCGACTTCGTTCGGTTGGGTGGGGTTCGCCTTCTATTTGGCGAACAGTTCGATTTTGAAGGCGATCGAGGTCGATGGTGGCGACGGCTGTGTGGCGCCTTCTATCGAGTCGATTGCCGACGGGTCGTATCCGTTGTCTCGTCCCCTGTTCATCTATGTTTCGCTGAGCCGTCTGACCGAGAACCCGGCGTTGGGTCCGTTTGTGGACTTCTATCTGGGTGACGGCTTATCCTCTGTCGCCGAGGCGGGCTACGTGACCCTCCCCGACCAGGAGATCGCCGCCGCCAAGGCAGCCTGGGGAGGGGTCGGGTAAGAGTTCGGATCGGGTCCGATCAGCCAAGGAGGAATGAAGGTGCTCGAAACTTCGGCCCAACCCGATCTCTTCGGTGATCCCCGCCGACTGCGCCGGGAGCGCAATGTGCGTCGGCTGTTTCTGTCGGCCGCCGTCTTCACGGTTCTGGTGAGCGTCGCCATCGTGCTCAGCCTGGTCGGGGAGGCGGTGGCCTTCCTGCAGAGCATCGCCTCGGACATCGACAAAGGCCTGGGTTCTCTCAACGCCGACGGATGGTTTCCGCGCAGGGACCGGTTCGACCTGCGGACCATCATCTGGCACACCCTGTCGGTCTCCATCATCGCCATGTCGGTTGCCACTCCCTTGGGCCTGGGGGCGGCGGTCTACCTGAGCGAGTACGCCAAACCGGGGGTTAGAAGGGTCCTGAAGCCGGTGTTGGAGATACTGGCGGGAATTCCCAGTGTGGTCTTGGGCTATTTCGCCCTTCGCTTCATCACTCCCGACATCCTCCGCAACCTGTGGGACGCCACCCAGCAGTCCAACCTGATGGCGGCCGGGATCGGCGTGGGGATACTGATAATCCCTCTTGTTTCATCGGTCTCCGAGGACGCGATGCAAGCGGTGCCCAGAGCCCTCCGGGATGCCTCTTACGGTTTGGGCGCCAAGAAGTGGCACACCTCCCTGCGGGTGGTGTTCCCGGCGGCCCTGTCGGGGATCGTCGCCGCCCTGATCCTGGGACTGTCCCGGGCGATCGGGGAGACCATGGTGGTGGCGATCGCCGCGGGCGCCACCGGGGGATCGCTTCTGCAACTCAATCCTCTCAACGGCGGCCAGACCATGACCGGCGCCATGGCTTCTCTCGCCATCGGCTCCGACCAGGTGGCCGGCGGGGTGGCGGCCTTCCAGAGCCTCTTCTTCGTGGGGCTCCTCCTGTTCCTGATGACGCTGGTTCTCAACATGGGAAGCGAGCGGCTGGTCCGTCGATTCCGCCAGAGGTATTAGGACTCATGGAGGAGGACCTGTGACCGCCCCCACGGTGGGTTCGCGCGTCACCCCGCAGATGCTCCGCAGGGCACTGGAGGGTCGGCGGGTCAACGTGGTCAATCCGCTGGTGGCTATGACGCTTTTGATCTCCCTCCTGGCGTCGCTGGCGATTCTGGTTGTGCTTCTGTGGGATGTGGTGGCCAAGTCGATGCCTGTCTGGCAGGAGCGCGGGTGGTCGGTGATCACCAACGATCTGTCGCCTCGACCAGCCGAGACGGGAATGATCCAGGGAATCTTCGGGTCGGTGATGCTGACCGTGATAGTGGTGGTGCTCTCCTTCCCCCTGGGGGTGGCGGCCGCTATCTACCTGGAGGAGTACGCCCGTGACACCAGGCTCACCCGGCTGCTGGTGGCCAACATAAGGAACCTGGCAGGGGTTCCCTCCATCGTCTACGGCCTGTTGGGCCTGAGCGTCTTCGTGAAGCTCATCCTGGAGGGACTGGTGGGTCAGGTCAGCGGTCGTACGCTGATCGCCGGAGGGCTCACCCTCTCCATGCTGGTGCTCTCGATCATGGTCATCACGACCCAGGAGGCGCTGCGGGCTGTGCCGCTCGCCATACGGGAGGCGTCATTCGGGGTGGGCGCCACATCCTGGCAGACCATCCGGCACCATGTTCTGCCGGTCGCCGGCCCGGCCATCTTCACCGGTTCTGTGCTGGCTCTGGCGCGGGCCTTCGGGGAGTCGGCGCCCCTGCTCCTGGCGGGTGCGGTCCTGTCCACCTTCTTCGCGGCGCCGGAGGGGACGCCGCTGACCGAACTGGTGGTGGGACAGAAGTACACGGCTCTGCCTATCATCATCTATAACTGGTCACGCCAGCCCCAGCAGGAATATGTCGCTTTGACGGCTGCCGCCATCGTGGCCTTGCTGGTGATTCTGCTGGTGGTCAACGCCGGGACCATACTGGCTAGGGACGCGTTGGAGCGGCGCAATCGGATGTGACAACCAACAATCAGACCTGTGAGGAGATAGAGTGTCGATTCGCCTGGAGTCGGGTCCCGTCGTGGTAGACAGCGCGTTCTCCACCGGCGCGTCGCCTCCCCCCACCGCGCCGGAGACGGCGCCCGTCATCTTCGATATCAAGGGTTTGAATGTCTATTACCGAGATTTCCATGCCGTGGCCGACACCGATCTTGACATTCATCAGCATGAGATCACCGCTTTGATCGGCCCTTCGGGTTGCGGCAAGTCAACCGTCTTGCGTTGTTTCAACAGGATGAACGACCTGATCGAAGGAGCGCGGGTGGAGGGCAGGGTCCTCTATCACGGGATCGATCTGTACGGGCCGGCGGTCGACGCCGTCGAGGTTCGCCGACGCATAGGGATGGTGTTCCAAAAGCCCAATCCCTTCCCCAAGTCCGTATACGACAACATCGTTTTCGGCCCCAAGGTGGCCGGATGGAAGGGCAACCCGGACGACCTGGTTGAAGAGTCCCTGCGTCGAGCCGCCCTGTGGGATGAGGTCAAGGACAAACTGGACAGCTCCGCGCTTGACCTCAGCGGAGGCCAGCAGCAAAGACTGTGCATCGCCCGGGCGATCGCCACCAGCCCCGATGTGGTGCTCATGGACGAGCCGTGCTCGGCGCTCGACCCGATCGCCACCTACCGGATCGAGACTCTGATGAGGGAACTGAAAGAGCGATACACCATTGTGGTGGTCACCCACAACATGCAGCAGGCCGCCCGGGTGAGCGATCGGACCGCGTTCTTCTCGGTGGACGTGGGGGACAATGGCCAACGCACCGGCCGGCTGGTGGAGTACGACTCCACGGATCAGGTTTTCACCGCCCCCTCCCTGAAGGAGACCGAGGACTACATAACCGGCAGGTTCGGATGACAACGGACCAGCGCCCTGACTTCCACGCCGCGCTGAACAGCCTCGAGGAGACCACCATGGACATGGCCGACCGGGTGGAGAAGATGGTGGGCATAGCGGTGAAGTCGCTGGTGACATCCGACGTTGCCCTGGTTGCCGAGGTGATCGCTTCTGACGACGTCGTCGACGAGATGTACATGGACATTCGGAGCAGGTGGATGCAGATCATGGCCCGCCAGCAGCCCATGGGAAGAGACCTGAGAATGATGGCCGCCATCCTGGAACTCAACAACACCCTGGAGCGCATGGGCGACCAGGCGGTGAACATCGCTCGCATAGCGAGGGCCACCGCCGGACTGCCCCGTGAGGAGACGATCCTGGCCAAGCTGGTGGAGATGGGGGACTTGGTGAAGCCGATGATCCGCACCTCCATCGACTGCTTCGTGCGCCGGGACGCCGATGAGTGCCTTTTGCTGCCGGCCATGGACGTTCCTGTCGATGTTCTCAACCGCGGCATGTGGAAGCATGTGGTGGAATGCGGACACGACCAGCCGCTCCTGGAGTGGGCGACCCGCATGGTGCTGGTCTCCCGGGCGCTGGAGAGGGTCGGCGACCAGGCTGTGGACATCGGCGAGCAGGTGGCATTCCTGATGACCGGGGATCACCAGGAATTCACCCGGCATACCGGGTAATGCCTCGGTTCTCGGAGGCGACCCATCGGGTCCTGGTGGTGGAGGACGAGCCTGCCATCTCCGAATCGATCTCCTATGCGCTGGAAACGGAGGGAATGGTCGTGGAGGCGGCCTACACGTTCTCCGAGGCTCTGTCGCGGGTGCGCAGGCGCCCTCCCTCGCTGGTCCTCTTGGATGTGATGCTTCCCGGAGGTTCCGGGTTGGACATCTGCCGGGAGATCAGATCATTCTCCGACGTTCCCATCATCGTGCTGTCCGCCCGCGACGCCGAGTCCGACAAGGTGGCCGGCCTGGAGTTGGGCGCCGACGATTATGTGACCAAGCCCTTTTCCATGAGGGAGTTGATCGCCCGGGTCCGCTCCCACATCCGGCGGGCGGCGCGCTCGGGACAGATGGTGGAGACCAACGAGGTGCTCAGGGGCGGGCCGGTGGAGTTGGATGTGGACGCCCATGAGGTGAGGGTCCGTGGAGAGGGGGTGACCCTGCGACCCAAGGAATTCGACCTTCTGGAGACATTCATGCGAAGAAAGGGCCGGCTGGTCACCCGGGAGACGCTACTGAGCGAGGTTTGGGGGTCGACTTTCTACGGAGACTCCAGGACCCTGGACGTACATGTGAAGCGACTCCGCCACAAGATAGAGGAGGACCACTCCAGGCCCCGTTGTCTGATCACCGTCCGCGGTCTCGGTTACAAGTTCGTCGATGCCTCCTAGCGGACGGCCGCAAGACTCCCTGATCCGCCGGCTGTTTGTCACCCTGTCGGTGGTCGCCGGAACTTCGGTCGTACTGGGAGCTGTGATGAACGCCGCCTTGGGTATGTCGCCCTGGACGGCCGGTTTGGTCTCCGGGACCCTGGGTCTCGGCGCCTACGGCATGGTGCTCCTGCGGCTGCGCAAAGCCCTGATCAGATTGGGCCACGCGGCGGAGGACCTGTCGGCGGCGGTCCGCGAGCCCGAACCGGTGCTCACGGGATTCGAGGAGGTGGATCGCATGGCGGACTCTCTCCGGGAGGCGGGACGTCACTTCAGGAACACCGAGGAGGCTCTCCGCAGGGAACGAGGTCTTCTGGAGGTGGTGCTCGAAGCGTTGCCCGGGGGTGTCCTGTTGGTGGAGGCTGACGACCAGGTGGCCTATTCGAATTCGGCCTGTCGCCAGATGCTGGGCGCGGTGGGGGATCCCTCGGGCCGTTTGGCGCTCCGGCAGATCAGGAGACTGGTCGAAAGTGCGCGCCAAAGTGACCAGTTCTATGAGGAGATTCTGCGCCGCGGTTATCCCGAACGCACCATGGACGCAAGGGCCTTTACGATCGACGCCGACGGGCGGGTGCTGGTGATCGTTGTGGATCTCACCGAGAGCAGGCGAGTGGCGACCATGCGGCGGGACTTCGTCACCGACGCATCCCACGAACTAAAGACACCGGTGGCGGCGGTTCTCGCCTCGGCCGAGGCGCTGCAAATGGCTCTGGAGCAGGATCCGGCCTCAAGCCGGATGTTCGCCGACCGGATCCTGTCGGCGGCTTTGCGCCTGTCCCGGCTGATCTCGGACCTGCTGGACCTCTCACGCCTGGAGGCACAGGACCCCGCTCCCGATGACCTCGATCTGGAAGAGGTGGTGATCTCTGAGGTGAAGCAGTTCGCCCGCTGCGCCCGCCAAAAGGACATCGCGTTCTCGGTGCGGACCACTCCGGCGGCTGTCAAGGGGTCTTCCGCCGAACTCGGCCTGGCCATCCGGAACCTGTGCGACAACGCCCTCCGGTACACCGAGGAGGGCGGGAGGATCACGGTGACCCTGGATCGGCAAAGCAGCGAGGCGGCTGTGACGGTCACCGACACCGGGGTGGGGATCCCCGGCAGGGACCTGGGACGGATATTCGAGAGGTTCTACCGGGTGGATGTAGCCCGATCCCGGGGGACCGGCGGCACCGGTCTGGGCCTGGCGATAGTCAAGCATGTCGCCGAGCGGCACGGAGGGAGGGTGACGGTGGAGAGTCTTCTGGGGGAGGGAACCACCTTTGTCCTTCAAATCCCCCTGGCAGGGACGACCCCCGTCTGAGGGCGGCCCTCTCAGTCTGGACGGAGCCGGCCTGTGCCCGTTCCGCGGGGGTCGACTAGTTGGTTAGTGTTTGTTGTGTCCCTTTCGGCGATATTGGGGGAGCGTTCTGTCACGCCCCCCGGGCATACTGATTTACGTGGCAAGAGCAGCCACTGACCGGAGATTCATCGGGACCGGGGTAGGATCTACCGGTTCAAGGATTAGTCCATTACCTACACTTACCAGTAGGCTGGCCGTGCAACGAAGGAGCGATGCCGATGGCGCCACCCCCCTCCATTGTTCCTTCCGATATCGACCGACAGGTAGTAGATAACTACCACGCCTTCGTCAACACCCACCTTTCCAAATTGATTGGCGCCCATGAAGGGCAATGGGCAATCCTGCATGACCAGGACATTATCAAGGTGTGCCCCACTATGAGCGAAGCCTATCGAGAGGGGCTCAGGCTTTACTCCGATCACATGTTCTCCGTCCAGGAGATATGCGAACAAGTGCCCATCACGATGGGTGGGCACACCCGTGTTATATGAGGGCCAATACGACTCGCAAATCGGCCCAATCATGCCCATCACGATCGGCCTGAACAAGGTCCACAACGTCACGCAACCAGCGGTTTATTAGACACGGGTAGCACCTACTGCGGAATATCCGCGGAGCTTGTCCAATCTCTTGGGTTGATTTCCCCATCGCTGGTGCTTGTGCGCACCGCTAGGGAAACAGGACTTTCCCCAGCGTACTTCATAACCGTTCAGCTTCCCGACAGCGACATCGAGTATCCGGTCGGTGCAGTGGAATGCATCCAACAAGAGGGCTTTGATGTTCTCATTGGTCGGAATGTTCTCCGACTCGGACTCTTCCAAATCACGGCAGACCGCTTCTCGTTTACCACACATCACGGTGGACTTCTCGCCGTGCCCGCACCCTAGCCCTTAGTTGGGCTATGAGTTCCAAAATGAAACACTGCTCGCGCGGAGGGGCGGGGTGCTCTCGGGTATCGTGAAAACAGGAATGCTCTACGATGCGGTAGTGGTCGGGGCCGGCCCCAACGGCTTGACCGCGGCAGTCGTGCTGGCGGAGGCGGGGTGCTCCACATTGGTGGTGGAGGCCTCGGAGACTGTCGGCGGCGGGTCCCGCACGGCGGAACTGACTCTCGGGGGATTCCGTCACGATGTATGCGCGACCGCCCATCCTCTCGGACGCGGCTCTCCTGTGTTTCGCCGGCTTCCGCTTGCGAGGTACGGGCTGCGTTGGGTCCATCCGCCGGTTGCCCTCGCCCATCCCCTCGACAATGGCGAGGTGGTCGTGCTCCGGCGTTCCACTGAGGAGACCTCGGAAGGGCTGGGCGCCGATGCGGTCCGCTACCGCCGGAGAATCGAGGACATCGACCGGATGTGGTCTCGGATAGAAAACCGGCTCCTGGGACCGGCCTTGGGATCGTGGTCCGATCCGCTGGGGACGCTGAAGCTGGCGTCCTTCGCCCGTCCGGCTTCCTGGGATGTGCGCAGGTTCAAGGGCTTGGCGGCCCGTTCCCTGCTGGCAGGCTCCGCCGCCCATTCGGTGATGCCGCTGGGAAGGTTGTTCACTGCCGGGGTGGGGTGGCTTCTCCTGGCGGGCGGGCACCGATACGGCTGGCCCTTCGTGTCGGGAGGTTCCCAGGCGTTGGTAGACGCCCTGGCGTCTCACTTCACCGACATGGGAGGGGAGATCGAGACCGGCCGCCGGATAACCGATCTGGCTCAACTTCCTCCTTCCCGGGTGGTGCTGGCCGATGTGGCGCCCGGGGCGCTCATCGACATGCTGGGAGAGGAAGGGTCTGGCCGGAAGGCTCGGGTGGGTGGAGGGTTCCGGCACGGACCGGGGGTGTTCAAGCTGGACTGGGCCCTGTCCCGACCGGTGCCGTGGACAGATGACCGGATGGCCAAGGCCGGGGTGCTGCACCTGGGAGGCGACCACCGGCAGATCGCCCTGGCCGAGCAAATGGTGTGGCGCGGTCGCATTCCCGACCGGCCCTTCGTGGTGGCTGCCCAACCCTCCCGCTTCGACCCGTCCCGCGCACCGGACGGAAAGCACACCCTGTGGGCCTACACCCACGTTCCCCGGGGAAGCTCGGCGGACATGCGGGCGGCCGTGGAGGCCGAGATCGAGCGACATGCTCCGGGATTCTCCCAGACAGTCCTGGCGCGCCACGCCGTTTCGGCCTCCGAATGGGAGAGCTACAACCCCAACTACGTGGGGGGAGACATCGGCGGTGGGGCCCTGGGCGTGCGGCGGGTGCTGCGGGGGCCCTTCGGAGGGTGGACGCCCTATGGGACGGGAGCGGACGGGGTCTATCTCTGTTCTTCCTCCACCCCTCCCGGCGCAGGCGTCCACGGCATGTGCGGCTACCACGCCGCCCAGGCGGCGCTGGAGAAGATCAAATCAGGTTGACGGACCTCTGGTGACGGCCCCTGCGCTTCGCGAAAACCCAACACTATCTCGCGAAGTAAGCTCCCGCGAATTTCTGCCCTCCGGGCCCATCCCCCACCACCGCCGAACCATTGGGGGTCGCCAAAATCCGCGAGGGTATACCGTTGCGGAACCTTTCGATCCCCGGTCTCCTGCATTGGGAGAGCTCTGGCCCCGGCAGGAGGCTTGTTGTAGTTTCTTAGAGTTTGTAACCGGGATGTGACGTTGTCAACCCCTTTGCCCACTTGTTTTTCCCATTCCCGCCGCAAACCGCAACGGAGGGTGGTCGTCCCCTCCCGGTGCGCTTAATAGGGAGCGGGCTCGAAGATGGTGAATGTTCCCTTCTGGTCGTCGTTGACCACGGCGAAGCGGCCTACCGCGATCTCGGTGACCGGGACGCAGACATCCCCGCCCAGGCTCTCAACCCGGGCGGCTGCCTGGTCGGCGTCCTCGACCTGGATGTAGACCATCCAGTGAGGAGGAATCTCTCCCCAGTTTTCGTCCATCACCAAAACCCCGGCGATGGGCATGCCCCCGACGTTGGCCAGGTGGTATTCCCCGCCCTGGAGCATGGGCATGCTGCTCCACTCCCAGCCGAACAACCCGCTGTAGAAACTCCGGGTAGCTTCCAGGTCCTTTGTGTACAACTCGTTCCACGCCAGGGCGCCGGGAGCGTTCTTCACCTCGGCGCCGCCGAACTCCAGGGCCTGCCACAGGAAGAACGCCGCCCCTCCGCCCGGTTCCTCCAGGAGGGCGACTTTTCCGTTCCCCACCTCGGCGGGGCCCATGCGGAAGGTGGCGCCAAGGGACCGCGCAACCTCGGCGGTGGCCTCCATGTCGTCGGTGGCGATGTAGGAGAACCAGACGGGTGGCGACCCCTCGGGGAACATGCCCGGCATCGACGGTCCCATGGCGGCCACGGTCTTTCCATCCAGGTTGAACATGGTGTAGAGCATCCCGGAGTCGCCCATGGGGACATCGGTCCACTCCCACCCGAACATGCCGTTGTAGAAAGTCTTGCCCCGCTCGGGATCGGGGAGATAGATGTCCATCCAGCAGAAAGTGCCGTGGGGGTGGTTCATGGATGTCGCTCCTGAATCGGGTCGGGGCCGGTCTGAACCGGCTCTTGGCAGGCACGCCCGGAGGGACTCGAACCCCCAACCTTCTGATCCGTAGTCAGACGCTCTGTCCAAATTGAGCTACGGGCGCTGGTCACACGGCAAAGGATAAGCCTAGCCGAGAGCCCGGCGGGCCGGGCGACGGTTTGGTCACCGGGGTCTCCCATCGAAGGGCGAGGGCCGACGCCCGAAGACCCGGGGAGTCGCCCAAAGGCCACTTTCGCCGCCCAGGGCGGCTATCCTGATGGCCCCGAAGCTGCAAGACTCATAGGATGGACTCAGTAATGACTGGTGAAGCCATCTTGGTGCTGGCGATCCTGGTCGGCACGGTAGCGCTATTTGTTTCAGAGAAGTACCCGCTCGATCTGGTGGCGATGATCGGGCTGGGCGCGCTGCTGATCTTCGGGCTGGTCACCCCCGAGGAGGGATTCTCCGGATTCAGCAATCCGGCGACCCTCACCGTGGCGGCGATGTTCATCCTGAGCGCCGGTCTTCAGAAGACGGGCGCCACCGCCGCGGTGGGACGGCTGATGGTGCGCTTCGGGCGAAGCCACTTCACGGCCCTAGTGGTGATCATGTGCACCGTCACGGTCATGTCGGCGTTCGTGAACAACACCGCGGCGGTGGCGGTCTTCATCCCTCTGGTGACGATCCTTGCCAACCGACGCAGGATCGCCGCGTCCAAGCTGCTGATTCCTCTCTCCTATGCCTCTCAGTTCGGCGGGGTTTGCACTCTCATCGGGACCTCCACCAACCTCCTGGTGAGTTCCATCTCCGACCAGGCCGGCTATGGCTCCTTCAGCATGTTCGAGTTCGCCAGGATGGGATCGATTCTCTTCGTCGCCGGGGTCGTCTTCTTCCTGGTGTTCGGTCGGTGGCTGCTGCCCGACCGCCGGCAGAGGGAGTTGGCCACCGCATATCACCTGGGCGAGTACGTCACCGAGTTGAGGGTGCGCCAGAGGTCTCCCCTGGTGGGCAGGTCGGTGATCGAGAGCAGGCTCGGGGAGGACCATGACGTGACGGTCCTCCGGGTGCTGGAGGCGGGGGAAGCCGGTTGGGCTCCCCTCCGGCACACCCTGCAACCGGACGATGTGTTGTTGGTGCACGGGTCGATCGCCGATCTGATGCGCCTGCAGGGATCGATGGGGATGGAACTGAACGTCGACTTCAAACTGCGTGACGAGACCCTGCAAACCGAAGACCTTCGTCTGGTGCAGGCCTTGGTGGCGCCCGGTTCCCCTCTGATCGGACACACGCTCCAGGAGGCGGACTTCCGCAACCGCTACAAGGCCCTGGTGCTGGCCATGCAGCGGCGGGGGGAGGCCATCAACGACAAGCTGAGTTCGATCATCCTCAGCATGGGGGACGTCTTGTTGGTCCAGGCCCACGAGGAGGAGATAACCACTCTGCGACGCAGCAACGATTTCATCGTTCTCAACGAGGTGCCGGGCGCGGTTCTTCGCCGAAAGGCCCCCTTGGCTATCGGCATTATCACGGCGGTCGTCGGTCTGGCGGCCTTTGACGTCTTCCCGATCCTGGTCACCGCCCTGCTCGGCTGCGTGGCGATGCTTGTCACCCGGGTCCTCCGGCTGGAGGAGGCTTACAACGCCATCAACTGGCAGGTCGTTTTCCTGCTGGCGGGGATCCTTCCCTTGGGGGTGGCCATGCAGACCAGCGGCGCAGCCGGGGCTCTTGCCGAGCGAGCGGTGGGATTGGTGGGGGAGATGGGACCGGTGGCTGTGCTGGCCGTGATCTATTTGATGACCTCCGTGATGACCGATACCATGACCAACGCCGCGGCGGCGGTGCTGCTGGCGCCCATCGCAATCTCCACCGCAGAGCAGATCGGAGTCGACCCCCGGCCGTTCCTGATGGCCATTACCTTCGCCGCTTCCACCGGGTTCTCGACGCCGGTCGGCTACCAGACCAACACCATGATCTACAACCCCGGCGGCTACAAGTACACCGATTTCCTCCGCACCGGAGTGCCGCTCAGCTTCCTGTTCTGGATCCTGTCGGTGATCTTCATCCCCCGCTTCTGGGCGTTCTGAGTAGGGGCTGTCGGCTGTCGGCGGCGGACGGCGGGCGGTGGCCGCCCGGTTGCCGGGCCTTTTTCGAGCCTTGGCGGGCACGGACGTTAAAATCGCCGGATGACCTGGCAGATTGCTTTTCTGGTCCTGCTATTGGCCGCCATGGCCTATTTGTTCCTCACCGCCAAGCTACCGGTGGATCTGACGGCCTTTTTGGGCCTGGCGATCCTGATCCTGGGAGGGTACGTGGGACCGAACGAGGCCTTCAGCGGCTTCGCTTCGCCCGCGGTGATCACCATGCTGGCGATATTCATCATCAGCGCATCGCTGCTCTACACCGGCGTAGCCGACATCGTGGCCTCGAGGATCTACAGGCTGGTGGGCAGCAAAGAAGCGCCCCTGATCATCATGCTGATGCTGGTCTCGGGAGTCCTTTCGGCATTCATGAACAACATTGCGGCCACCGCGGTCCTGATGCCGGCTGTGGCCGCCATCGCCCGCAGGGCCGGGCTGTCACCGTCCCGCCTGATGATGCCCCTGGCTTTCGGGTCGATTCTGGGCGGGACCACCACCATGGTCGGAACCCCGCCCAACATCGTGGCGGCCTCGATTCTCGCCGAGCGGGGCTTGGAGCCGTTCGGCCTCTTCGCCTTCACGCCCATCGGCGCACTGCTGCTGGGCGGGGGAATTCTGTTCATGATCACCCTGGGAAGAAGACTCCTGCCGGATCGGATCGCCGGCCCGGGGGTGGCCGACTCCGCCGATCTGTCTGACATTTACCACCTCGAGGAGCGACTGTTCACGATAAGGATCCCGAAGCGGTCCCCACTCGACAACGTCACCCTGGAACAGGCCAACCTGTCGGACGCCTTGGGCGTTCAAGTGGTAGCCATTCACCGGCTGGGCGCCAAGAACCGCGTTCCGGAAGCGGACACGCTGCTCAGGGGCGGAGACGTGTTGCTGGTGGAGGGACGATTGTCCGATCTCGAGGGCATCCTGCGGGTGGGCGGCATGGAGCTTGAGAGGACCACCACCCGGGACATCCCGCGCATAAGAGGTTTCTCGGCCATCAGAGCCGAGGTAATGGAGTCCTCCGAGGTGGTGGGCAGGAGCCTCGCCGAGATCGGGTTCCGGGAACGCTATCAGGTGGTGATCGTCGGGATAGACCGCCGGGGAGAGACCATCCGGGGAGGACTGGCTTCGCAGATCCTGGAGGCGGGGGACCGGATTATCGGGCTGGGTACCCGAAGCGAGTTGCACAAGATGCAGGCCGATCTGAACTTCGTGGTGAAGAGCCTGGGACTCTCCGCATTGAAGTCTCTGGAAGATCACCTGTCGGTGATGAGGATTCCCCCGGGTTCATCGCTGGTGGGCGCCACGGTGAAGGACAGCCGGCTGAGCGAGCTGTTCGGGGTGACGGTGGGGGCCATCGTCCACAACGGGGTGACCCGCATGGTCGCCTCTCCCGATGATGTGATAAGGGAGGGCGACGGGCTGCTGGTTGCCTGCGACACGGCGCGGGTCGAGCATTTGGTGCGGATCGGCGACATCAGGGTAGACACCAAGGTGGATCGGGCCGAACTCCAGACCGAGGACATCGGCATCGTGGAGGTGGCGCTATCCCCGCGGTCGGCGGCAGTGAGGAAGACAGTGCGGGACCTGGAGTTCCGGAAACGCTACGGCCTGCAACTGCTGGCAGTCTGGCGGGACGGGCGAACCATCCGGACCGGTCTGGTCGACCTCCGGTTCCAACTGGGTGACGCCCTGTTGGTCCAGGGACCATGGGAGAGGATTCGCCTGCTCGGCACCACTCCCGACTTCGTGGTCCTCTCTCCGGAGGGTCTGCGTCCGAAGAGGCACAACAAGGCGCCGCTCGCCCTCGGTGCGCTCCTGCTGATGGTCGGACTGGTGGTGTTCGGCATCCAGCCCATCCACGTGGCGGCCTTCATCTCGGCCAGCCTGGTGCTGGCGTTCCGCACCGTCACCATGGAGGAAGCCTATCGGGCCATAGAGTGGCGAACCATCTTCCTGGTGGCTGCGGTGCTTCCGGTGGGCTTTGCCATGGAGAGGACCGGCGCGGCCGAGTTGATGGTTGCCCAGGTCATCAACATTCTCGGACCCCTGGGAAACTACGCCATCCTCATAGCCCTGGTCCTGCTGGCCAGCCTCCTAAGCCAGGCTCTTGACGGCGCTCCCTCGGTGGTTCTCCTGGCGCCGGTCGCCCTGGAGACGGCCGCTCAACTGGGGATGAACCCCTATGCGGTGATGATGGGGGTGAGCCTGGCCGCATCAGCGGCCTTCATGACTCCCTTCAGTCATAAGGCCAATTTGCTGGTGATGGGAGCAGGGGGATACCGGTCGGCGGACTACGCCCGGGTCGGCAGCCCCCTGACCGTGGTGGTGCTGGGCATCGTGGTGGCGCTGGTGCCGGTCGTGTTCCCCCTTTGAGCCCGGACCGCAGGACAGGTCCGGGATCACGATGGGGTTCGAGGATCGGCCGGGCGGTGCGGTGTGGAGCCGGCCCACGCAAGTGAACTGAGGATGCAGGAGTCTCATCCGCCCGTGATGGTCCCGATCTCGTCCAGTTCGCGGTCGGTCATGGCCCAGTCGGCGCCTCTGGAGTTGGCGAGAACCTGGGAGGGCGAACTGGCGCCGGGGATGACTGTGGAGACTTCCGGTTGGGCGGCCAGCCAACTGATGGCCAACTCGGTCAGGGTCCGGCCGTGGTCGGCCGCGTACTCTCGGAGTCCGTCCACAATGTCGAGGTTCCGATCGCTCATGAAGCCGCGGTCGGTTGTGTTCGGGTCGTTTCGGACCCAGTCCATCCGCGAACCCGTGGGGGGTTCCTTTCCTCGCTGGTACTTTCCGGTCAGCACGCCGTTGGCGAGCGGGCAGTAGGGCATCACGGAGAGACCGTTGCGGGCGCAGGCGGGAACCAGCTCTCGTTCCACCCCACGGGCCAGGAGGCTGTAGTGGTTCTGGGCGCTGACGAAGCGGGGGAACCCGCTTTGCCTGCTCACCGCCGCTGCCTGGTCGACCTGGTCGCCGGTGAAGTTCGAGCATCCGATCTCGCGCACTTTGCCTTGTTCGACCAGGCGATGCAAGGCACCCAGCGTCTCCTCGATCGGCGCCGAGGGATCCGGCTTGTGCATCTGGTACAGGTCGATGTAGTCGGTCCCGAGACGCCGGAGACTGTCCTCCACCGCCACGGCCACCCATCGGACGCTGCCACCCATCTGGGCGTCGTTCAGCATCTCCATTCCGAACTTGGTGCCCACCACCGCCCGATGGCGTCTGTTTCGCAAAGCCGCGCCCAGATACTCCTCGGACAGTCCCTTGTTTCCGTAGATGTCGGCCGTGTCGAAATAGGTGATCCCATGTTCGAGGGCGGCCAGGACCACTGCCTCGGTCTGGCTTTTGTCGAGCCGGGCGCCGAAGTTGTTGCAGCCCAAACCGACCTTCGAAACCTGTAGGCTTCCTATGACGCCAGTGCGCATCGTCGCTTCTTTCTCTCCAACTCTCGGGTGGATGGCCCAAAACCCGATTTGCCTTGTCTTATCTGATCAAGAGCATACGCCGACGGGTATCACGATTACAGGCCAGAGACGACTTCCTTCACCGGCGTTGCGGTGCTCTCCATCGGTTGCCGCGAAGTACACGTAGGCACCCGTCCACGGCGGGTGGCGCCACACCCCGAGCCATCTATCTGACAGGGGATCAGAGCCCTGCCCCCGCGGTGAGCAACCAGCCCCAATACGCAGATTCATAAGCCTCCCAACTGGGTATAATCCGGTTTACCCGTTCTCCGCGGACAGCATCGGTGACGGTAGGCTCCGAAAGGAGCAAGGTGTTGATCGGCAACACCGCACGGTGCTGACGGTTGTTAGCTAGCGAGAAAGCACGCAGCATCGGCGCCACACACCGGACGTTGGAGTCATCTTCACTCGGATCCACCGCCACTTCCCGGCCTTTTGCGCGCCGCGGACACAGAAACACCCCACCAACCCGGGTTCGAACCCTAGCCGGAGAGCGAGCAACAGCCACAACGCCCCGGCCAATCCGGGGGGGGGCGGATCGGAGCGGGTACCGGCCGTGTGGTCCCCGAGGCGGTTGTTTTCCTGATATTGAAACCCAAGTCGAGTGATCGCTGCAGCGTCGATACCCCCACATGATGAGTTTAGACGGCCACACCCCAGTCACAGTGACGGTCACATCAATTGCAAGTCAAGCGTACCGTCTCAGCCCGGGCCGGTCGGCTGACTGTTAGGGACCACGATGAGAGCATCGCCTTCCCGGCCCACGTCTCGCTCCAAGCAGGCGGCCTCCGGAATCCGTCTCCGCCGGCTGAACTCGAGAGCCTCCGGAATCCGGACTGCCCGCCTGTTGACCGGTCTTCTGCTCGTTCTCGGATACGCCCTGCTGACGGGCGGCGGTTCGGCTCAGGAACCGGCCAACAGCCAGGAACCGATCCTGGTGTCGAACGACTGGGAGTTGGTTCCTGACGGCATTGGGCCCGGGGAGCAGTTCCGGCTGCTGTTCGTGACCAAGGATAAGAGGCACTCGCAAGTCAGAGTGATCGACTCCTTCAACAAATTCGTGCAGGACCAGGCCAAACTCTCCGGTGCCGCCCTCCCCGCCCTCATTCCCTATGCGTCCAGGTTTCGGGTGGTGGGTTCGACAGCGACCGTCAGCGCCCGCGCCAACACCGCGACCACCGGCAACGGAGGCGTGCCGATCTACTGGGTGAAGGGTGACAAGGTCGCCGACAACTATGGCGACTTCTACGACGGATCGTGGGACAGCGAGGTGGCTCGCGACCAGGCGGGAAAACCCATAGCCAAGGATAACAATGGGAGAGTCTGGGTGTACACGGGCAGCACCAGCGCGGGCCAGTCCGATGCCAATAACCCTTTGGGTCCGTTCAAGAACGCGGCTGAACGTGATGCAAACCCAAAACCGGTTCGGATGGGCACACTGTACGGGAACGACCCGAGCAAATATACGCCGTTGCGGTCCACGGATCTGCCCCCCGGAGCCTGGGATAGAGGGCACTTCTACGCGCTGTCTCCGGTGTTTCAAACGAAACCAGGGGTCAGGGTCGTCAAGCACCCTTCTGAACTCACAACGTTCACGGAAGGCTACGCCGGCTTTCAGGATACCGGGGTGTTATCCCAGATTGAAATGGTTCCGCCAAGCTCGGATAGCACCGCTTCGGTCACGATTCGGCTCACTGACGACGCAACCTCCGACTTCCTCGCGCCCACGGTGGAGGAGCCACATACCATCACGGTAGGCACCAACCCGACCTCCGGCTACGGGTTCGGTACCCAGCCGGATCGCTACACCGCCTTGGGCGGGACCATCTCCCTGGCGATCACCGAGGCGCCGGAAGGCTACGAGATCGTCGGCGGTCCGGTCTTCTGGACGGTCAAGGACGACCCTGACATCAACTATCCACTGGTTACAGTGAGCACCTACGAGTTCGGCACCGGTCACACCATTACCGAGGTGACGGAAGGCCAGAATATACGTTTCTTCACCGTGACCGTGGAACCTTGGGAGGGCGATGACCCGGACAAAAGAGGAGAGGCTATCTTCATAAGCGCGATTGCCACGGAAGAAGGTGGTGATTTCGTCGGGCCGTACCGAAGCTCCTATTACGCAGGCGACAGCCTGAGAACCATCAAGGTCCTTGAAGAATCCGGACTCTTCGCGCCTTCCCCCACAGTCCAGAAGGAAGCGGTGGCCACGCAAGTTGATTCGTCCAACGACAACAGCGGTTCCGTCACTTTCACCGTGCTCCCTGGCGTAGGGTATCGAACCGAGGAAGGGACCGGTTCCGCGACGGTGACGGTGAAAAACAATCCCGATGCCACGGGGCGCGATCTGCGTGTGAGTGACATTTCCGTGAACGAGGGGGATGAAGCGGTGTTCACGCTCGAGACAGACCGCGCGCCGGTAGAGGGGTCCCGTTTCGTGTTGGCGTGGGGCGGAAATGATGACACCGCCTCAGGTGAAGACTGGGAAATCCCCAACCCCGAATTGCTAACATTCAATTGGCCCGCGGGGCAAACGAGCGTCTCGTTGTCCGTAAATACCAAGCAGGACAACCTCTATGAATCTGACGAATTCTTCCAGATAACACTGTCCGAAGCAGAGGGGATAGGTATCCCATCTGGCGAAGTCACCGTCACCGCGACCATCGTGGACGATGATCCCTATCCGGTGATGTCCCTCTCGTCGCCTACGGCGAGTGAAGGCGGCCAACTCACATTCAGCGCGAAACTGAGCAACCCCAGCGGTCAGAAGATCAGCGTCAGGTACAAGGACACCGGCGACGGCACCGCTCAGTCCGGCGTGAGGTACACGGCCCTGCCGTCCGGCAAGCTGACCTTCGCTCCCGGGGACACGGAGAAGACCATCGTCGTCGACGTCCTCAGTGACCAGGTCACCCAGAAGGCAGACGAGACTGTGATACTGCGGCTGAGTCGACCGAGGAACGTGGCCTTAGAGGGGGAGGGTCGCACGCTGGAGGCCGCGGGCATCATCCGCAGAGACTCATCGCTTCTCCCGGAGGTGCGTATCAGCGAGGACGTGCTGCCCGTCCACGAGGGCGATCCCGCCGTCTTTCACGCGGAAGTGCTGGTAGACGGGAAGGTCGCTCCCTGGGATAAGGACATCACGATCCAATTGCAATCGTTCGCCGGCACCGCAACGGCGGACGACGATTTTAAACGGGAAAGTTACCAATTGGACATTCCAGCAGGCGATGTTCGCAGCCCACCCATCGAGGTGCCCACCAAAAAGGATACCGAAGACGAAGGATCTGAGACGTTTGGCCTTGGTATCCTCGTTGCCGCGATTGGAGGGGTAACCGGCACCGTAGAGTACGACTTCGATCACAAGGTCTTCGCCACCATCTACGACGGTGTGTCAGTTCTGGTCCAAGACGCGCCCGAAACGGCCGAGGGTAAGGTAATGGAGTTCACCGTAGATCTGGGCGCACCGGCTGTCGATGATGTCGTCTTCACCTGGAAAACCGAGGACGGCACCGCCACCGCAGGCGCGGATTACACGGCGGTGACGAACGGGCAGGTCACCATTCCCGCCGGTGAGGAGTCCGCGACGATTTCGGTGACCACCCTGCAGGACACCATAGACGAGCCGCGCCAAACCCTGGACGTGGTGCTGGCGAAGACGTCCGGCACGGCGCAGGAAGTACGGTTGAGGGCCACAGGCGTCATCCGCGACGACGACCGGCGTCCCCTCCTCAGCATCGCCGACGTCAGTGTGAACGAGGGTGGCACGGCGCGGTTCCAGGCGAAACTGGCCGCCGTCTCGGAGAAGGATGTCACCGGCGACTGGGAGACCGTGGACGGCACCGCGATCGCAGGGGTGGACTATGAGGAGGGTCGCGGCACGTTCACCATCGCGGCGGGCAGCCTGACCGCCGACATCTCAGTCGTCACCACCGACGACGACTTGGACGAGGTCAACGAGCGGTTCCGGGTCGTGCTCTCACACGCGCCCGGCACGACTTACACGGCGGGCGGGGGCGTCGGCACCATCGTCGACAACGACAGTATAAAGATATCTATTTCGGATACCAAGGTGTCGGAACCGGTGTCGAGAAACTCGAGTACCGAGATGACCTTCGTCGTGCGCCTGTCGAGCCCGGCCAAGACACCGATCACCGTGCAGTGGAAGACACAGCCCGGAACCGGCGAGCATCCCGCGGAGACGGGCGGTGCAACACAACTCGGGCAAAACGACTACACAGCGGTTGCACCCATGACGCTGACCTTCTCCAAAGGCGAGCAGTCGAAGGATATCGCCGTGCAGGTGCACTACGATACCGCCGTCGAATGGGACGAGACTGTTCACGTCGTCCTGGAGAACCCCACCGGCGCGTCCATCGCGGATGGGACCGGGATCGGCACGATCTTGGACCGTGAACGGGTCGACTATTGGATCGATAGCAGCACCACCGAAATCCCTGAGGGTGAGAGTCTGGTGGTGCGTGTCCACCGCAGCCGGGGGGCTTTGGAATCGCCCGCCAACAGACCCTGCCTGCTGGAAGACGGGGGCACCGCCACGCCTTCCAACCAGGCGACGGCGTTCGTGGGCGGCGACGATGTCCATCTAAATGGCCGACACAATTTCGAGAACGACTGCGTGGTCCACCGAGAAGTTGGTGAATTCCAGTTGATTCACTTCCAAAGGGGGGAATTAGAAGCCACGTTCACCATCTATACCGTTCAGGACGACC
>VXSV01000130.1 GCA_009837815.1 Acidimicrobiia bacterium
GTTTTGTCAAGCCCCACCGCCCACAACCCGGCCACGATGGAGAAACCGTGGACCGAGCGTCCGGGAATCAATACCCCCCAACCTCGGGGAACCCCGTGGATCCCCGCCAGCCTCCTCCAGAAGCTGTCAGCCACCTTCACCGGACCCGAACTCCACTCCCCACACCTCAACTCTCTCATGGCTCAAGGCAGATAGGCAGTGCTCACCGACGGGCACGCCTCCGGGTCGGAGCAGGCCACCATCACCAGTCCGGCCGGAATGGGAGCGACCAGGACATAGTCGTCGGCGGAGGCCAGGAAGCCGAACTCTCCCTGCGTCTGCGGTTCCCCCACCCTCATACCGGCCGCCGCGTAGTCAGCCAGCAACCGCGCCAACTCCTCGACTTCCGCCGGATCATCTCCGGCATACTCCCACACGAGCACCACCTCACCGTCCTCGGCATACCCCACCAGGCTACGACCCCCGCCCCATCCGGTCGCCGCATCCACCGCCACCTCCCGACCCAGGATCTGCTCGAACATGACCAGGATGTTCAAGAAGCCCCATGTGTAGTCGTAGATCTCCTCATATCCCTCGGGGAGCACACCGGCCGGTCGTTCCATTTCGATCACTTCCGTGGTCGGGGAGGGGGCGCCTTCGTATATCTCTTCGGTGGAACCGGGCGGATCCAGGTATTGGTCGTTCACCGCCGACCATCCTCCCTCCCTCCACCGATTCAACACGTACTCAAAGCCGGCGTCGTAGGGAAAGTAAAGAGCCAGTTCCATGAACTGCGGGATGTCGATGTCCGGTGGCTCATAGTCGGCGAACTCCGCCGCCAGGCGGCTGCGGGCGGCCGAGTCGAGGTTGTTCACATAGACGAACTCCGCCAGGGTGGCGTCTCCCTCCACCAAGCCGACCAGACCCGAGGCGGGATCGTGCATCTGGTTTTCCAAGAGATCCTCCATCCTCGAACCGAAGTCGAAGTGCTGATCGGTGAGTGCGTGAATCAACTCGTGGACCAGCGTCATGGTCTGCAATCCCGTGAACTCTTCACCCGATGCGGGAATCACCAACTCCTTGTCTTCGCTGGAGTAGAACCCCGCCACGCTTTCGCCGTACAGTTCTCCGTACAGCGCCCTGAGATCATCATCGGGCTCCAACAGACCGAGCAGTTTGTACAGCGCCTCGTCGACCTCGACGTCCTCCAAGTCCGAGTCCACCTCCATCCGAACCCGCGCCTCGAAGTCGTCTGGCGAAAGGACCGTGATCACCGGCAGGTCTTCGAACTCCAACCCCCTTATGCCCTCGGTGACCTCCACGGCCTCCCAGACCTGTGCGGAGATTTCGGGGCTCAGGCCCTCGATCACAGGTAGGTCTGGTTCGGGTTCTGGCGCGGTTGTGGTTGTAGTGGAGGCCGGGGTTGTGGTCGGGGCGCCGGCCTCGGTGGTGGGCGGAGCCTCGGTGGTGGTGACCGGAGCGGTAGTTGTGGTGGGCGCTCCAGTAGTGGTCACAGGCGCCGTTGCGGTAGTGGTGGCTGGTGCAGCGGCGCTGGTAACCGTCGGCGCCTCGGTAGCAGCCGTGGCCGGGGAGTCCGAGGCGCTTGCGCAGGTCGCTGTCACAAGGGCAACCACCACGACCGCT
Organism: Acidimicrobiia bacterium; assembly: GCA_009837815.1. Classification (GTDB taxonomy): domain Bacteria; phylum Actinomycetota; class Acidimicrobiia; order Spongiisociales; family ZC4RG35; genus Bin76. The sequence continues at coordinate 1,624 of VXSV01000130.1, forward strand.
GGTAGGAAAGCGGGCCTGACCTGACGGGTGGGGTTCGAGGGGTCTGGACGGCTTACCTTCCCTAGTCCCTCAGACCCGTGTTCGGTGTCCGGGTTGGGACAACTGCGCCGGATTGGGAGAAAGGCCACTCCGCAGAGCCTATCCCTGATGAAGCGGGATTGAGGAAGAAAACAAGACCGGCCGAAACCCCCTCAGCCACCCCGGGAAGCCCGCAACCCGCGTCCGACCTCCACGTCGGAAGCGGCGATCAGGGTCAGCGCTTCGCCTTCTCCGCCCAGCCAGGCATAGGCGGCGCCGGAGAACTCCACCCCATCGGCCGCAAACGTGGGTTCCCCCGCATCCATGGCCTCCCGTATGTACTCCACCAGGGCTGCCCGCATTTCGTCTGCGTCGGCCATCGTGTCGCCCAGGTAGGTCACCACCAAGGCGATGTCCTCACCGTCGCTGAAGACCAGGTACCGGTCACCTCCCCAGCCCCGCGAAGCCACCGCCGCCTGCTCGGGGGGTAGCGCCGAAGCCAACAGGGCGTTCCACCCCCACTGTCCCCACACAGAGTCGGAGACCAACTGGTAGGCCTCGGGGGGGGACGCATCCGGTTTGGGCAGGAGCACGGGGTCCACCCGCCCGACACCCTGCTCCAGAATCAACTCCGTGGAAGCTGGAGGGTCCCGATGGGTCTGATTCACCAAGTCCCAACCGCCGGACTGAATCAGCGCCTGAAGGTACTCGAGAACCGGCCCCGACGCGAATCCGAGGCTGTGGGTCAGAAACGAAGGAAGAGCCAGATCGTCGGAGGCGACTTCCCATGCCTCTCCGAGAACCTGCTCCCTGGCCGAGTCGCTCATGCCCTCCATGAAGAGCAACTCAACCAGCGTGGCGTCGGCCTCGGCCATACCCCCCAGGACCGCCAGGTAATCGCTGTCGCCCACCCTGGCCAAACGGGATTGGCGCCTCCAGACACCCAGGTGGCGGTCCACCAGCGCCTTGGCGATCTCGCCCACCAGGGTCATCTCTTCAAGCGGGCTCGGGTCCTCCAGAGTGGAAACCAGCCACAGCTTCTGGCTGGACACATCGTAGTAGCCGGGAATGGGACGGGCCCGGAAACCCGACAGGACCGTCACCCAGTCGTCGGTCGGCTCGATCAGACCCAGCAGCCGGAACAGCGGCTGATCGACCTCGGAGAGCCGCGGGTCATTGCCGACGCCGGCGCGGAGCCGCCTCACCATCTCCTGGGAGGTGATCCCTTCGATCTGCAGGGGTTCTACAAAGGTGAAGCCACGGAGGGCCTGGGTCTCCTCCACCAGTTCCAACATCCTGTCCCGGAAGGACTCGGGCAGGAACAACAAGCCCTCCACCGGCGCCGGAAGGGTGGTCGGCGTGGCGGTGGTCGGCACGGTTGCGGCGGTGGTGGCGCTCACTTCGGCAGTCACCTCCACCATCACGGTGGAGGCGGGAGAACGCACCGGTTGATCGGCGCAGGAACCCATCAGCAGAGTCAGCCAGGCCGCCGCCGACCATCCCACAAGAGAGCTTCGCCTCACCGCTCGGAGGCTACCTTACCTTCGATCCATCACGGAGACGACCGGCTAGTCTATGACCCGATCACCGGTGAAAGGGTGATCTGTCCGGAGGGATCGCATAGTCCGGTCTAGTGCGCGGCACTCGAAATGCCGTAGGGGGTTGACGCCCCCTCGTGGGTTCGAATCCCACTCCCTCCGCTCCGCAACCGCATACGGTTCCTACCCGAAGGAGGGATGACCGAGCGGCCTAAGGTGACAGTCTTGAAAACTGTTGGGCATCCGTGCCTCGTGGGTTCGAATCCCACTCCCTCCGCTCAG
>VXSV01000154.1:0-24627 GCA_009837815.1 Acidimicrobiia bacterium
AGCCAGTCCCGGACCATTGAACGAAGGGTGGCGAGTGGGACGGCGCCGTTGCCGAGGACGGTCCTGTGGAAGCTTTTGATGTCGAACCCCGGGCCAAGCCGTGCCTCGGACTCGGCGCGCAGGGACTCGATTTCGAGGCGACCGAGCATGTAGGAGAGGGCCTGGCCGGGAGTGGCGATGTACCGGTCGATCTCCTCTGTGACCTCGTGCAGCGACATGGGCGAGTGGTCGGCGAGGAACTCGATGGCCTGCTGTCGCGACCAGCCCAGGGCGTGGATACCGGTGTCTACGACCAGTCTCCCGGCTCGCAGGGAGTCGGCGGTGAGCATGCCGATCCGCTCCCAGTCGTCTTCGTAGAGGCCCATCTCGTCGGAGAGGCGCTCGGTGTACAGGCCCCATCCCTCGCAGAAAGCCGGCAGGTAGTTGCGGTGGATATCGTGGATTTCGGGGTTCTCGATGGCCAGAGCCATCTGGAGGTGGTGTCCCGGTATCCCCTCGTGATAGGCGATGCCGGGAATCTGGAACCTGGCCCAGGCGGTCGGGTCCGCCACGTTGAAGAAGAAGGCGCCCGGTCGGACGCCGTCGGCCGACGGCGGGTAGTAGTAGGCCATGGACCCCACGTCGATCGGGTGCGCCACGCAGGGCGCCCTCGGAACGGGATCAAACCATCCGCCCATGGCGGCGGCTGCCTTGTCGAGGCAGGCCAGGGCGTCAGCGACCAACTCCTCGGAGCCTGCATACCGAAGCCCCGGGTCGTCGCGCAGGCGTGTGTATATCTCCGTGACTTCGTTTGTGTCGAGCAGCGATCCGGCGACGGCCCGGTATTCGTCCTCCAGCATCCCGACCCGCTCCAGGCCCAACTGGTGGATGGCCTCGGGTTCCATTTCGAGGGTGGTGTGGCTTCTGACCACATCCCGGTACACCGCATCGCCGCCGGTCAGGTGGCAGAGCCCGGGCCGATCATCGGGACGTCCGGCGGGAAGGGTGATTTCGGCCAGCGCTTCTCGGAAGCGAACCAGGCCGGGACGCAAGCCCGTCTCGATGGCGTTCACCACCTCGGACCGCCACCGGTCGGTCTCGTCCAGCCCTAGTTCGGCGGGAGGGGGCTGGTCGGCGATCGGATCTTCGGCCGGTGGTCGGGCAAGGATTTGATCGAGCTTCCCTATGGTCTGGCGAACATGGCGGGCCAGGGGAACCACCCCGGTGGCGCGGCCTTCCCGAAGCCGGTCAACCAACTGATCGACCATGGCCGGGAAGCCACCCAGCTTCTCCAGATACCGGAATCCATGGTCGGGGGTGACCAGAGGCTGGAGGTAAAGCGCCGGTATCAATGATCTCAGCAGTCCGCTTTGAGTGCTCGGCGCCTGGAGCTGCGGCCACCAAACCGTGACGCCGGCATCCATGAAGGCGCTGGCGGCAACCGTCTCGGCCAGGATCCGGTCGGAGTCCTCCTCGGCGGTCACCTGGGCCGCCTCGGCGGCGAACCGGAGAAAGGCCTCCCTGGAGGCGGCTATTCCATCGGAGGAGAGATCGTCCCACCGCTCCAATCGACTCAGCTCGCCCCGGGAGAGGTTGGCGAAGTGGCGGTGCTCGAGCCGGAACTCCCAGTACTGGTCGGCCAGGGCCCGGGCGGTTCGGGTCACTGGCCGAACGACTCCTGGTGAAAGATCTCTTCGGGCGGTTTGCGTCCCCCGTACCGTGACGGGCGAGCGTCAGGAGCAGGGTAACCAAGGGCGATGGCGTAGCGGCACTCCCATCCCGGCGGCAAACCCAGCACCCGGGCGGTGTCCTCGGTGCGCTGCAGGGTGATCGGGCAGGTGGACATCCCCAGGGCGTCGGCTGCCAGCATGATGTTCTGCGCCATTCGTCCCGTGTCGAACTCCCGGGTATTCGGTTCCTGGACGAGGGCAAGCGCCACCGCCGCCGCCCGGAGCGGAGTGGTGAAGTCGCCGCAGTCGGCCAGCCGATCGATCTGTTCGGGGTTGCGGATGACCACCACCGCCCACTTCTGGAGGTTCTTCGAACTGCCCGTCCACCTGGCTGCCTCCAGCACCCGGTCGAGGTCTTCCCGGCGGATGGGACGCTCCTGGTAATTGCGAATGGCCCGCAGGCCGAGAATGTTTCGGTAGGTCTCGATCATGGACCAGCACAATACCGCAGGGAGAAAGGGACCGGGCTCCTCCTCCCCCACTCGGTCTCCCCGGATTGGTCGCTCCTGCAACTGCGTCATCTGCGGTTTCTTGCCCATTGGGGCCGCACGGGAGGATCCGTCCGGGCGGGTAGAGTCAGGAGGAATCGACAAGACGAGGATTGCCCGCGCCACCGTGACGGGTCGCGGGCGGGACAAGGCAGGTGCGACCGTGTCGAGAGCCATTGAGACCTCGGGTCTCACCAAGTACTACGGGGACACGCCGGGGATCCTTGACCTGGATCTGGCGGTGGAGGTGGGAGAGGTGTTCGGTTTCATCGGTCCCAACGGGGCGGGCAAGACCACCACCATCCGCCTGCTTCTCGACTTCCTGAAGCCCTCTGCAGGTTCGGGGTCGATATTCGGGTTGGACATCGAAAGAGACTCGCCGGCGATCCGCGGCCGGGTCGGATACCTGCCGGGCGACTTGGCGCTGTATCCCTCCATGACCGGTCGGGAGTTCCTGCTCTACTTCAGCAGACTGCGAGGCATCGACACCGCCGCCGTCACAAAGCGACTGGCCGAACGGTTCGAGTTGGACCTCGACCGACAAATCAAGGAGTACTCGAAGGGGAACCGCCAGAAGGTCGGCGTGTTGAACGCCTTCATGCACGAGCCGGAGCTGCTGATCCTCGACGAGCCCACCGGCGGTCTCGACCCCCTCATGCAACAGGAGTTCGCCGAACTGCTGACCGAGGTCCGGGCCGAGGGGCGTACAGTGTTCCTCTCCTCCCACTACCTTCCCGAGGTGGAACGGGTGGCGGACCGGGTGGGGATAGTCCGCCAGGGTCGTCTCATCGACGTGGACACCCTGTCGGGGTTCAGATCGAAGGTCCAGGCCAACCTGTCGATCAAGTTCGGATCCCCGGTCGACCCTGCCCGGTTCGCCTCCATCGAAGGCGTGACCGTGATCGACCTCCTGGATGGCGGCACCCTGCTGCGGCTGAGCATCGCCGGATCCCAGAAGCCGGTCATTGAAGCGGCTTCTTCGTTGGACGTCATCACCGTCACGTCCGAAGAGGCCGACCTCGACGAAGTGTTTCTCTCCTACTACGGGTCCGACACCGGTGCCGACCCGGCGGGTTGAGTCGATGATTCCCGCCATTCTCGGAAAGACCCTTCGAGACCGCCGGCGGGCGGTCATGGGGTTCGGCCTGGGAATCGTGGCGTTGGCGGTGTGGTTGGGGGTGATGTTCACGGTGATGCGGGAGTCCGACGACTTCAGCGAATTCATGAACAACCTTCCCGCCGGGTTGCTGTCCGCATTCGGGATTGATTCGGCCACCTTCCTCTCGGCGGCGGGATTCCTCTCCTCCTATCTGTTCACCCTGTTCGCTCCCCTGTTCGTCTTGTTCTTCGTGATCAACGCGGCTGCGAACGAGGTCATGGCAGAGGAACGGGACGGCCTCATCGACATGGTGCTCTCTTCTCCGGTAACCCGAACCCGCGTCTTTTTGGAAAAGACGGCTGGAGTGGCCCTGGCGGCCCTGGCGCTGGTGGCGGTGTTGACCGTGTCTCTCCTGGTCGTAGACCCGATCTTCGATCTGTCCCTGTCTGTGAACGGGGTCCTGGCAGCCGGACTGTCCCTTTGGCTGCTGGGCGTCGTGTTCGCAGCATTGGCGCTGGTGGCGGGCACGTTCACCGGTCGCAGCGTGATGGCAGGCGGCGTGGCGGGTTCTCTGGCGTTCCTCACCTGGTTCGTAAGCGGTTTCTCCGATCTGTACCCACCGTTGGAGACCTTCGACAGGGCCAGCCCGTTCACCTGGTACCAGGAACCTGATCCCCTTACAAACGGCATCGGCCCCGGGCAGCTGTGGTTGGCCGCGACGGCCGCGGTGCTGATCACAGTCGCCACCCTGATGTTCCGGCGCCGTGACCTCTCCACGGAACGGACCCTGCCGGCGGCCACCCGGATCACCCGACTCGCTCGTAAGCGGAGAGGCCGTTCGGTCCGGGCGGCGTGGCTGCTGACCGGATCGTTCCGCAAGACCGTCTGGGACCGTCGACGCTCCGTCTGGGGTTGGGGCGGAGGTCTGGGACTCCTGACGCTGGTCTTGTTTTCGGTCTGGCCGACCATCGCGTCCGACGCCGAGGCGCTCTCGGGCCTGATCACCTCTCTGCCCAGGGAGGTCTTCGCCATGTTCGGCATGTCCGATCCCGCGGCGATAGTAACCCCGGCCGGGTTTGTCTCCTCCCGCACCTACCAGGCCATCGGCCCGATTCTCATCATCATGTTCGTGGTCAGGGGGGTCTCCATGGCGTTGGTCAAGGAGGAGAGCGACGGCGCCTTCGACCTGGCCCTCTCGGTTCCATCCTCCCGCAAGGGCGTCATCGCCGCAAAGGCGACGGGAGTGGCATTCTCGACCGGCCTGGTGATCGTGGTCGTCACGGCTGCCGCTGTGTTTGGCAACCTCGCCTGGGAGACCGATCTGGATGCTGGCAGGATCCTCGCCGCCGGTGCGGGTCTGGGGCTCCTCGGCCTGTTCTTCGGCGGGTTGACCATGGTTGCCTGGGCGTTTGGGGGACCGTCTTTCCCTGCGGCCCGGATCACCGCGGTGGTGGCGATGGCCACCTTCCTCTTGAACGGCCTCGGCTCTCTAACCGACGCACTGGAGGCCGCTCGGGTGATCTCACCTTTCTACTGGTACTTCGGAGACGCCCCTCCGCTCGCCAAGGGCTTCGAGCCGGCCTACTTCCTGCTGCTGGCCGGGGCGCTCGCCATGGGATCGGCGGCCGTCATGAGGATCGACCGGAGAGACATCGCCACCTGACGGTTGGGGCCCCGCGCCTAAGGGCCGTCGAGGCCGATGAAGCCTTCTCTGACCAGCCCCCCGAACAACTCCAGGATGTGGCGCGGCTCCAGGTCGAAGTCGAACTCGGCGGCGATGGCGTCGGCCACATCGTTTACGCTCCGGCGCCCGTCGGTGAGGTTCCATATCTCGTCTCCAATTATCCGGAGGGAGTCATAGCGCATCCGGGGGTCCCGGGCTTTCATCTCCTCGGCCATGCGGATCCGGGTCTCATAGGAGGTGCCGGCCAGCCCCGGCGCGTCCCGTTCCACCAGCCGCCTTGGCACCACACTCCCTGGAGCGAAATCCTCCTCGGGGGCCCCTTCAGGCAGCCACCCCAGCACTTCGTCCAACCGGTCCCGGACCCTCCGTTGCATCCGGTCCTTGGTGTCTTCGAGGGCTTGGCTGCCCTCCGGGTCCCCCTGGTCGGCGAACACCATGGCCGACTCTATCGCTTTGATGTCCCGCCACGCGAGGTGGGCAAGGCGCTTCCTGGTCGCCAGGGCGGGCCGCTCGCTTCGCAGCGCGATCCGGCTCAACCTCAACTCGCTCCTCGCCGTCACTTCCCTCATTATCTTGACTCCCTCCCGGGGGCCGGCATAGGCCAACTCCAAAGCAGCCAGGGCGATCACCATCCCGCAGCGGCGGAACACCGCGGGGTCGAGCATGCCGGGTTTGAGAAAGTCGGTGTGGAAAAACAGGTCCGGCCAGGACATGAACAGCGGAGACGCTATCCCGAAGGCGGGGTAGTACTTGTTGTCGCTCCAGGGCGTGTAGGGCAGGTCCGGGAAGTTCACGAACGGGATCTCGTCGTCATTGCTGAACACCCAGCGCGTCTCCTTGGGAGTGGCCTCGATGAGCGAAACGAAGTAGTCGTTGATGAAGGTCGGGACCGAGTCCGGGGAGTGATAGAACAGCAGTGCGGACTTGCTCTTTCCCTGGTGGTGGCCGACGCTGTCCAAGGCGATCGAGACGATGCCGCGCTCGGCTTCCTCCCGATGGTTGTGCAGATAGTGCTTGGTCCCGTGCCCTTCGACGTCGACCAGGAACCTGATGGTGCGTCGTGGTGGCGGGATGAGTTCGTCCGAGATGAGGCGGGAGATCACGCGTCCCACTTCAGCCAGCAAGGCGGGGCCCGAAGCGCAGTTGGCCCCCGGCTTGGTGCCCGCCGTCGAATGACAGACGAAGTGGATGAACTCATCCGCCCGGTCGGCGCCGGGAATCTCTGCGAAGAGATTCTGCGCCTCCCCCTTGAAGGTCTTGGCCTGGATGTCGACCCACACCCTGGCTGCTTGCAGGCCCGCCGTCGAGGCTAGGCGCTCCGCGGCATGGTAGTTGACGGCGATCGCCCAGAGTCCCGGGCGGTTGGAGGGCATTCGAAGAAGCTGCACGGGATCGGGCAGGGACTCCCTGGTCCGGAAGGGAGCCGTGGGATACAGCAGGGTGTCGGTGATCACCCCCACCGCACCGTGGCCGGTGGCCAGCGCGACGGCGTGGGCGAAGGAGTCGGGCACCGTGGTGCTTCGCACCAGGACCGCCTTGCCTCTCACCTCCTGTCGCCGGAAGTCTTCGAGCCGCTCACCCGTGCCCACGTCCACCACCTCGACCGTCAGGCCGCCCTGGGGAGTCGACGGCGTCCACCACGGCAGGCAGGACGGTGAGTCCTCGTAGGAGACGAGCAGCTTTCCATTCCGGGACCCCATCCGCAGCTCGGCGCTCAACGGTTCCCAGGCCAGGGGCATGGTCTGGGTAAGCAGCCGGTACTCGCCGTCCAGCGGGAACCTCTCTACCCAAACTCGTTCCACCCCGTTGTCCCTCAGCAGTTGCGCCACGAAGTCGGTGGCCCGGTGGTACCCCGAAGAACCAGGAGAACGGTAGAACTTCGTCATGTGGGCGGCGGACTCCAAGGCTCGCTCCCCCGACAGTTCACCTTCGATGAACCTGATGAGATCTCTCCTGCGCACGGGCTCGACTCTCCCTAGTTGACGTCGAACCCGCCGGGAGCGTAGGCGGCGGCGTTCGGGTCGCCCGGGACATACCTGGCCCTACCCGGTCTGCCCACCAAGTCGCCATCCTCTATGACCACGTCACCTCGCACCATGGTCACCACCGGCATTCCCAGGAGTTCGGCGCCCTTGAAAGTGGAGAAGTCGCTGATCCCGTGCTCTTCGTCGACCAGGTGTCGCTTTGCGGGATCCCAGACCACGATGTCTGCGTCGGAACCGGGTTGGATGGTCCCTTTGCGGGGATAGATGCCGAAAATCTTGGCGGGGTTCTCGCAGAAGACCTGGACGAACCGGGGCAGGGTCATTCTCCCTCCGTTCACGCCATGGGTCCAGACGACCGGCATCATGAACTCCAGGGTGGTGAGTCCCGCGCCGATCTCGAAGATGTTCTCCTCACCCGCCTCGGGCTCGTCGGCCTCACCGTCCAAGGCGCCGGTCAGTTTCAAAGCGCGGGTGTATCCCGTGTAGTCGCTGCCGATCACATCCAACGCTCCCCCGGCCAGTCCCCGCCACATGGCCTGGCGGTCCTCCTCTTCTCTCAGAGGCGGGGCCACCTTCAGGAGGTACCCCTCCCTGATCAGGTCATCATTGGTGAGAGCCAGATAGTGCGGACAGGTCTCCCCATAAATGGAAAGACCCTGGCTCTTGTACTGCTCGAGGATGGGGACTATCTCCTTGGTGCTCAGATGCACCGGATAGACAGGGCAATCGGCGACGGTGGCCATGGTGGCGGCCCGGTGCACCGCCTCGGCTTCGATGATGTTGGGCGCCGCGGCGTTGTAGTGGTGGACCGAGACCTTGCCCTCCGATCTGAACTTTCTCTCCAGGTAAGCCTTGCACACGCCGTTCTCGGCATGGATCATCGCCATGCCGCCCTCCCGGCCTGCCAGGTCCATGACCGTCATTATCAGGTCGTCGGGGATGGCGAGCAGGTTGGTCCGCGAGTCGGGTCCCGCCCATGGGTTCCAGACCATGAACATCTTGAAGGCGTTCACCCCCAGACGGATCAATTCGGGAATGACCTTGTCGATGTCCTCCTCGTCTCGCTTGGTTATCAGTCCGTGGATGGCGAAGTCGGTATATGAGACCTCTTCTGCGTATTCGATAAACCCCCTCACGATGTCCGGGTTGTACTTTCTGACTCCCCAGTGGTTTCCGAACATCTCGTGACGGTGGGTCTCAGAGCCTATGAAGGGGACCACCGTGGTGACGCCCCCGTAGGCGGCACAGATGGAGTAGGTGTCCATCTTCTCCCCGAAGATGGGATGTGCATGGGAGTCCAGGCCACCCGGCAAGACGTATTTGCCCGCGGCGTCGATGGTGCGACCGGCGGTCCTGTCCGACAGGTCATCCCCCACCTCCAAGACTTTGCCGCCCCCGACAAGGACGTCCGAACGGGTGATCCCTTGCCCGGATACCATGAGGCCACCCCGGACGAGGACATCGGCAAATGGGGTGTCCATACTCACTCTCTCCGCCCTCGGCCGCCGGATGTTCCCGGTTCAGTGTACTTGTCGAAGTCGGCGGGTGGAGGCTTCCTGCGGGGTTCGAGAACGCCCGGGCGGGGCCCGGCGCCGGGGCTATGAAATGTCCAGTGCCCTGCCGGGATTGGGGGACCATCATTTTGTGTATCTCCCCGTTGCTCACCGCCGGCGATCTCAGCCTGGGCGAGAAGCCCTCGAAGATGTGTCCGCACCCCGACCGATCAGCGGCCTCCGCCCGGTCGTTGCCGGTGCCGTTCCTCCCTCTCCCATTGGGCTTGCCACTCCCAGCGAGAACGCATGTCCTCGGGGTTCGGGGTGACTTTGCCGGGAGCGAAATCGAAATTCCATCCCTCGGCGGCAAGGGCGTCGGCCACCATGCCGGCGTCGAAGCAGAGTCCGGTGAACCTTGCCGGAGGCTGGCCGGCCAGCCAGACGAATCCCTCGCCAAGCACGGCGGGATCGGTCCAAGTGGACCTGACGTCTTCGGGCGCCTGCGCTGCCTGCTCCAGGGTCATCCCGGTCGGCTTGATTCGCTTCCCGGAGCCGGGACCCATGGTGTTGACCGCGATGTTGTATGGCATCCACTCTATGGCCAGGGACTTGGTGAACCCTTCCAGGCCATGCTTTCCCACGCAGTAGGCGACCCCGTTGGGATAGGCGAAGAATCCGGCGCGGCTTGCGACCGAGATGATGTGTCCGCCCCCGTGAGCTCTCATTGCGTCCCGTACCGCCTTGGCGCCGTTGAACAGACCACCCAGATGGATGCCCAGCTCCTTCCACCAGAAATCATGAGACGTGTCGTCCAGACTGATCACCGGCATAATCGCCGCGGCATGAACCAAAACGTCCAGCCTGCCCCAGTGGTCAAGCACCCTACATACGACATCAGCGAACATCCCGGGGTCGGCCACATCCAATGGAACAGTGAGCAGGCTGGTCCCAATACCCTCGGTCCCCCGGAAAGAAGCCGCCATGTCGTCTTCGTCCACATCGGTGGCGCAGACCTTGACGCCCGATCCCATGAAAGCCCTGGAGATCCCGGCGCCGAGACCCCTGGCGGCACCGGTCACCAACGCTACTTTCCCCTCCAGTCGGGGGATGGCGGGGTTTCCTCTGAGAGTCATTGTGAACCTGACCGACCCGGGAACCCGCTGGAGGGCCGGATCGAGCCCGGCTCTCCCCTACCCGCTCCCATCACGGGAGGCGCAGTGTCGGTGTCCAGGTCGGGGCGCATGCACCTCAGTACCCCCGGCCTGATTGTTTTGCATACCACTCCCATCGCGCCTTCATGTCTTCGGGGGCCGAGGTCACCTTTTCAGGAGCAAAGTCGAACTCCCATCCCTCGGCTGCAATTGTGTCCACGATCTTTCCCGCATTGAAGCAGAGTCCTGTAAACCTGCCGGGAGGCCGGCTCGCCAGCCAGACATAGGCCTGACCCAGCACGGCGGGATCCGTCCAGGTGGACTTCACGTCTTCGGGCGCCGCCTCCGCCTCCGCCAGTGTCACCCCCGAAGGCTTGATTCTCTTCCCCGGCCCCATGGCGTTGATGGCGATGTTGTGTGGCGCCGCCTCTATGGACAGCGACTTGGCAAACCCTTCCTGGCCGTGCTTTCCCACACAATACGCGACCTCATTGGCGAATCCGTGAAAGCTGGACAGGCTGGCTACCGACATGATGTGTCCACCGCCCTGCGCTTTCATCACGTCCCACACCGCTTTGGCGCCATTGAACAGGCCGCCCAGATTGATGATGACCTCATTCCACCAAGCCGAATGAGACGTCTCCTCAAAACTGATCAACGGCATTGTCACCGCAGCATGGACCAACACGTCCAGCCCGCCCCATTCATCAACCACTGCCTGGACGACGTCGTCGAACATTTCAGGGTCGGTTACATCCAACGGCCTACGGATCAGCCGGTCTCGACCAGTCTTGATCCCCTCGAATGAAGCCTCCATCTCGGCCTCATCCACGTCGGTGGCGCACACCCGCACACCGGCTTCCACGAATGCCTTGGCTATACCCCAGCCCAGGCCCCGACCCGCGCCTGTAACCAAAACAACCTTCCCCGCCAGTCGGGTCATGGCCGGGTTGGCTTCAAGAGTCATCTCATCAACCCAGCCGTACCGGACGGTCCAAACACCGAGAGATCAACCAACCCCATCGCACGTCGCTTCAGATATCCCTGCCTTGATGAGCTGTTCCAAATAGTCGATGCGCTCTTGATCGTAAATGACATAATCCAGTCCGAGCATCATTACCTCAGCGGCGAAGAATCCCAACTCGTTGAGAACCTCGGGGGCTTCGTCATCCAGGGATTCAATCGTTGTGAGCCATTGGTTGTATGGACCGTCAATCGCGAACCCCACTTCGGCGAACTCCGGATCGTCTTTGAACTCCTGCAACTGTTCATAGAGACGGATGGCCTCCAACGACTTGGGAGACAGCGCCACGGGAACACACGCCATCGCTTCCGGATCCAGTCCAAGGGTCATGGCATCGGCGGCCATGAATGTCACTCTTGTTTGGTCGAACTGTCGGTCATCCCAACTGAAATAGCGAACAGTTCCGCCCTGTGATAGCACGAGGTATTCGGAGCTGACATCCCCAGGTACAAGATTGAACCTGCGTTCGCCGGGTTGCTCGGAGGGACGCTCCTCTACATCCCACGCCAATTTGCTGCCGTCCGGAGATGCAAATACAACAGTCATGGACCCGCCGCTGTAAACCAGGGAAACGGTGCTCGTCAGGTCAGAATCCCAGTCCATCTCCCATGTGGCCAATACCGTTTCATCCGTTTCCACCGCTGTTGTCGAACTGGCAGGAGGGGGTGTTGTAGTAGTTTCGGCAACGGTCGAACTGGCAGGAGGGGGTGTTGTAGTAGTTTCGGCAACGGCGGAGCTCGGCCCCTCGCTTTGTGGCAGCCCCACAATTATTGACACAGCTACCGCTAAGAGAGCGACGGCACAAACCCCCCACAAGATCCCTCTCCGCTTTTGGAGTTTCTCGATCCGGATGCTGATCTCCTCGATCCGAGTTTCCAGCTGTTGGACGCGCTCAAGGATCTGCCTCTTCTCCGCCTCCCACTCTTCGATTTGCTGTCGGGCCTGGTCAATATTGGCTCTTAGATTCTCAGCCTGCTCCAGCGCCTGTATTCTTTGTTCCTCAGCCTCCACCTTCTGGCTCTGTAGCCCGTTGATCTCTAGGCGGCGCCTCTGTCTCCGTTCCTCCCTCCAGGACATCGCCTTGTCCGTCTGGCCATTTTCATCGACGGAATCACTTGGCACAATCGTTTCCTCACATCGTCGGGTAGTTCTTCGCCATCATATTGCCAGGGTTGAAAGTAGCTACTTCCCGGCGCTTGTTTGGGCTCTTGCCTTCTGGCCACAACCGGCCCCCGGTATAGATCCCTGCAGGTGGACACGCAGATGGCGATCATCGCCATTGCCGAGCCTTTCCCGAGCCTCTCGAATAAAGCAAGAAAATACAGCCAGAATGACAGCTCCAATCTATTGCCCCTCTGAAGCTGGGAAAACACCCCTTAATCGGTGGAGGTGACGGGATTTGAACCCGTGGCCTCTTCGTTGCGAACGAAGCGCTCTGCCGAGCTGAGCTACACCCCCGCGGCGGAAGGCAGTTTACCAGTCCCCCATGCTCCTCCCGGGAGGGTTCAGCCGCCTACCACGCGTCTCAGAACCGGATCGGGCCTCCCTGTGCTCCCGACGCCCGGGGAGCGGGACAGCGAGGCTGTCTTGCTCTGCACTTGGAGAGACAGCCCGTAGTAGACGAGCAGCAAGGCGTCTATGCCGATGTGGATGAGCAGCCAGTTGAGCGAGCGGGTGTACAGTGCTGCCACCGCGGACATCACCGCCACCGCCACCAGGACCCCCCTGATCCGACTACGCCGTGCAGATGCCGCAGTGGGAGGTCCGGGAGCACCGGGGACATGCTGCTGAAACCCGATGTTGCCGGCGACAGGCGCCACTGGAATGACGGTCGCATTCGAAGCCCGGCCACTCTTGGATTGCCGGCGGCCAAAGCTGAGCCTCGAGGACCTGTGAGCACCTGTCTTCTTGGGCGCCAAATACCATCCCCACGCCACCAGAATGACGAAAAGAGCGATCATCAACGCGGCCATAACCGCAGGCAGTATACCAACCCACCGCAATGAGGGGCGAAGGCCCGGTCGCGATGCGACCAGACCAGGGCCTCCGGCTTATCTTTCTCCGGGCTTCTGCCGCCTCCAATCCCCCGACTTGCCGCCGGTCTTCTCCAACAAGCGGATCGGACCGATCACTGCTCCCCTGTCCAGCCCTTTGACCATGTCGTATAGGGTTAGAGAGGCCACGCAAACACCCACCATCGCCTCCATCTCTACTCCTGTCCGGGCGTTGGTGCGCACCGCGGCGGTAATGGAAACCCCTTCCGGTGATGGCGCCACCGCCATCTCGATCCCCGAGAGAGGCAGCGGGTGGCAGAGCGGGATTAGGTCGGAAGTGCGTTTGGCGGCCATGATCCCCGCCAGCCTCACGGCAGCCAAGGCGTCTCCCTTGGGAAGGGACCCTTCCAGGAGCGAACGGCGCACTTCGGGGCTCAACCGAACGCGAGCCTCCGCCACCGCCCGCCGCACGGTCTCGGGTTTTTCCCCTACTTCCACCATCCGCACTTGTCCCTGCTCATCCAGGTGCGAGAAGACAAGTTCTTCATTCATCTGGCGTCTCATCCTCGGTACGGGACTCCGGAGACCGCAACATCTCGACAGCGACCGGATCTCCTTTCTCCACTAAGGCCACTCCTCTGGGAACCACGGCCATGCCATTGGCCGCGGCCGCAGCTGACAGCACGTTCGACCCCTGCCCGCCCGAGGAGCGGGCGACCGTCCGGCCGCCCTCAACACCCACCACCACCCGGACGAACACGGTCTTATCCGGGTTGGTGCGGAGAGGATGTCCGGCTACGGCCGGCACCCGCGGCCGGAAAAGCGCCTGCGCTCCCATCATCTTCAGGAGGGACGGACGGACGAATTGTTCGAAGGCCACCAGCGCGGAGACCGGGTTGCCGGGCAAACCGAACAGCGGAGTCCCGTGGATGTGGCCGAACGCGAACGGCTTGGCGGGCTGCATCGCCACCTTCCACAGCTCTATGTCGCCCAGGCTCGACAGCACCTGTTTGACCAGGTCGTACTCACCCATGGAGACTCCGCCGGAGGTGACGGTCACGTCCGCCTCGTCCGCGGCCTGTTTCAGGGCGGCGCGCAGTTGGTCCTCCTGATCGGGAATGATCCCCATGTCGACGATCTCGACGCCCACCGCCGACAGAAGGCCTTTCAGGAGAGGCCGGTTGGAGTCGCGTATCCCGCCGGGGGGAAGTCTCGGAGAGTCGGCGGGGAAAAGCTCGTCTCCGGTGGAAAGCACCGCCACCCTCGCTCTTCTTCTCACCCGGGGCGCGGCAACGCCGATGGTGGCCAGCACCCCGAGGTGGACGGGACCCAGCCGTACTCCGGCGGGCATGACCAGTTGACCCTCGGCCAGATCGCCTCCCGCAGGTCTCACCGCGGCGCCCATCGCCACCGAGGCGTTGATCCTCACCCTGCCTCCCGGTACCGGTTCGGTGTCCTCCACCTTCACCACAGCCTCCGCCCCTTCGGGAATCGGGGCGCCGGTCATGATTTTGATGACGCTCCCCGGCCGCACCGAACCCGACGCCACATGACCGGCAGGCACATCCTCTGAGATGCGCAACTCCACCGGAGGATCCGCCACATCCGCCACCCGCACCGCATAGCCGTCCATGGCGGAGTTGGCGAACGAAGGAACCGCATGAGGCGCGATCACATCGGAAGCAAGCGCCAACCCCTGCGCCTCGTCGAGAGAGACCTCCATGACATCCAAGAGACCCACCGCCGACAGAACTTCCCGCCGGGCGGCGGACAGCGGCTTCAACTCCTCGGTTGTCATGCCGTTTCCGACCCGGACCTTCTCTCCCTCCAGGTGACGAGATTTGATCGGTGGCGGTAGAGAATCAGCAACACCGAAACCAGCAGCCAGAACAATGCCGGAAGGTCCATTCCCTGGGAGTACCCGACCGGCAGATAGGCAACGGCCACCGAGCAGGACCCGGCCGCCGGGAATTTGGCCACCCTGGCCACCAGCCCCCACACCACGGCCGCCACGACCGTCACCAGTGGCAGGATGAAGAGCATGGCCCCGAACAGCGTGGCCATTCCCTTGCCTCCCCGAAAACGGTGAAACACCGGGTAGCAGTGCCCGATCACGGCCGCCGTCCCAGCCAGCATCACCGCCCAGGAACTGACAGGGTCGACCGATCCCGCCGCCAGCCAGCCCAGGTAGGCGGCAACCAACCCCTTCAGCAGGTCGCCCACCAGCACCGCGATCCCCGGAACGACCCCCACCACTCGGAACACATTGGCGGTTCCGGGGTTGCCGCTTCCCTCCGAACGGATGTCCACACCGTGAAGACGCGCCACGAAGATGGCGAAGTCGATCGAGCCTATCAGATAGGCGAGGGCGACTGCTGCCCAGACGGGTAACTCCATAACTGCAATCCAGTTTATGCCCCAAGGGCGTGTGGAGGTATCCTGGTTGTGGATTCTGACCGCGTAAACCGAACCGGATCGTCACGCCATGCCTACCTATGAGTACCTTTGCCGCCAGTGCGGGGACAGCCTGGAGGTGTGGCAGTCCTTCAGCGAGGCGCCCCTGACCCGGCACGAATCATGCGGAGGACCGCTGCGTAAGGTTTTCCACGCCCGGGGAGTGGTTTTCAAGGGGTCCGGGTTCTATGTAAACGACTCCCGAAAACCCAACCCCGCCTCGGCCGGGACGAACGGAAAAGCCTCCGGAGAGCACAAGAGCAAGGACAGCGGGGACGCCTCCTCCGACTCTACTTCGGCGACAGACAAGTCCTCGGTCAGCGCTTCGAAAAGCGAGAGCCCTCCCTCCGAATAGCCTCCACCCGGAAGGCCGGGGACTGGCAAACAATTCGGTGACTCGCGACAACTCCCGGGGCTCCATCCCGGCCCCACCGGTCATGGCGACGCCATCTTGTGGGATGATGTGGTTTGCGCCGCGCCCCTACCTCAAATGGGCGGGCGCGGCGGCGATTGTGGGTGTGTCCTGGTTGATACAACTCATTCCCTCCCCCGTGACCCTGCACCCCTTTGCCACGATGGACATTCCGGCGGGGGCCGAGCTGTCGGAGGAGTTATTCGAGTACCGGGAGATACCCGAGGGGCTCCTGCCGGCGGCCGCCGCCCACGGCATCTTGGCCGTGTCTCTGTCGAGGGGTGATCCCTTGACCCCTGCGGTTCTGGCCGGCGCGGACGCCGGGGTTCCCGATGGATGGTGGGCCCTTGAGCTGGAGACGCCGCCGGGGCTATTCGCCGGCAGCCAGGTTCTCCTGGTGGCGGGAGGCGACGAGCCGGCCCCGGCCGCAGGACCAATCCCGGGAATAGTGATCCGCCCGATGGCGGATGGTCGGGAACCCGGCGAAAGGGCGTTGATTGCGGTACCCGGGGAACAGCTGGCGCGGGTCTCGACCGCTTCGGCTTACGGAACCCTGACGGTGGCGGTTGCGCCGGGCCGCTAGCGTCTCCCCCATGATCAACGCGGTCACCTGGGGGATCATCCAGGGACTCACCGAGTTCCTTCCCGTCTCTTCCAGCGGTCACCTGGTGCTGGTGCCGGCCCTGCTGTCGAAGATGGGGCCGTCGGTCTCCACTCCTTCGCTTGCACAGAGCGCATTCCTGCACCTTGGAACCCTGGCGGCGGTGGTCTTGTTCTACCGGAGAGACATAGGCACACTGCTGAAGTTCAGAGGCTCGGCCGGCGCCCGCCGCCTGTGGGGGCTCCTGATGGTCGGAACCGCGCCCGCCGCTCTGGGCCTTCTGGTGGAGGACCTGGTGGAGAGTGCCCAGGACAACACCGCCGCTGTCTCGGTGGCCCTGGGGTTCACCACCGTCGTGCTGCTGCTGGGACACAAGCTCGGTGGACGCACCGGGCAAATGGAGAAGGCGAGGCTCCGGGACGGACTGTGGGTGGGATTGGCTCAGGTCCTGGCGTTTATGCCGGGGGTCTCCCGCTCGGCTGTGACGATCACTGCCGGGATGGCGCGGGGCCTCTCCCCCGAGGATGCAACCCGGTATTCCTTCCTCCTGGCGGTCCCGGCCATCGCGGCCGCCGGGGTGCGGTCGGTGACCAGGATGGACCTGGCGCCCGAGTCCCTGGGAACGGACCTGGTCGGTCTGGGGGTGGCGGCGGTAGTGGGGTACTTCTCGATAGTCGGCCTGCTGTCGGTGATGCGCCGGATCGGCCTGGCGCCGTTCGCAACCTACACCGCGGCCCTGGCAGTGGCGGGCTTCTACATCCTCTAGACGTAGTCGCCTCCACACCCGATCGTCAGTTGCCCACGTGAGGCTGCGAAGTGGCGGAAGCCGTTATCTCGACACGACCCGACTTCACTGCCAGGGCCAGCAGGGTCAGTGGCGCCGAACCTGACACCTGCACCGTCACCGAGCGGAACTCTGGATCCACCGTGATCTTCGGGGATCCGTCCAGGAGGCCCGCCTGCGAATGCCGGGAGGCCAGGTCTTTCCCCAGCTTCTTCGCCCTTGCCGGATCCAGGCGGATCTGTCCCGTGTCCCGCCAATGCGTTTCGGAGATCCCCGACGCCGCCCGGGTGGCGATCGCCTCCGCCACCTCCACCAGCCGGGCCCGTATCGATACAACCGACCACATGTCGAGCCCCATCCCTCCCACCACCAGGAGGCACATTCCGAGGCCGAGCAGCCACAGCGTGATAGATCCCCTCTGGGTTGGCTGTCCGCTCATGGGGTGGAGCGGTAGAGGCCGACTATCTCGGTATGGGAAGACCTGGCCGTCATGCTTCCCACTTCACCGTAGGGTGTGACCAGAGCCGGGACGCCAACCGCGACGGTCACGGTGACCTCCTTGCCCTTGGCCGGTGGGCCGCAGCCCGGCCCAAGCGGTTCCGTGACCGGGCGGATCGCTCCCCCGCAGAAGCCGACCATCACATCGCCCGCCTGCACGCCGTGGTTGCGGGCGATTTCCGCGATCAGAGCCACCACCGCATCCTCGGAACCGTCGGAGATCACCAACTCCCTGGCGGCCTCCGCCGCGGCGATCCTCACCAACACCATCCGCTCGAGGTACGGACCGAAGGACAGCGAAAGCAGGGCCATGGGTATCAGAATCAAACCGATCCCCAGCACCAACTCGATAGGCGCCGAGCCCCTTTGGCGCAGGCGGACTTTCACTTCCGCTCCACCGCCGCGGTCGCCGCCATCCGGAAACGGAACTCCGGAACGCCGGGAACCCAGGCGGGGAACGCCACTTGGGCGCCGGCGCTGGTCCGGCTCGAGTCTCCCTCGCACCGAAATGACACCCCCGAGCTCATCTGCCCACCCAGCAGGCCGTCCAGCACCTCTCGGATCCGGTTCTCGCAGGCGGGACCCGCGGCGCCGTAGCGTGCGCCGTGCCGGGCCCCTTCATCCAAGGCCACCCGCACCACTCCCCGTGCGTACTGGACAGCCATCAGATTGGCCAACAGCACAAAGAACAGCATCGAGAAACCCACCGCCACCACGAAGCCGGCGGTCAGGAACCCGTCCTCAGGGCCCGAAGCGCATCCGGATCCCGAACCGACCATCACAGCATGGACCTCTCCGTCCCCCGGATCATCCCGGTCAATTCTCCAAATTGGAGGAGAGTTGCCCGCGGATCCAACCCACGATGTCGGTGCCCAAGGTCTGCAGCAGGGCCCAGACGGCCAACAGCGCCACGATGGCCAGTGCCGCGTTTCCCAGCAATTCCGCGGTGCTGAGGCCACGCTCCTCTCCTTTCAATCTACGGAGTGTCTCCCCGATCATCACAAATGTCGTCGTAATCATTTGATTGCTCCTTTCTTGTCCATCGTTTATGTCCAGCCGAGAACCAGTTGCGGGAGAGGGGCGGCCACAAAGAGCAGCATCACCGGCGCCAGGATGGCGATGGTGGGAACCAGCATTGCCGAACGTCTCTTGACGGCGGATCGTCTAAGCTCCTCCCGGCGCGCCCGGCGGGCGTCGTCCGCCAGAACCCGGAGGCCCGCCGCCAGGTCAACCCCCATCTCCTCGGATGAGGCCAGCAGCTTGTATGTTCGGGCGCAATAGGGCTCCGGAGTGATCTCTGCCATCCTTCTGAATGCCTGGGCGGCGCTCATTCCCGAACGATGCATGCGAAGGGCGGTTCCCAACTCTCCGATCACCTCGCCCCTGCCTCGGGCGGTCATCTCGCCCACGGCGTGCATAACCCCGCTTCCCGAACGGACCCGGATCGCCAGGAGTTGATTGATGGTGGAGATCTCGATCTTCATCATCGAACGGCGCTGCTCCACTGCCCGATCCAGCCGGCCCCGGACCCTAAAGGCCCCCACGAACCCCCCGCTTATGGCGCTGGCCAACACCACCAGGGTGGACTGGCGAAGCGCCAGCATGATCCCTGCCGCCATGCCGGCCACCGTGGCCCCCGTTCCCAGAACGGCCAACCGATAGGACGCCACACGGTCCCGGTCTTCCAGTCCGGCGTAGAAGCGGGCCTGGCGCAGGCGGAGGATCAGCTGGCTCTCTCCCATCCGGTCGGCGATCCTTCCCACCCCGTGAGCGGCAGCGAGAATCATCGGGCCGAACAGTCGGACCGGCGCGGATCCCGCTGTCCGCCCGAACGGCGCGCCGGGGTCGGAAGCCACACCCGGCAGGCCGCCCGTCCCCGCATAGGGACGTACCCGGCCGCTCAGACGTTTGGGGATGGGGAAGAACCTGAGCATCACCCCCATCACCGCCAGCGAGGTGAGAAGGGCCGCCACCAGATGGGCGGGCTGGTCTACCACAGAACGCTCTCCTCAACCGAGCGGGCCAGCACCCGCGGTTCCTCCTGTGGTCGGGAAAGCCTGGAGATCAGGGCGATTCCGAACAGCGAAAGACTCGCTCCGATCGCTACCACCAGAATGCCCGCCGGGGAGGAGTAGAAGTTTCTAAAAGGCCCCGGGCGGAAGGTCAAGGCCACCAGGACGACCCAGGGAAGCATGAACACCACCCGGGCGTTGATGCGCTGCTCGAGGGCCTCGGTCTGTTCCTCTTCGGCGGCGGCCAGGTCCATCGAGGTGGTGTCGGCCAGGTCGCGGAGGATTTCCGGAATCAGGACCCCACCGCGCTCATGGGCGATCATCAGAACTTCTATCACCCGATCGCTGGTCGGGTCTGCCAGGTCTTCCTTGATCGATTCCAGAGCAGGGACCACTCCCATGGTGCGGGCCAGCATCGGAAAACGGCTGAAAGCCTCCCTCAAGGGCGCCGGCCCGGACCCGGCCAGACTCTCAACCGCCCGCTGGACGGACATTCCTGACGAGACTCCTCCCACCACATCTCTGATCCCGTCCGGCCAGGCCCTTCTGACTTCCGACAGGCGTCGCGTCCGGACCCGCGAGAAATAGAAACGGGGCAGGAGAGCGATGACCACGGAAGGAGGCAGGGCCACGACCCACACCCCCGACACACCGAGCAGCACCACCAGCGCCAGGAGGCCCACACCTGCCGAGGCCAGAGCGAACTGCAGTGGGGTGACATTCAGACCGGCCTGGGCCAGCCACAACTCCCGCGCGGTGCCTTTATGGCGGGACGGGGCCATCCGCAGCCGGAGCCGGAGCCCCATCAGCCTCGCCACCATAAAGGCGGCAAACAACCCGCTCGACAGGGCGGCGACCCATTTCATCTTGGCAGTCTCTCTCCGTCAAGGATTTCCCCCAACGCCGAACCCGTGGCTCGTTCGATGCGGGCAACCAGGGATTCGGGAAGGGACTCTCCCACCCACATCATGGACTCTCCCAGGCGGGGACGGCGGAACAGGGTATGGACGGAGAAGGACTCTTGACGGCCGGGCGTCACCGAGATGATTTCCCGGACCTGGCGCGTCGGCCCTCCCCGGCCTTCTCCCACCGCCTCCCGGTCCAGATGTACGACCAGGTCGATGGCCGAGGCAAACACCCGCTGCACCACCCGTTCGCTGACGTTCTCCCCTGCCATCAGGGCCGCGCTCACCAGCGCATGGAGGGCGTCGGCGGCGGAGTTGGCGTGGACCGTGCAGGCAAACCCGCACCCGGCGTTGGCGGCCCGGGTCAATTCGAAGGCTTCTGACCCTCTCACCTCCCCCACCACGATCAGGTCGGGGCGCATGGCCAGCACAGCCTTCACAAGCACCCGCAGGCTGATCTCTCCCTTACCGTCCAGGCCGGGGGGACGCGCCTCGTAGAACGACCCGTGAACCAGGGGAATGTGCAGTTCGCGGACCTCTTCGCAGCAGCGGATGCAGCGGGTGGGCGGACAGGCGTCCAGGAGGGCGCTGAGTAGCGAGGTTTTTCCCGCCCCCGGCGGACCGGAGACGACCACCCCGCACTCGGTCTGCATCGCGGCTGCCAGGAACCGGGCCGCCGCCGGAGGCATCGAGCCCAGTTCCACCAACGAATCCAGGCTTTGCCTCCGGAGCGCGTAGCGTCGGAGGGTGGCGGAAAGCTGATCCGCAATAGGCGGGATTACGACAGTCAGGCGGGCCGAGTCATCCATCACCCGGGCCTGAACTATTGGTTGGGAGACATCCAGCCGGCGGTCGCTGCCGGCCAGCAGCCTGTCCACCACCTGCCGGTTTTCCTCTACCGTGGTTGGTTCTTTCAGGCCTTGCAGACGTCCTGCCCCATTGATGAAAGTCACTCTGGGCCCCTCGATGAACACCTCCTCCACGTCGGAGCGGGATAGAAGCTCGGTCAGGGGGCCATAGTCGGCGATGGAGCGGAGTACCCGCTCGGCCATGTCCGAGGGATCGCGGAGAGCGCGGCCCAACCCCACCTGGGTGCGGCGAGAATACTCTTTGACGGCTCGTTCCACCAACCGACGTGCGCCATGCCGGTCCGTTTCGGGATCGAGGTTGCGTTCTTCGATGAGACTCAGGGAACTGCGGCGGATCTCCGCATAGGCGTACCCGGCGGACCCTCTCTCAGTCAAGCCCGATCTCCCCCAGGACCTGGTCCGCCAAACGGTCACATCCCCGACGGAACTTTCCCCTCTCCACCAGCGTCCCGTTCCAGGCCGCCTCGGCCACCCGCGTGTCCTCAGGAAGAAACCCGATCCGGACATGGCCGACCGCCTTGGACAACTCGTCGAACAGGGCTCTCCTCTGCGAAAGGGAGGCCGGGGTGCGATTGATCACCACGAAGGCTTCCAGGCCGGGCTCCTTGGCCCGAAGCCGGCCGATCCATTCGATCATTCGGGTTATTCCCACCGGATTGGGAAGCGCCACCCCCACCAGGACCGTGGCGATGGCCATCACCGCGTCGGAGACGCCGCCGGCGGTCTCCCAGATCTGGGGGTCTGCATGGCCGTTCTCCCATGACCCGAAGTTGGCCACCGTGACGTCGGATAGCCGAGCGGTTTCCAGCAACAGTTCGGTGACCTCACCCCGGCGCAGCTCCGCCCGGTCCGCAAACGTCGGAACTCCGGGCAGCACTCGGAGGTTGCTGCCTCGCAAGGGGTGCCAGCAGGCATCGAGGCTGTCGCTGTGATGGTGCACCGCGTCTATGGCGGTGAGGAGGTTCGGATGGAGTCCCAAACCGAGGCGCTGCGCCATCGACGGCGCCCGCTGGTCGATGTCCAGCAGTGCCACCGTTTCACGCCTCTCCGCAAGCCGGCGAGCCAGAGCGATGGCCACCTCGGTGGCGCCGCATCCGCCGGGTGGAGATCCCACCGCAATGAGCGGGGGTCTTCCCGCGGGGCGGATGGAGACCGCTGCGCCGACGGCGTCTTCGGGAGTCGGGTCGTGTCCCACCTGCGGCGCGATCTCCATCCGATCGACCAGCGCCAGGAATTCCTCGGGGTCGGCGTCGGCTTCGATCACCTCGGTGACCTCGCATGCCAGCAGCCGGTCCTTTCCGTCCGGGAACTCCGCCGGGTCGTAGACGCCCACCACCCGGCGGCCCGAACGGTTCAGCTTGTCAACCAGGTGAGGCGAGAGGAACGAGCAGATGTCGTCGATCAGGAGAACGTCAAAACGCTCCGAAAAGGCGTCTTGGGGCTGCATCACATACAGCCGGACCCTCGCGCCTCCGTGGTCGACCAGGAAACGGTGCAATTGGTCGGACCAACCGCGGGTTGACACCGCCAGGGCCAGCTCGACGTCCCTCATTGCGACGGCCCTTCCTCGGTTGGGGGGAGCTGCTCCGGCGCCGGGGATGGCTCGGAGGGAAAACCGAAAGAGCCGTCTGGACCAGCTTGAAGGGTCTCTGAATCGGCGGAAGCATCCTGGAGTACCCGTACCTCGACCGGAACGGACCCGGTGGAGCGCAACACCTCCACTTGCCCATTGGCAAGAGCCAGAGCCAGGGCCAGGGCGGTCCTGTCATCAACCTCCAGAATCAGATGGAAACCGCCACCGGACAGTCCCAAGGCGCCCTCCGACTGGGTGGAAACCCCCAAAACTTTCAAGTCGGTTGCAACGAAAAAGGCTTGCTCATCGTCGACCCTGATCACATCCACCCGGTCTCCGTGAACCAGATCTCCCCCGACTGCATGGTCGGCGTCCACCGGAAAACTCATCGCCCGAAACTCCACCGTGCTGAGCGGCGACCGGAGGCTCTCCTTGGTCAGCAGGGATCCCGCCGCAGTCCGTCTGGTGATTACCCATCCCTGGTATTCGGCCAGTTCTTCCTCCGACACCAAATGCGAAGCCACCGACTCGGACACGTCGAGGGGGGTCAGTTGTATGTCCCCCGGTTGCAGGGAGCGTCCCGGCGCCAGCGCGACCCGACTCACCGCCACCTGCGCCGGAGGTTCCTCACCCCTGCGTAGGAGCACCAGATTGGCCACCAGGGCCAACACTCCGGTTGCCACGATCAGCAGATGGGCCCCCGAGACCGCAGCCAGCCATCTGCGGCGCCGGTGTGGCCCGCCTGACGTGGCGTCGGTGTTGCCCGAAGGTGTAATAGAGGTCATATCCTCCCACTGGCCGACCACCCCGATCGGCGCTGCGCACTAATAATCTCGACAACCGACTATAAATGACCGAGGGATGGACTACAGCTACACGGGGAGGAGGGTTTTCCCAATATGAGGGTTTTTTCCACCGGTTCGTCCGACAATGACCCGGATTCGAGCCCGGACGCTCTTTCAGGCCTGGCCCGATTCCTGCGCCAAGGGGTGGGACAGGAGTGGAGGGCCGAGCTCGAGGCCACCGAGTTCGAGACCCACCAGCACCGTCTCCGCCGCCGGACGTTGCGGGATGTGGCAGGAATGCTGCTCCATCGCGGAGATCGGCTGACCGTACAGGCCGGCGGACTCAGACTCTCCGGACAACTCACGTCCGGGGGGCAGGATTACGTCACCATCACCACCAAACACCTCTGTGCCGATGTCCGGTTGGATATGGTGGCTCTCCGGGTCGCCAAACGCAACTCCGGCGGCGCCCGGGCCGGAGGGATGCCCTCCACATGGAGGGCCAGGCTGACCCAGATGGAACTAACCCAGGAGACCGTGGAGGTCCATGCCCCGTCGCTGGGAGTCGCCCAGGCGGGAAAGATCAGGGCGGTGGCCGTTGATCATGTGTGGCTGGTCGACACGGCCGGGTTTGACTTCTACGTGCCCTTCGAGGAGATTTCCGTTGTAACCCGGGCGCTCTCTCCGTATTGACCGCAGGAAGCGGCCAGGTGACGGATCGTCACCTACCGTCGGGCCATATCGGGGTGAACCGGATGGGATTTGATGTAGTCGATCACCTCGGAGTAGATGAAGCGATAGACCCGCGACCCCGGCAACTGATAGGCGGGAAGCCGGCCCTCCCGCACATACTTGCGGACCATCTGCACATTCATGCGCAGCAGTTCAGCCGCCTGGGCGGTGTCGATCACGGGCGGGTAAGCGGCGCTTTGGGGATTGGTATTGTCCACCGTTTGAACCTCTCTTGTAGTCGATTACCTCGGAGTAGATGAAGCGATAGACCCGCGACCCCGGCAACTGATAGGCGGGAAGCCGGCCCTCCCGCACATACTTGCGGACCATCTGCACATTCATGCGCAGCAGTTCAGCCGCCTGGGCGGTGTCGAT
>VXSV01000154.1:24637-28080 GCA_009837815.1 Acidimicrobiia bacterium
TGCGGACCATCTGCACATTCATGCGCAGCAGTTCAGCCGCCTGGGCGGTGTCGATAACAGGCGGGTAAGCGGCGCCATCGGGATTGGAATTGTCCACCACTTGAACCTCTTTGCCATTAGATGAGAACAGTCTATATCCGTCAAGAGTAATCGACTGCATCTTGGATGTGGTTTTTTTCGCGAAGACGCGGCCGGGCGGCCACTTGCAGGCCGCCTCGCCAAAGAAAACCCTCCCCGCGCGTCCCGGCGCGCACAAGCGGGTCCACTGCTCAGGTGGCGGCAGCCCCGACCGGATTCGAACCGGCGTTACCGGCTTGAGAGGCCGGCGTCCTAGGCCACTAGACGACGGGGCCAACAGGCCGGAATGATAACCGGCCCGGCTCGGGGGGAAGGACTCGAACCCTCAATAACAGGGCCAGAACCTGTCGTGTTACCAATTACACCACCCCCGAGGGCGCCTTTGAGCATAACAGCCCCTCATCTGAATCTTCGAGAGAATCAACTGGTGCATGCCAGGCCGTCGTTGTTTCCATCCAGGCGGTCGTAGTCCTGTCCCACGACCGTCAGAGGCCTGAACGCCCTGGGGATGTCACCGCAGTTGACATCGTTGCTCTGATTGCCCAGTTCGGGCACCTCCGCGCACGGATCACCCGCCTCCGAGGTGTACGGACAGGGCGCATCGCCCGCGGAGCCGACGGTTGTCGTGGCGGCGGGGGCGACGGCGGGGGTCGTTTCGCGGACCGGGATGGTGGTGAGCGTCACATTGGCGCCGCAGGTGTCCAGCATCTCCCTTAGCGCTCCGACCTCGGCCCGGTCGGCGGTGAGACCCCAGGCCACCTTGACCGTCACCCAGTCCTGGGCGTACCTGCACCAGGCGGATCTGTTGGAAGGCTTCCATTCGGAGGGATCGCGGGACCCCTTGGAACGATTGGAGGAAGCGCTGACCGCGGCCAGGGCCTCGGGATGGCGCAGATCGTTGGCATAGTCCCTCCTGCGGGATGAACTCCACTGCCAGGCTCCCGACGAGTGCGCCTCCGCCAGGGGCACCATGTGATCGATATCCAGTCGGGACGAATCCGAGGTCACCACCCCGTCGTACCAGGAGAGCCAGGTTCCGTCAGCTCGCCTCTCGTCGTCCAGCACCGCACATCGGGTGTTGCATCCCGAACTCACCCGGGTCCACGACCCGTACAGGTCGCGATCATATGCCACTCCCCCGTTGCCCTCTTCGGCTACCTCCAGGGTTGCCAACGCTCCTCCGACCGGAGCGGTCGGCTCAATGGCCTGCGGGGCGGTGGTGGTAGGGGCGGCAGCGGTGGTAGTGGTAGTGGTAGTGGTAGCAGGCGCAGCCGTAGTCTCAGGCAAGGAAGCTGCGGTGGTGGTGGTGGTAGGGGCGGCAGCGGTGGTAGTGGTAGCAGGCGCAGCCGCGGTCTCAGGCAAGGAAGCAGCCGCCTCGGAAGCTGCGGCGGTGGTCGTGGTAGGGGCGGCAGCGGTGGTAGTGGTAGCAGGCGCAGCCGTGGTCTCAGACGAGGAAACTGCCGCCTCGGAAGCTGCGGCGGTGGTGGTGGTCGCCGGTGCGGGAGCGGCAGAGGTGGTCGGCGATTGCGCACCGGTTGCGGGTTCGCTCTCGACCTCGGCGGTGACCGTGTCCGAGACCGGGGCCTGGGAGGTAGTGGTGGGATCGGCGGCACCACTCTCTATCTCGACTTCAGCTTGAGACCCGTTGGCGGTGGCTGTCGGTCCGGCTTCGACGCTGTTTGCGGCGCCGGCCTGGGAGGACTCGGCGTCGGACGTGGTGATCCCCAGAGATTGATCCCGAGCCTGTCCGAGCCCCGCCATGGGATCGATTATCAGCACGTTCACCCACAGCAACTGAAACAGCCCAGCCAGCACCGCCAGCACCAGCATCGAAACTCGCCGGCCGCGTCCCGGGGGTGGACGGTCGGAGAGCCGCCAGAACCAGACGGCCAGAAATCCCGGGAAGAACAATATGATCATGGCTCCGAACAGGAACCACACCAGGACCCTGAACCACCCGTGGCGATAGCCGGCAACCCGCTCCCTGGTCCTTTCGAAAACCGAGAACACCGGGAAGGATGGGCGGGAGGGCATCATGGAGAACATCAGCTTATCCCTTCCACCGGAGCTTGCCGAAATCCCGGGTGGAGGCCGGACCCAACCTCCCTGGGTACCGGAACGCTCAGGCGGTGGCGAAGGGCGCTCCGTAGAATTGGCTGTCTGTGGGGTCGATATCGGTGACCGTGGCAATCCAAGCGCCTCTTGAATTCGTCTGGGGGCGACTCTCGGACCTCTCCTCTCACTCGGAGTGGATGAGCGATGCGGCGTCGATCACCTTTTTGACGGAGCAACGCTGCGGCGAGGGCGTCCGCATGCAGGTGCCCACCCGTGTGGGGATCTTTCGCATCACCGATCTGATGGAGATCGACGAGTGGATCGAGGGCAGACGCATAGGGGTGCGGCACATGGGACCGATACAAGGCTGGGGGCGTTTCGAGCTTTCGGACCGGCCGCCGCCGTGTCGGCTCACCTGGACAGAGCATCTCAGGTTCCCCTGGTACCTGGGCGGGGTCTTGGCCGATCGGTCGTCCCGTCCGATACTTCGCCGGATCTTCAAGGCCAACCTCATCCGATTCCAGAAGCGGGTTGAAGACGATTGGGAGGGTGAAAAGAGCTGCTAGGTGTGTCGCGGCTTTTGGCGATGGTTTCTTGGGCGGGACGGCGCCGTGACGGGCAGATGACGACCGAGTGGGCCAATGCGCCTCTAGGTGTACTTCGCAGTGCCTCTGCCCATCTAGCAAATGGATTGTTTAGTGTTTGTTATCTCACTGTTGTGATGTAATACCGTGGTTTGTCACAGCCCCTGGGTATATTGGTGTGTATGGAAACAACAGCTGTTGGGCGTCGGGTCGCCGATCAGGTGCGGGTGGTTTTGCCGACCCTGCCGGTGGGAGACGCCACGTCGTCCCAGCTCCAAGATTGGTTGAAAGCCACGTTCCGGGCGGAGAACCAGATAGCGGGGTTCCGCACCGGGATCCTGGCGGAACTAACCCGCCGGAAAGGCGTCCACATCGTCGAGAACAACCTGCGGGAAAAGGGTTTGCGACCCCGCCGCAAGGCCCGCTCGGAAGTCGAAACCGCAGTCGAGTTGGAAGAACTGCCGAAAACGTCGGAGGGGATGTTGGATGGTGAGATCCCGTATGAAAACGCGAGGATCCTGGCCAAGGCTTCCCAGGAGGGGGAGATAGACGAAGAAGACCTGTTGGGCAGGGCCCGTACTCAGTCTCCTGACAGGTTCGCGGGAACGGTCCGCAAGTACCAGCAGCAACGTTCAGAAGATGACGGGATGAGCCGCCTGGAGCGTCAACGTTGCCAGAGGTTCGCCAAGATCAATACGGACCACACAGATGGGATGATGGTGTTGT
>VXSV01000085.1 GCA_009837815.1 Acidimicrobiia bacterium
GGCGGCGGCGCCGGGGCGGGGTTGTGGGGAGGTGTTGCAGCGTGATGCGGTGGCGCGGTTGGGGGAGGTGTCGTTGCCGGTGGTGTGTACTGATCCGCCTTATTACGACAACATTTCTTATGCGGATCTGTCTGATTTTTTCTTTGTGTGGTTGCGTCGGAATCTTTCGGATGTTTGGCCTGATGAGACTGCTACGTTGTTGACGCCTAAGGTGGAGGAGTTGGTGGCGAATCCGTATCGGGCGGGGTCGAAGGCGTCGGCGAGGGTGCATTTCGAGGGTGGGATGTCGGATGTGTTGGGTCGGTTGGTCGCGTCGCAGCATGCTGGTTTTCCGGCCACTATCTTCTATGCGTATAAGCAGCAGGAGACCAAGGAGGGGGATACTGCTTCGACCGGGTGGGAGACGTTTTTGCAGGGTTTGGTTGATGTGGGTTTGCGGGTTACGGGGACGTGGCC
This sequence comes from Acidimicrobiia bacterium, assembly GCA_009837815.1. GTDB lineage: Bacteria > Actinomycetota > Acidimicrobiia > Spongiisociales > ZC4RG35 > Bin76. Next base: position 457 of record VXSV01000085.1, read on the forward strand.
GGTTCGTACGGAGTTGTCGAATAGGCCGGTGGCGAGGGGTGCGGCGGCGTTGGCGTCGTCGGTGGTGATTGCTTGTCGGCCTCGGGTTGGGGATGCGCGGTTGGCTACTCGGCGTGAGTTTTTGGATGTTTTGCATGCTGAGTTGCCGGGTCGGGTTCGGGTTTTGCAGGAGCAGGCGATTGCTCCGGTGGATTTGGCGCAGTCGGCTATCGGCCCGGGGATGGAGGTGTTTTCCCGTTATGTGAAGGTGTTGGAGGCGGACGGGTCTCAGATGCGGGTTCGGGCGGCTTTGGAGCAGATCAATGTGGCGTTGGAGGAGGTGCTGTCCGAGGAGGACACCGAGTTCGATGCGGACACTCGTTGGGCGGTGACTTGGTATGAGCAGTTCGGGCATGACCCGGCTGACTATGGCCGTGCCGAGTCGTTGTCGAAGTCGAAGAACACTTCGGTGGAGGGGGTGGTCCAGGCAGGGATCGCCGAATCGGAGTTGGGCAAGGTGCGGTTGGTGGCTCGTGAAGAACTCGACCTCGACTGGGATCCGCTGTCGGACAAGCGTTTGACGGTGTGGGAGGTCACTCAGCATTTGATCGTGTGTTTGGATCGCTCGGAGCAGGAAGCGGGCGCGCTGTTGGGAAGGGTGGGTGGTGGAATGGGGGACCGGGCGCGGATGCTGGCTTATCGTTTGTATCAGATCGCCGACGAGCAACACAGAACCGCCGATGCGGTGGCCTATAACAGCCTGATTCAGGCCTGGCATGACATCCAACGCCACGCCCTTGCTGGGCCTCCGGCGGAACAGACCTTCGAGGGGATGTAAGCAGAAGACGGTGAGCAACCACGAAGGTTGATGTGTCGGGGCGGCTTATTATCGGGATATGTCGCTCAAGATTCATTCTCAAGAGGTAACGGAGGGTCCCGCCCGCGCCGGGGCGCGGGCCATGTTGCGGGCGGTGGGCCTTTCCGATGAGGATTTCACCAAGCCTCAGGTAGGGGTGGTTTCGGCGGGCAACGAGGTCACGCCCTGCAATGTCACCGGCCCGGTCCTTGCTGAACGGGCCAAGGAAGGGGTCCGCGTGGGGGGCGGCGTCGGGTTGGCATTCGCCACCATCGCGGTCTCCGACGGCATCTCGATGGGCCACGAGGGAATGCGAGCCTCGCTGGTCTCCCGGGAAGTGATCGCCGACTCGGTGGAACTGATGGTGCACGCCGAGCGATTCGACGCCCTGGTGACTATCGCCGGATGCGACAAGTCCCTGCCGGGCATGCTCATGGCGGCGGCCCGCTCGAACCTGCCCGCGGTGTTTTTGTACGGAGGCTCGAGCCTCCCCGGCCGCTATCGGGGCCGGGACATCTCCATCGTGGATGTCTTCGAGGGGATCGGGGCCGAGTCCCAGGGGCGGATCAGCGCCGAGGATCTTGACGAAATCGAACGCAACGCCTGCCCGGGCGCCGGTTCATGCGCGGGGATGTTCACAGCCAACACCATGGCCTCGGTGGGAGAAGCGATCGGGATGTCGCTGCCGGGTTCGGCTTCGGTTCCGGCGGTCGACACCCGCTTGGGGGTGTTTGCCCGCCGGAGCGGCGAGGCGGTGATGAACCTCCTCAAGGAGGGAATACGTCCCCGCCGGATCATGACCCGGCCCGCCTTCGAGAACGCAATCACCACGGTGATGGCGCTGGGCGGCTCCACCAATGCGGTGCTCCATCTGATGGCCCTGGCCCATGAGGCGGGGGTGGAGTTGGAACTGGAGGACTTCGACCGCATCAGCCGCCGCACTCCCCACATCGGCGACCTGAAGCCCTTCGGCGCCTATCACATGGTGGACGTCGACCATCTCGGAGGGGTCCCCGTGGTGTTGAAGGTCCTGTGGGAGGAGGGGTTGCTGCACGGCGACTGCCTGACGGCCACCGGCAAGACCATGGCGGAAAACCTCAGGGATGTGAAGGTCCCGACCGACCAGGACGTGCTGCGTCCCGCCTCCGATCCCATCGCCGCCGAGGGCGGCATTGCCATCCTGCGAGGCTCCCTGGCGCCGAAGGGCGCCGTGGTCAAGGTGGCCGGGGTGGCCCTGGAGGTGTTCGAGGGGCCGGCCCGGGTCTTCGACGGTGAACAGGGCGCCCTGGCGGCGCTCTTTTCGGGGAACATTCATCCCGGGGAGGTGCTGGTGATCCGCACCGAGGGCCCGCGGGGTGGCCCGGGCATGCGGGAGATGCTCGCCATCACCGCGGCCATCAAGGGAGCGGGATTGGGGTCGGAGGTCCTGCTGATAACCGACGGACGTTTCTCGGGCGGCACCACCGGCCTGTGCATCGGACACGTCGCCCCCGAGTCCGAGGTGGGAGGGCCGATCGGCCTGGTGGAGGAGGGAGACCGCATCAGGGTGGATGTGGCTGCCCGTCGACTCGACCTTCTGGTGGCCGATGACGTGCTGGAAGAAAGGAGGGCGGGGTGGAAGCCGGCCCCGGTTCGTTATCCCTCCGGCGCCCTTGCCAAATACGCAAACCTGGTGGGCGGCGCGGAGAACGGAGCGGTCACCAACCACTTCTGATTGTCGTGCTGGTGGTTTCGGACATCCACGGGCGCTTCTCCGCCCTGGCCGAGGTGGCTTCCCGGGGGGAGCCCCTGCTCGTCCTGGGGGATCTGATCAACCTGGTGGATTATCGGACCGGGGAAGGCATCTTCGCCGAAGTCCTCGGCATCGACTTCGCCCGCAAGATCGCCGCCTCCCGGGGTGGTTCGAGGTTCGAGGAGATGCGTTCGCTGTGGGCGGAGAGAGTCGGTGACCGCTACGAGTGGTTCCGGGCGGCGATGACCGTAGAAGTGAAGAAGCAATACCGGCTGATGGCTCAGGCTCTCGAAGGGTCGGAGTCTTACGTGACCTACGGCAACGTTGACCGTCCGGAACTGCTGCGCGAGAGCATCCCCGAGGGATCCAGGTTCGTGGATGGAGAGGTGGTGTTGATCGAAGGTCACCGGGTGGGCTTCGCCGGTGGAGGGCTGACCACTCCCATGAAGGCCTCCGGGGAGGTTTCCGACCAGGAGATGGCCGACAAGCTGGCTGGACTGGGGGAGGTGGACATTCTCTGCACCCATCTGGCTCCGGCGGTTCCGGCCCTGCACTTCGATGTGGTGACCGGAAAGTTCGAGAGGGCGTCCCGCCCGATTCTCGACTACCTGCTCGAGGTGCGCCCTCGCTACCATTTCTTCGGGGATGTTCACCAGCCCCAGGCCCATCAATGGCGGGTGGGCACCACCCTATGTCGCAACGTCGGCTATTTCCGCGCCACCCGCCGACCGGTGATGCTCACCGCGGACGGGGTGGCGGACGGCCGGAGAGCGGAGAACGGATGAGCGGGGAACCCAATCGGTTCGCAGGTGGTCGACGCCTGGTTGTGGCGACCTTGACAGGATTGGCTTCATCTCTGCCGCAGTTCGCCAGGCTGGTGGCCCGGCTGTCCCGGGACCGGAGGGTTCCCGTGCGGGCCAAGCGCCTGGCGGCGGGCCTGGCCGTCTACGCGGTGGTCCCCCTGGATCTGATCCCCGATGTGATCCCGGTGGTAGGGCTGTTCGATGACCTGCTGGCGGTGGTTGTGGCCTTGGCGGTGCTCATCGAGGCCGCGCCCGATGAGGTGGTGGCCGAGCACTGGGACGGAGAACCGGAGGCGCTGGAACGGATACTCCTGGGGGTGGATCTGTTGATCGAATTCATGCCCAGGAGGGTGCGGTGGATGATCCGATGGCTGGTGGGAGGAGTGAATCCGCGGCAATGAACCTTCCCGTCTGGACGGTGCTGCCTCTATTTCAGTCGTCGCGCCGGGAAGTCATCGGGATGGTGAGGGAGTCGGAGTCGCTCGGGCTGACCGGTGTGCTGGCCGCGGATCATCTGGCCGGCTGGCGTCGCCCGACCTCTCCGGTGCTGGAAGCCACCACCGCACTCGGTATGGCGGCGGGGGTGGCCGAGCGCCGCGTCGGTTCGCTGGTGTTGCAGACGGCTCTTCGTTCTCCCTTGTACACGGCCAGTGTGGCCGCCACTCTTGCCGCCGTCTGCCGGGCGCCTCCCCTGATCGGCTTGGGAGTGGGGGACGGAAGGTCGCGCACCGAGAGCAACCGGCTGGGGATTGCCCAACCCTCTTTGGCTGTCCGCATGAGGCTTCTGAAAGAGACCATCGCCGCGGTCCGCGCTCTGGCCCCCGGCGTTGAGATATGGGTGGGAGGATGGAGCCGGGAGGTGCGAGAGGTGGCGGCCGAGCAGGCGGATGGTTGGAACGCCTGGGGGGGCGAACCGGCGGCCTTCGAGGTTGCCGTGGAGCAGATGAAAAAGACAAACCCCTCGGTGTCGGTCAGCTGGGGAGGCCTCCTGGACACAACCCGTCCCCTCGACACACTTCGCAGGACCCTGCTGAGAAGGGTGGACTCAGGCGCCCAAGCGCTGGTTGTGGCCCTCACTCCTCCCCGGGCCTCCACTCTCCGTCGGTGGGCGCCTGCCATCTTTTGCCGACCCACGTCCCGAAGCGGCGCCGATCGGTAGTAGCCTGCGAGTTATGGAGTTCAGGCGCATTCAGAGCCTTCCGCCGTATGTCTTCGCTCAGGTGAACGAGGCGAAGGTGGCGGCCCGCCGCGCCGGGGAGGACGTCGTGGACCTCGGCTTCGGCAACCCCGACCTGCCATCGCCCCCTTTCGTGGTGGACAAGCTGATCGAGGCGGCCAACAAAGAGAAGAACCACCGCTACTCCTCGTCGCGTGGGCTGCCGAATCTCCGCCAGGCCATCACCGATCGCTATCAACGACGCTTCGGAGTATCACTCGACCCCGAGACTCAGGCGGTGGCCACCATCGGCGCCAAGGAAGGGCTGTCCCACCTGCTGTGGACCCTGGTCGACTCGGGGGACACCACTGTGGTGCCCGAACCCTCTTATCCCATCCACATCTACGCACCGATTCTGGCCGGCTCCGACATCGCCCGCCTTCCGGTGGTCTCGGAGTCGGAATACTTCGAGAGGCTGGAAGAGCTCTACCGCTCCTCCTGGCCCAAGCCGAGGGTGATCATCGTCTCCTTCCCGCACAATCCCACCACCACCTGCATCGAACTGTCCTTTTTCGAGCGTTTGGTGTCCTTCGCCCATCACCACGGCGTGTTCATCGTCCATGACTTCGCATACGCCGATATGCACTTCGACGGCCATCGGCCGCCCTCGCTCCTGCAGGTGGAGGGCGCCGCGGAGGTGGGAGTGGAGTTGTACAGCATGACCAAGGGGCACTCCATGGCCGGTTGGCGAATGGGTTTCGTGCTGGGCAACGCTCCCGCGGTGGCGGCCCTGACCAAGCTCAAGTCCTATCTCGACTACGGGACCTTCCAGCCGATCCAGATAGCATCCATCGTGGCTCTCAACTCGGGCGACGACTATGTCGATGAGGTGAGAGCGATCTACGCTGATCGGCGCGACGCCCTGGTGGATGGCTTGAACAACTCCGGGTGGAAGGTGCTGAAGCCGCACGGCACGATGTTCGTCTGGGCGCCGATCCCCGAGCCCTACGTGGAGATGGGGTCGGTGGATTTTGCCTTGCACCTGCTTTCGGAGGCGAAGGTGGCGGTCAGCCCGGGAATCGGATTCGGGCCCAGTGGCGACCGGCACATCCGCTTCGCGCTGGTCGAGAACCGCCAGAGGATCGGCCAGGCGGTCACCAGTATTCGCCGTACTCTCGATCGTCTCTGATCAGTGGCATTTCCCGACGGAACCGCCGACTTTCGCTCCGACACCGTAACCAGGCCCACGCCGGAGATGCGCCGCGCCATGTCGGAGGCGATGGTGGGAGATGACGTCTACCGCGACGATCCCACGGTCAACGCCCTGGAGGAAGAAGCGGCCTCCATCGTAGGCCAGGAGGCGGCGGTGCTCACTCCCACAGGGACCATGGGGAACCAGCTGGGCATAATGCTCCAGACCCGGCGGGGCGAGGATGTGCTCTGCGACGCCGGGACGCATCTGCGCAACGTTGAAGCCGGCGCGGGCGCCGCCCTGTCGGGCGTGGCCTTTCGCACCATGGATGTGGAAGCGGGGCGCATCACGCCCGCAGACATCGACCAGGCGATGCAGCTGGCAGGCAGCCTCTTTCCGCGCATCGGGCTGATGGTGTGGGAGAACACTCACAACATGTCCGGGGGGAGGGTGATACCCACCGAGGTGATGGCGGAGGGCAATCGGTCCGCCCGCCGACACCGCCTCTCCATTCATCTCGACGGGGCGCGGGTGTTCAACGCGGCCGTGGCCTCCGGTCTGGCCCCCGCCCGGTTCGCCGAAGGGGTGGACACGGTGCAGTTCTGCTTCTCCAAGGGCCTGGGGGCGCCGGTGGGGTCCATCCTGTGCGGTTCGGCCGACCTGGTGGCCGAGGCCCGCTACCTGCGCAAGAGGCTGGGAGGGGCGATGAGACAGGCCGGGATTATCGCCGCGCCGGCGCGTATCGCCCTCCGTGACTGGCCCCGCCTGGCCGCCGACCATGAACTGGCGTCCCGGCTGGCCCGCGGACTGGCCGATCGTCATCCGGGAGCGGTCGATCCCGAGATAGCCGAGACGAACATGGTGCGGGTGGAGGCGGAGAAACTGTCGGGAGGATGGGCGCCGGTCCGCGCCCGCCTGAAGGAGTCGGGGGTGGTCGTCAGGGATCCCCTGGCCGGAGTGGTGCGCCTGGTGACACATCGGGATGTGGACGACGCCGATGTGGAGCGGCTGCTGGCGGCATTCACCCCGGTTTGACCGGGTAACCGCAGCTCTCCTCGCAGGGTCATACCTCAGCAAGCAGTGAATTACGCAGTCCTCTTTCCCGGCCAGGGCAGCCAGTTCGTGGGAATGGGCGCCGATCTGTTCGAGGCTCGGCCCGATCTCCTGGGTGACCACGTGGATGAATTGTTGGGGTGGTCCCTTCGCGAACTCTGCCTGGACGGACCAGAAGAACTGCTGGTCCGCACCGAGCGGGCCCAGCCCGCCCTGTTCTGTCTCTCCTATGCCTTGTGGGTGGAACTGTCAGACCGGCTCGGCTCTCTCCCGATCGCCGCCGCAGGCCATTCTTTGGGCGAGTACACCGCGCTGGCCGCCGCCGGAGTGTTCGGGTTCGAAGAGACCCTGTCCGTTGTGTCGGCAAGAGGTCGGGCGATGGCCGAGGCCGCCGACGCCGAAGATTCGGGAATGATGGCGTTGATGGGCGTGGATGATGATCTTGCCGAAGAGGTGGCCGACATCCGCCGACGGGAGGGAGGGCGTTTGGTGGTGGCCAATCTCAACGCGCCGGGTCAGGTGGTGATGGCCGGAGGGGTCGCCGATCTCGACTGGATCGAGGCTCGGGGCCGCAGCCTTGGAATTCGCAGGATGGTCCGACTGCCGGTGGCGGGCGCCTTTCACTCCGGGTTCATGACGCCCGCCGCCCCCAAGGTGGAGGAGGCTCTGGTTGGGCTCACGCCGCATCCGGCCCGCTTCCCGGTCTACGCCAATGTCAGCGGCGAACCGATGGACACAGCCCGCGTCGCCGAGACCCTGGTCACCCAGGTTTCCTCTCCGGTCAGATTCGCCGCCGGCCTCTCGGCCATGGCGCGGCGGGGAGTCGAGGTCTTCGTCCATGTCGGCCCCGGCAAGGTGACCGCCGGGCTGGCCAGGCGAACGGTTCCCTCGGCCACGGTGCTGACCGTAAATGATCTGGTCGGAGCGGCTGAGGTGGCGGAATCGATATCTAGCATGGAGTTTTCGCGAGGAGACCTACCATGACCAGGGCTGCAATCACCGGATGGGGAAAGAGCGTGCCCCCGACCGTGTTGAGCAACGCCGACCTGGAACGGATCATCGACACCTCCGATGAGTGGATAACGGTTCGCTCTGGGATCAAGGAGCGGCGGATCAGTCATGTGGAGCCGTCAGAGATGGCGGCGGTGGCGTCCGAACATGCCCTGGCGGCCGCCGGGCGGCAAATAGGGGAGATCGATCTGATCATCGTCGCCTCCTGCACCTCTGATTCGGTGATTCCCGCCACAGCAGCCCATGTGCACCGTTTGCTGGGAGCGCCGGTGGCCACCGCGGCCTTCGATCTCAACGCCAACTGCTCGGGTTTCGTCTATTCGCTGATAAACGCCGCCATGATGATCGAATCAGGCATGCATTCGAAGGTGCTGGTCGCCGCCACCGAGCGACTCAGCGCCCTTCTCGATTTCACGGACCGGTCCACCGCGGTCCTGTTCGGCGACGCGGCAGGCGCGGTGGTCGTGGAGCCGACCGAGGAAGATCACGGTCTGCTCTCGGGCTCCGTGCAGATGGACTCTTCTGCTCTTAGCTACCTCGAGGTGCCCGACGACGGACTCAGCGGGATGCCGGGCCGCGCGCTGGAGGCGACCCAAAGCGGGATCACCATGAACGGGCGTGAGGTGTTCCGACGGGCGGTGGTGGCGATGGGAGACCTGTCGGTCAGGGCGGTTGCCGAGGCCGGCCTGGGACTGGAGGAAGTGGATCTGCTGATACCTCATCAGGCCAACATGAGGATCATCGACGCTACCGCCAAGCGGTTGAAGCTTCCTTCCGAGAAGGTCTACACCAATATCCACGCCTACGGGAACACCTCGGCGGCCACCATTCCGGTGGCGTTGGTCGAAGCCTTGGAACAGGGCTATATCTCAGCCGGCGACAACGTGGTTTTCTCCGCCTTCGGGGGTGGGCTGACCGCCGGGGCGGCGGTGCTCCGTTGGGGAGAGCGGACCGATCCTCTGGAGCGGAGCGAAGCGTCTCTACCTCCAACCGACCTCAGCCTCATGGAGTTGTTGGAAGCCAATTTCCGGGTGTACGGGTATCCGGAGAAAATGAGATGAGCCGGGTCGCCCTCGTCACGGGAGGGTCACGGGGGATCGGCCGGGCGGTGTGTATGGAGATGGCCGGACGAGGTTGTCGGGTGGCGGTCAACTACGCCCGACGCTCCGACGCCGCCGCCGAGGTGGTGGAGTCGATCCGGGGGGCCGGGGGTGAAGCAGTGGCGATCGGCGCGGACGTGTCGGACGCCGATCAGGTGAACCGGATGTTCTCCGAGGTCAAGCAAGCCCTGGGTCCGGTGGAGATCCTGGTCAACAACGCCGGGATCACCAGGGACGGGTTGCTGGCGCGCATGAGTCCCGAGCAGTTCGATGAAGTTCTGGCGGTCAATCTCCGGTCGGCCTATCTGTGCACGAAGGCGGCCCTTCGGGGGATGCTCCGCGCCCGGTGGGGGAGAGTGATTTGCATCAGTTCCGTGGCGGGGGTGAGCGGAAACCCCGGCCAGGCCAATTACGCCGCCTCGAAGGCGGGGCTGATCGGATTCGCCAAGTCGGTGGCGCGGGAGGTCGGATCCCGAGGCATCACGGTCAATGTGGTGGCGCCGGGATTCATAGCCACCGACCTGACTGCCCCGCTGGGCGCCAAGGCGGCGGAGGCCACCGCCTCCGGAGCGGCTCTGAGCAGGGTGGGAGAACCTGCCGAGGTGGCAAGCGTGGTGGGTTTCCTGGGGTCCGAAGCGGCCTCGTACGTGACCGGCCAGGTCTGGCAGGTGGACGGAGGATTGGCCCTTTGAGAGGAGTTTCGTACCCTATTGAGTTGGAAAGGTAACCGGGACGGCGCCCGCGCCGTCCAATAGGTCGGCTGGAACAAGTCTGGTAGCCGAAACGAAAGAAAGGGAAGATATGAGCGCGGACATCGACGGCAGGCTGAAGAAGATTCTGGTGGAGGAATTGGATCTCGAAGAGGACAAGCTGCACCCTGACGCCAATTTCGAGGAAGACCTGGATGTCGATTCGCTCGGAGTGGTGGAGTTGCTGATGGCGCTGGAGGACGAATTCGGGGTGGAAATCCAGGACGAGGAAGCCGAACAGATCACCACCGTGGGCGAGGCCGCCGCGCTGATACGAACCAAACTGGGGGACTGATCCCACCGGACCTCGTGCCGGTCGCGGCGGCTGAGGGGCGGGAGGGCCAGACCGCCAACGGCGTCCGGAGGCTTCGTCCCTCCTTGAAGCGCGTGGACGTTTACCAGCTCAACGCGTAACAAGGCCTCCTGGGGTCTCCCCCGGTACTGAGAAGGCCGGACTCCGGATCGCGGTGGGTAACGGTGGCGCCCACCCCGCAGACATCCGCTCTCACTGTTTTGTGACCCATCTCCTCCAGGGTTCCGGCCGTACTGGCTTGAATTCCCGCCTCCAAGGAGAGCCTGCCGGGATAGTAGTTGTGGGGGTAGAAGGAGTCGGGCGCGCTGTCGGTGGCGAACCGCGGCGCCTCGATGGCCTCTTGGGGGTTCATGCCGAAGATGAACGTGTTCAGCATCAGCTGGAGGTTGGCCTGGGTCTGGTGGTCTCCGCCCGGACAACCGAATGTCATCTGAGGTACGCCATCTCTGACCGCGATGTAGTTGACCAGAGTGGTCCTGGGTCGCTTGCCGGGCTCGATGACGTTCGGGTGCCCTGCAGCCAGGTTGAACATCTCCGAACGGGTGCTGATGGCGCATCCCAGCTCGGGGAAGAAGACCGATTTCTCGAAAGAGCCGCCGCTGGGCGTGGCGCAAGCCATGTTTCCGGCTTTGTCTATCGCCGCCACATGGGTGGTGCCCCCTGCCTGACCGGGTTTGCCGCCCAATCCTGCTGTGGGGAAGCCTTCGGTGGTCAGCCTCTCCGGCGGGACCGCCCCACTCCAGGGCTCCCCCGGAGGCGGCAACTCACCGAACGCCCGGCCGGGGTCGATCAGGGCGGCCCGGGCCGCTCCGTATTCCTTGGACATGAATTCTTCGACCGGCGCGTCGGCGAAGTCGGGGTCTCCGTAGAATGTCTGGCGGTCCGCCATGGACAGCTTCAGGGCCTCGACGACGGTGTGGATGTAGGCCGGGGTGTTGTGGCCCATGGCTCGCAGGTCGAAATGTTCCAGCATGTTCAGCGTCTGGAGGAGAACCCCGGCCTGCGACCAGGTCCTCTGCCCGCAGATCTCATAGCCCGAGAAGGTGGTGCGGAGCGGCTCTTCGAACTGCGACCGGTAGGCGCCGAGGTCCTCGTATCCGAGGAGTCCCCCGACGCTCTCCGATGCATCGGCGATCAGCCTGCCGACTCTCCCGCGGTAGAACTCGTCGATTCCGGCGCGCAGCCCTTCCGACCGGGATCCCACCGACGACTCCTCGGCGGCCGCCAACGATCTCAAGGTCCCGGCCAGGCCGGGCTGGTAGAAGAGCGATCCCTCCTGCGGCAGCTTTCCGTCGTCATAGAAGACCTCCACCCCGCCGGGGGGGAAGAGCCGGAACTGGCGGATGGTGGGTTCCAGTCCCAGGAAGTCGATCATCTGCCGGTAGTGGGGGACCCCCTCCTCGGCGTATTGGATTGCCGGACCCCGCCCCTCGCCGAGGCTCTGGCTGCCGCACCTCTCGCGCAGCGAGATGGTGGCGTGCACCACCCCGGGCACGGTGAACGACAGGGGCGCCAGGGGACCGGGGCCGGTGGGGACGTCGTCAAGTCCATTTGAGAGGTAGAACTCGAGCGTCGCCTTGTTCGGCGAAACCCCTTGGCCGCTCAGCGACTTGAGGTCCCCCGAGCGGGCGTCATAGAGCATGAAGACGCTCTCGGCGGCCAGGGAACAGGCGGCGGTCGGTTCGACCACCACACCTGCGAAGACCCCCGCCGCCACCGCGTCGAAGGCGTTGCCTCCCGAGAGCATCATGCGCATCCCCGCCATGGATGTCAGCCAGTGGCCGCTGGAGATTATCCCGCGGGTCCCGGAGACGACCGGACGGCTCGTCGGCGGCCGGGGGATCGGTCCGGTGGGGGATGGTTTGTTTGGCTTTTGGTTGGACATCGTGTTTTACATTTCCAGGATGGGAGCGGCCGGGTAGGAGACCGGCCGGACCAGGGTGGAGTCGTTGTTGCTCACCTTGTTGACCCTGCGAGACACCGGGTGGGTGGCCCACCCTCCGGTCTCGGGCCCCGCCAGGAGGTTCTGGGCGGCGGTGGCGTCGTCCAGGTCGGGATCCAGCCAAGGCTCCCAGCGATCGGGGGGCAGCGCTACCGGCATCCGGTGATGAACTGCGGCGATGGGGCCTTCCGACGGGCCGGTGACAATAGCGCAGGACACCAGCCACTCCCCGTCCACCGGGTGGCGTCTCACCCCCCACAGACCGGCGAGGAGGAGGGGATCTCCGTCTGAGCGGAAGAACCAGTGAGGAACGTGACCTCTCGAACGAGAAGTCCATTCGTAGAAGCCGTCGGCGGGGATCAGGCACCGACGCCGGGTCAGACTGCCCCGGAACAGGGGTTTGTCACGCAGGGTCTCTGACCGAGCGTTGATGTGGAAGGTTTTCAGATCCGGAGCCCAATGGGGGATCAGTCCCCAGCGCATGGTCTCGATGCGCAGGCTTTCCCTGCGGTGTCGGAAGGCGTAGACGGAGTCGGTTGGCGCCACGTTCCAACTGGGAGGGAGTGGTTCGGGGACCGCCTGGTCGGCTTCGAGGTACTCCCCGTAGTAATCGGGGCCCCGGGCCTGGCCGAACCTGCCACACATCGAACCAAGTGTAAGGAGCACCGCGAAGAGAGCCCGGCCTGTTGCCGACATGGAAAAGCCCTGCACCACCGCCGCCGTTCTCCTGAGGTTCCCAGGCGTGGCGGCCTGTGCCGAGTCGCCGGACTCCCGTCCGGTGAGGGGGCGGGAGTCGGGCTGTGGCTCCGCCCAAAGATTCCTAAAGCGAGCGGAAGTCGGGCTTTCGCTTCTCCTTGAAGGCCGCCACACCCTCACCGAAGAGGGCCGATTCGCCCAGGCGACCCTGGCTGACGGCTTCGGCGGCCAGTCCCTCGGCGAAGCCCAGCGCGGTGGTCTCATAGAGCAGCCGTCGGCCGGCGGCGTAGGCGGAGGTGGGCCCGTCACAGAGCTGGTTCGCCCACGCCATGGCCTCGGAGAGAGCCTGCCCGGAGGCCGACACCTTGCCGGCCAGCCCGATCTCGAGCGCCTCTCCCGCCGGCACCTTCCTACCGGACATAACGATCTCCATGGCCCTTCCCAGTCCCACCATCCGCCCCAGCATCCAAGCTGCGCCCGAGTCGGGAGTGAGGCCCAGGTGGATGAAGGCGCTCATGAAATAGGACCCGGGATCCATCACTCGCAGATCGCAGCACAGGGCTATGCCCATTCCGGCGCCTGCGGTCGGCCCGTTGATCGCCGCCAGAGTTGGGACCTCCGACTCCCAAAGAGCCTCGATGAGGGGATGGAAGTGGCTGTGAAGGATGGCCTGGAGATCCCCTGCCTCCCCTACTTGGCTGGTGAGTTCGATGAGATCCGCCCCGGCGCAAAACGCCCGGCCCTCACCGGTGATCACCGCCGCCCGGGCTTCGACGCCCGCCCGTCGAATCGCCTCGGTGAGTTCCCGGGCCATCGACAAGGTGACGGCGTTGTAGCGGGAGGGTCGGCGAAGGGTCACCACGGCTATTTCGCCGTCCAACTCATATCCGCACTCCACTGGGTCAACCTCTCGGATCGGGGAGTTCTCCACGGTAGCAAAGCGCGAGTCCTCCTGGTCCGGCGCGGTAGCCTCGCGGTAACCTACGGTCTCTTTCGGGATTGTCTACGCTCATCCTTTAGATGCCTGCCAGATGCTCATTTTGCAGCCGGCTCCCCGGCCCCGGCGCCTATGTGGTTGCCGGCCCGAAAGGCGTGGGGATCTGCGACGAATGCGCCGCCACCGCCCACACGGTCGCCCAGGAGGCGCTTCGGCCGCATGGAACCGACCGGTTGGTGACCGGCATCGGCCGCCTGATGACCAACGATCCATCGTGGGGGAACTTCTTCGGCGTCATCGAAGACGCGGCGGTGGCGATCCGCAAGGGGAGGGTGGCATGGGTGGGATCCGAAGAAGAGCTGCCCCCCCAACTGGAGGGCCTGCCCCGGCTCGATTGCGGGGGCCGGGTTGCTGTACCGGGTTTTGTGGACGCCTATTCCCAGGTGGCGGGCGGAACCGGGAGCAGCGGGACGCCCAACGGGGCGACGGAGCCCGAGACGGCGGCGGACTGGGCGGGACGGCTGCTGGCCGGCGGGGCGACCTGCCTTTCGGTGTCGGTGAAAAGCCGTGGAGATCCACTTGAGGATCAACGACGGCTTTCCACCGCGGCCATGCTGGGGGAGCAGCTCCCACTCAAGGTGGTGACAAGCTGGACAGTCGGGCCCGAGGCCGGTTTTCCTTCTCCCTACGATCCCTCCGCCCGCAGCATCCTACGGGATGTCTCCCAGTATGCCTCCGGCCTCTCTGTGACGGTGGGCTCGGGAGGCTTCTCCTCCGCCGATGTGAGGAAGCTGTGCGCTTCCATGGGCAATCTGCGCAAGCGGGTGCGGCTGCACGGCCGACCCGGCATCCCCTCCGATGTGGTGCGGTCGGTCCGTCCACTGGCGGTCCAGGACATGACGGAGTTGGACGAGTCGACCCTGGAGGCGCTGCGTCTGCAGGGAGGGGCGGTGGTGGTGCTGCCGGTAGCCAGTTTCCGGTCCCGGCTTCCGATTCGCAGCCTGATGGAGTTGGGTATACCGGTGGCGCTGGGCAGCGACTGCCTGCCCGGCGAGAGATCGGTGACCTCCATGCCCTTTCTGGCCTGGGCTGCTTCGGAGGCGGGCGAGGTCCCGATCGAGACGGCGCTGTGGTGCGCCACCTTCGGAGGCGCGCAGGCGTTGGGAGACACCACCAGGGGATGGCTGGGCAGGGGCGCGGTCGGCGACATGGTGATCATGGACGTGGGCCACTTCTATGAGTTGGCGTACCATCCCGATCTCCCGATGGTGTGGGAGCTGATCCGGGAGGGGGATCTGACTGCGGTGGGCCAGTCCGGATGAGCCCCTGGGCGCCTGAGACACTCCCTGTGGCCATCTCTCATCGGGGAGGGGCGGGGCTGTGGCCGGAGAACACCATGGAGGCCTTTTCTCGAACCGTGGAGATGGGGTATAAGTGGATCGAGACCGATCTTCGCCTTACCTCCGACGGAACGATGGTGTGTTTCCACGACCCGACCCTGGAGAGGACATCCGACGGGCGGGGAGAGATCGCCGATCTTCCCTGGAGCGAGGTGAAGGAGGTGGACGCCGGATACAACCACCAGCCTGGCCGGGGCTTTCCCTTCCGTGGACGGGGAATTCGAGTCCCCGCCTTGGAGGAGGTGGCTCGGTCGTTCCCCGAATTGTCAATGGTGCTGGAGCTGAAGGCGGACCACACCGAGGAACCCCTGCTGGAGTTGATCAGGCGAATGAAGTTGAGCGACCGGGTGATTGTGGGCTCCTTCTCGGATGCCCGGCTGGCCAGGGTTCGGGAGCTCTCGGGAGGCGCTCTGGCCACTTCGACCGGGGAGCAGGAGGCGGCGCGGCTGGTCAAAGCCGCCTGGCTGGGACGGAGGGCGCGTCCCGACAACACCGCTCTGCAGATTCCGGTACGATCGGGTCTGGTCCCCCTCGTCACCCGGCGAACCGTCCGGGCCTACCATCGCATGGGACTGGTGGTCCAGGTGTGGACGGTTGATCGCTCGAGGTTGATGGAAAAGCTTTTGGACAGGGGAGTGGACGGGATCATGACCGACCGACCCGACCTGCTGCGGGAGGTGTTTGAAAGGAGAGGGCTCTGGAGAAGCTAGCCCGAAGCAACTACTACGACTCCGACCAGCCGCGGAGGGTGTTTGTCTCCGAGATCGCCAACCTGCGCCGGTACAGGGGACTTCTGCGACTCCTGGTGCAGAGGGATCTGACGGTGCGCTACAAACGGTCCATGCTGGGAGTCTGGTGGACTCTTCTCAATCCGCTGCTGACTGTGGCTGTCATGTGGGCGGTTTTCAGCACCATTTTCCGGTTCGAGATCCCCGGCGGCGTTCCATACGTGGTGTACGTGCTGTCGGGGGTGATGCTCATCACCTTCTTCTCCCAAGGGGTGGTGGCGTCGGGGTCGTCGATTGTCGGCTCGGCGGGGACCCTGTCCAAGGTGTACGTGCCGGCAGAGGTTTTTGCGGTGGCGCCCGCCCTTGCCGCACTGGTGAATTTCGCCATAAACATCGTGCTGCTCTTGGCGGTGCAGCTGATCGCCGGAGTGGGGATTCCGGTCACGGTCCTCCTGGCGCCGGTCCCGTTGTTGTTTCTTGCCATGTTCGTGGCGGGGTTGGGGATGGTGGTTGCCTCTCTGGCAGTCGCCTACCGGGATGTCTTGGACATCGTGGGAGTGCTGCTCACGCTCGCCATGTACGCCACCCCCGGCTTCTACCCGGTGACCATCGTCCCTGATCGGATACTTCCACTCATCTACATCAACCCGCTCTATTCCTACCTGGAGGTGTTCCGGGGACTGGTCTACGGGGATAGCTTCGCTCCCGGATGGATGTGGGCGGTGATGATCTTGACGTCTCTCGTCGCCCTCCTCGGGGGCGCCTGGACCTTTTCGCGGTCATGGCGAAGGCTGGCGGTGCTGGTGTGAGTGCGCCGGCTGTCGACTGTCGAGAGGTCTCCTTGGTGTATCCCCTGATCAGGGACCGTCCCGGCACCTTCAAAGAGCAGATGATCCGCTCGCTTCGACGAAAAGTCCAAGTCGATGAACTCCACGCCATCTCGGACCTGTCCTTTCGGATCGAGTACGGTGAGGTGCTGGGGGTCATCGGAGACAACGGAGCAGGCAAGTCCACATTGATGAAGATGGTGGCCCGGGTGTTGCCCCCCACCCGGGGGCGGATCATCGTCAGGGGCCTGGTGGCGCCACTGATCGAGTTGGGGGCGGGTTTCAATCCCGAGTTGACCGCCACGGAGAACGTCGTCCTGTACGGCGCCATCCTGGGCCGGTCGCCGCGGGAGATGGCGGAGCGCGCCGGGCCGATAATCGATTGGGCGGGGCTGTCGGAGTTTGCCGATGTGGCCGTTCGGGCGTTTTCTTCGGGGATGCTGGCCCGGTTGGGCTTCTCGATCGTTACCGACATCGATCCTGATGTCCTTTTGGTGGACGAGATCCTGAGCGTGGGAGATCAGAGTTTCCGGGAGAAGTCCCGAGAGCGGGTGCGAAGCGTGATGGCCGGGGGAGCGGCCACGATTCTGGTCTCCCACGACATGGAGTTGGTGCAGGACCTGGCGTCACGCGCCATCTGGCTGGACAAAGGACGCGTCCGGAAAGAGGGATCCCCGGCAGAAGTGATCGAGGCCTACACCGGAGGATCGGCGTAAAAGCAGAATCCGGAACGGATAGCAGCCGACGTGGAGGGTTTTTTCGGAGTTGGCGAAGCGCTCTCGGCGTCTTCCGGCGGACGCCTAGAGCAGATGGGCGAACCCGGCCGGGGCGTCCTCGGGGACGGTGAGCAAGGGGGCTCGACACCGCCCGGCCCGTAGTCCCACCATCTCCGCCGCCGCCTTGACTCCGGGAATCCCGTAGCGGGCGACTCCGTCATTGGCGGCCGTCAGGCGATGCTGCTTCTTCATGTCCCCCGGAGGGGTTTCCAGTGCGGCGGCCACCACTTCCAGGCCCAGGCGCGGGACGTAATTGGCGGCCGCCAAGATGACGCCGTGGGCCCCGGCGGCGAGAGTCAGGGTCACCGAGTGGGCCGACCCGTTGTAGAGCGCAAAGTTGTCAGGAATTCCCGCCAGGGTCCGCTGGATACGGATGGCGTCTCCGCTGGAGTCCTTCATGCCCACCACGTTGGGGTGTTGGGCCAGTTCCCACACCGTGTTGATTGGAATCGAATATGCGGTCACCAGCGGCACCGAATAGATAAAGACGGCCAGGGGGGATTCGTCGGCCACTTCCGTGAAGAAAGCAGTCACGAAATTGGTGCGATTGCGCGACAGCGTGGTGGGGGTCAGCACCAGAGCGGCGTCGGCGCCGCCTTGGGCAGCCTCGGTGATCTGGCGTTTGGCCTCGCGGTTCGTCTCGGCGTTTATGCCGCACAGAAGGAAGGCGCCGTCCCCGACGCTGTCCCGGGAGGCGGCCGTCAGTCGGCGTCGCTCTCCGGGCTCGAGGAGGGGCCCCTCGCCGGTGGATCCGGCCAGAACAAAGCCCTGGTATCCCAGTCCGCCCAACAAAGACAGGTTGTGCCGGTGAGCATCAAGGTCGATTTCCTGGTCGTCATTGAAGGGAGTGATGATGGCCGGCATGGCCCGCGGCAGTGAATTCATTGGGTGGGATGATAGCCTTCTCCGTCCCCGGTAGCCTTGGGCCGGCATCGATTCAAGGAGCAAGAGTTTGAAGTTTGCCTGGTTGTGCAGCCACGAGTCCTATCAGCCCGAGGTCCTGGTCGACCAGGCGGTGCGGGCTGAGGAAGCCGGTTTCGACATGATTCTGGGGTCCGATCACTTCCATCCCTGGGTGGACGACAATTGCGCGTCGGGTTTCGTCTGGTCCTGGCTGGGAGCGGTGGCGGCTCGAACCGAGGCCGAACTGGCCACTTCCGTGACCTGTCCCCTCTACCACTACCACCCCGCCCTGGTGTCGCAGGCGGCGGCCACTGTGGACCGACTGTCCGGTGGGAAGTTCGTGTTGGGTGTGGGTACCGGCGAAAACATCAACGAGGGACCGATGGGTTTCCGCTTCGGTGATTACCGGGAGCGCATCAGGAGAATGCGGGAGGCCTTGGAGATCATGGATCGTCTGCTGGCGGGCGAGAAGCTCGACTTCTCGGGCGACTGGTACACAACCGACAAGGCCAAGCTCTATAGCCCCCCGCCTCGCAAGACGCCCATCTGGATGGCTGCCGGGGGTCCGCAGTCGGCCACCTTCGCCGGTAGGCGATCCGACGGGCTGATCACCAGCGTGAAGGCCCCGGCAGACACCATCGAGAGGGTGATCGAACCCTTTCGCGCCTCCGCCGAGAAGTGGGGACGGGCGGGAACCCTGATGACCACCCGCTGGTGTGTTCTGGCCGCGGACGAGTCGGAAGCATGGGAGGCCCTGGGCAGCATGCGAGGCCTGCGCGCGCCGGGGCGACTGCAGGCCGTCGACCCGATGGTGCTGCGGGAGCGGGCCGACTCCATGGACCGAGGGGAGATTCTCGGCAAGTACACGCTCGCCGCCACCACCGAGGACCTGATCGAGGTGTACCGGCCGCTCGTCACCGAGATAGGCGCCGACTACGTAGCTATCCAGATCGCCTCCGTCAACCCCGACCGCACCCTGGAAATCATCCAAAAAGAGGTCCTCCCGGAACTGCGATCCATGGCGGGTTGAACACTCCCTTGAGCTTCCCCGCAGGGGAGTACGCTGAACATGCCGTTATAACAACCTCTTGCCGTACCCCTCCAAGGCGAACGGGTTGAGGAATTGCCGGCCCCATAGCCATTCGCGTTGTGGCTTGGTGAGGCGGGCGCGTTCGCAGAGGTTGTTCCAGTGGTCGTGGATGGTGGCTATCTGGTGGTCGGCTATTTCTTGCGCTTGGGCGGGGGTTAGGTAGTAAAGGGTTGCATGGTCCACACACCTCGACACTTGGCTGAGCCGTTGGCCCGATGGGCCGTAGGCCATGGCTTGGACAGCTTCTCCGCCGGTTCGCGATTGTGGGGCTATGTCATAAGCCGGGGTCAGCGTGAGTTGCGCGCCGTTCCAGAAGGCGGCTTGGTTGCGGGCATGATCGTCGGTGTTTCCCACCAGGATGTTGAACACTATGCGTGAAAACAGCTCTCGCAAGGTGCCTTCAGGGTCGGAGAACCGGGCCCGAATCTGATGGGCAAGATCGGCATAACTTCCATATCGGCCTGCGATGCCGTAGGCGTCGTGCAACTCCAAGATGGTCATGGCCGAGACCATCATCCGGCGAGTCCCTGCGGATGTGCGGTCGAATCGCTCTACCAGGAGGACATTCTTTCCCAGTGCTTGGTCGAGTTCGACCGCAGCCACTTTCAGGCCTGCTAATCGCGCCAGTTCCATGGCAAGGTGTTCAGCTTGCACCACCGGCCACCAGTCGGTTACCGAGCCGAATTTGGCGATTAGTTGACGCCGGCCGTCAGCCAAAATGGCCTTGGGGCGCGCCCCACCCACCGAGGTGCCATGCAAAATGGCTCGATCCAAGGCTCTGCTGAGAGGCAGGCCTTGTTCGAGCCTTTCTGCGGCTTCCGCCAGTTCCGACAACTGGGCGGAGTCTCCCGGCCGTGATAGGTATTCGGTAGCGGATGTCTGGAAATCAAGTGCGCCGATGCGGTTGGAACCGGACAACAGGAGATAGCCCAGTGACCCAAGGTTCTCACCGGAGCCGGGATCCCGATGTTCGATGATCCGTCTTCCCCATGAGTCGGGACCCGCGTCGACCATGCACCCTGCCAGATCCCCCGTTACCGGCGTGATCTCCCCCGTGCGCAGAGGAAGTTCGGGAAGAAATAGAGCGATTGCATCGGAACGCGCCAGGTAGCTTCGGCCGTAGGTGAAGGTGATGAGCGGACCTCGGTTGATCAACTTGCCCGCCACCACCGGTTGGGTTTGGTCGGGAAGCCAGACCCAAACGAAGGCCTGTTGGGTTGGTTCAGAAGTCATCGTCTACCCGGCGGGGTCGGACAGTGGCCGGCAGCAGGGCCAATAAGGCGTTCACATGGGCCGACTCCCAGGCTCGCCTGGTTCGATCGGGGTGAAAGAGGATCATCCCCACCAGCACCGCTGCTTCCAGGGCGGTCCCCAGGGCCACGGTTGGGTCTCCGGTTTCTACTTTGCGGATGGTCACCGGCGACACCCCCACTCTCGTCGCCAGCTCGGCCACTGTCCAGCGTCGCTCCAGCCTTCCCAGCCGCACTCGCTTGCCCAGCAGGGTCAAGACTTCTTTGGTCATTGGAGAATATGCGGGTGGACCTCCCATGGTGTGAACAGTATAAGGTAAATAAAGGCCTGTAATCGATGGTATAACGATGACGGTTTCTGCCTTCTGCGGAGTAATGAGGCCTTTTAGAATTTGCAACATGACGAAGCGGTGGCAGTGGAGCCCTTCCCTGGGGTCCCTGAAATGAGAGAAGGACGGGTGGTGGAGCCGATAGCCATCGTGGGTATGGCCTGCAAGTTCCCGGGGGCCGACAACCTGGACGCCTTCTGGCGCCTTCTCTTAGAGGGCAGGAACACGGTGACCGAGGGCCTTCCCGGTTCCGGTGGGGACCGTCTGGAGGGTCTCTTCGCCGATCCCTCCGCCCGGAACGAGGCATGCCGATTCGGCGCCTTCGTGGACGGGATCGAGTTGTTTGACGCCGCCTTCTTCCGCATTTCCCCGGTTGAAGCCCAACTCCTGGACCCGCAGCAGCGAATGATGTTGGAGGTTGGCTGGCAGGCATTGGAGGACGCCTGTATCGATCCGGAAGGGTTGAGAGGCACCCGAACCGGCGTGTATACGGGGATCAGCAATGACGAGTACCGGATGCTGGTTGTCGAATCGGATAAGCCCGCCGAGGCGGCGGGCTCCCTTTACGCTCTGAGCGGCACCAACCTCAACGGCGCCAGCGGGAGGGTCTCTTTCGTCCTGGGCCTGGTCGGGCCTGCCAAAGCCATCGACGCCGCCTGCGCCTCGTCCCTGGTGGCGGCTCATGACGCGGTGGCGGACCTACAGCAGGGCAAGGCCGACCTGGCCATAGTGGGCGGGGTCCAGGCCATCTTGAATACTCGGATATATGAGTTGCGCGCCGACGCGATGATGCTTTCCCCCGACGGGCAGTGCAAGACGTTCGATGCCTCCGCCAACGGGTATGTGCGCGGTGAAGGGTGCGGTGTAGTCGTCTTGAAGCGGCTGAGCGAGGCCGAGGCTGACGGGGATCGGATCTGGGCTGTCATCCGGGGCGCGGCGGTGAACCATGGTGGCGCCGGCGCCGGGCTGACCGTCCCGAATACCCCTGCGCTGGAGCAGGTGATGGAGACCGCCCTGTCCGATGCGGGAGTCACGGCGTCGGAGATCGACTACCTTGAGGCGCACGGCACCGGGACCGCGGTGGGCGATCCCATCGAGATCGACGCCGTGGGGAGTGTCTTCGGTCCCGGCCGTCAAGCCGACCGACCGCTTCTCATAGGTTCGGTGAAGACCAACATCGGCCATCTGGAGTCGGCCGCCGGAATCGCCGGGCTGATCAAGGCGGCCCTGGTGGTCAAGCAGGGGGTTATCCCCAGGCATCTGCATTTCCGCAATCCCAACCCGAGCATCGACTGGGATCGACTGCCACTTCAGGTGACCTCGACCATGATGGACTGGCCGTCCGGCGCCAGGCGCCCTCGATTGGCGGGTGTGAACTCGTTCGGTATCTCCGGCACCAACGCCCACCTCGTTGTGGAGGAGTATCCATCCGGGGAGGATGGTCTCACCGGAGAGCATTCAACGGCAGCCACGCCCGGGACGGTGGGCGTCTCCCTGCCCCGCCGGACCCGTCTCCTGCCGTTGTCGGCCAAGTCGGAGGGCGCTCTCCGGGAACTCGCCGACCGGTACCTGGCATGGATCGACGATCGGGCGGTCGAGGTTGACCCACCGGATGACGGCCTCGGTCCGGTCCTTTCGGATATGTCTTGGACGGCGGGTGTCGGGCGGAGTCACTTCGCCCATCGGGCAGGCGTTGTGTTCGGGGACGCCGGTTCCCTGCGGGAGCGTTTGGGTGAACTCATCCAGAATGGCGCGGGAGCCGGGGCGCCAAAGCCGAACAAGGTTGCATTCGTGTACACCGGGCAGGGAAGCCAGTGGGTGGGCATGGGACGGGACCTCTACGAGACCGAGCCGGTGGCGCGGGCGGTTCTCGACCGTTGCGAGGAGGTGTTTGAGTCCGAGACGGGCGCATCTCTGCTGGACGTCATGTTCGGTCGGGAGGGAGCGGAGGGAGAACTGGGCGACACGGCCTGGGAGCAGCCTGCTCTCTATGCGCTGGGGTGCGCATTGACCGCCCTTTGGTCGAGTGTCGGCGTTCGCCCCGGCGTCGTGATGGGCCATAGCGTCGGGGAGTTGGCGGCGTCGCAGGCCGCGGGGGTGTTCAGCCTTGAGGATGGGATGCGGTTTGCGACGGCGCGAGGGAGGTTGTTGGCTGGAACCGCGCCGGGCGCCATGGCGGCGGTCTTCGCACCCCCCGAGCGGGTGGCGGCGGCGGTCGAGGCGCAGAACGCAGCGTCAGGCGGCGTGGGGTTGAGCGTGTCCGCTGACAACGGCGCCCACCAAGTGGTCAGTGGCCCTACAGAAGGGATCGATGCCATCTTGAGGGACTTTGGATCACGGGGCATCCGGGCCAGAAAGCTCAATACCACTCGGGCATTTCACAGCGCGTTGGTGGAGCCGGCCCTGAACGGGCTGGGGGAGGTCCTGGACGGCGTGGAGATAAGACCTCCCACCGTGACCGTGATCAGCAACCTGACGGGCCGGGCGGTGGAAGCCGGTGCGGGGCTGGACGCGACCTATTGGAAGCGCCATGCCCGTCAAGCGGTGGCGTTCGCAGGGGGGGTGAGGACGATGGCTGATCTGGGGGTGGACTTGCTGGTTGAGATTGGCCCGCACGCGGTCCTGGGCCCGATGGCCGGCCTGGCCTGGCCCGAGGCGGGGCCGGGCGGCGATGGCGCAGCGGTTCCCATGGTGTTGTCCAGCATGCGCCGACCACCCGGGGTGGGGGCTCCGACGGTACCGGAGACCGGTTTCCTCGATGCGGTGGCCGAAGCATATGAGGGGGGGCTGGACATTTCCTTCGAGGGGTTGTTCGCAGGGGAGAGGCGGCGACGGATTACCTTGCCGGGGTATCCGTTCCAGCGGGAACGCCACTGGTTGGATCCGCCCAAGCGTCGGCGGCCGGCCTCCGGTCATCCGCTCCTGGGGGTCCGGCGGGAGTCCGCCCGCGGAGAGGTGACCTTCGAGACCGAGGTGTTCCCCACGGACCCGGCTTGGTTGGAGGACCACCGGGTGTTCGACCGGCTGGTGGCTCCGGGGGCCCTGTACGGAGCCATGGCCGCCACGGCCTCATTGGTGGAGGGCGGCGGTCCGGTGGTGATGGAGGACATGCAATTGCACAGCCCGCTGGTCTTCTCGGAGAAGGACTCGGGGGACGGGAGCGACGCGGAGGGACGGCGGATGCAGGTCTTGCTGGAGGACTCGGAACAAGCCGCCTCGCGACTCGTGCAGGTGTACAGCAGAGGGACCGAGAAGGAGTGGACGCTCCACATGGAGGGGCGCCTGTCGGCGGGCGCCCCACCGGCCGAAGCCGGACAGAGAGTGAACCTGGAAGAGCTCAAGGCCCGCCTGTCGCCATCCGATGTGGCCGCCTACTACCAGGCCAAGGCCGACACCGGCATCGATCTGGGCCGGTCGTTTCGCACCTTGGAAGCGGCCTGGTCCGGCCCGGGAGAGGCGTTGGCGGAGGTGGCTCTGCCCCAAGACCCGGGACGGAACGAGTTGGACATCCATCCCCTGGTTTTGGACGGCTGCTTCCAGGTGGTGGGCGTGGCGCGAAATATGGCGGGCGGCCCCGAGGAGGCTACTTACCTGCCCTTCGGATGGGAAGGGTTATGGCTGGCGAGGCGGCTCCCGGACAGGGTGACATGCCATGTGCGGATGAGTGAAGCCTCCCGATCAGCCGAATCGGAGTCCGTCGAGACGCCTGAGGTGCTGAGCGGGGAGATTCGCATCTACGATCCGAACGGGATTCTGATCGGGGTGTTGAACGGATACGCGGTGAAGCGGGCCACCCGCGCCGCCCTCCTCTCGGCGTTCGAAGGGGTGGAGGACCTTCTGTATGAGGTGGTTTGGCGTGAACGACCCCTCGAGTCGGGGTTGGCGCCTGCCGACTTCTTCCCGGCCCCGGGTTCTGTGGCGGCCGGCTCGGAACTGTTCCCCGACTACCTGGTGGCCGCCGGGGTTGATCCCCAAAAACGCAATGCCCTGCTGGCGGACCTGGAGCGATGGTCGCTTTCCTATGCGCTCTTCACCCTGGAGAAGTTGGGCTGGCGCCGCGTGAAGGGCCAGGTGGTCGATCCCGATGAGTTGAGACGAACCCTGGGGGTGATCCCCGAGCACCGGCGCCTCTTCCGCAGGATGCTCGAGATGGCCGCCCGCTCCGGAGTTCTGGAGGAGCGAGACGGGGCGTTCACGGTGTTGATAGGTCCCGACGAAGCCCTGGGTGCAGCGCTGCCCCCCGATCCGGAGGGGTTTGCCACCGAGATGGTCGGGCGTTATCCCCAGGGCCTGATCGAGATCGGGCTGTTCCGGCGGTCGGGCAGCGCTCTGGCCGACGTTCTGCGGGGCGGCGCAGACCCGTTGACCCTCCTGTTCAGCAGCGGTGAACCGACAGCCGCCGATCTGTACCTGAAGGCCCCGGTGGCCCGCGCCGCCAACGCGTTGTTGCGAGACGCGGTCCGCGCGCTCCTGGCAAGCTTGCCGGAGGGTCGGCGGCTTCGAGTGATCGAAGTGGGAGCCGGCACGGGATCCGCCACTGCCTCCGTTCTGGCGGAGCTTCCCACCGGCCGGTTCGATTACATGTACACCGACATCTCCGCCGGCTTCTTCGCCGAGGCGGAGGCGAGGTTCGGCGACGGTGACGGGTGCATCGAGTACCGGCCGCTGGACATAGAGAAGGACCCCGTCGAGCAGGGCTTCGACCGGCATGGCTATGACCTGTTGATCGCCTCCAACGTGTTGCACGCCACTCGCTTCCTGCAAGAGACTCTGGGGCACTGCCGGACCCTGATGGCGCCCTCGGGCCAGTTGGTGGCCCTTGAGAACCTCCGCGGCCTGGGTTGGATGGACCTCACCTTCGGTCAACTGGACGGGTGGTGGAGATTTGCCGACCACTACCGGCCGCACCACGCGCTGGCCACCCCCGAGGTGTGGCGACAGGCGCTGGGGGACGCGGGTTTCGAGGAAGTTGAAGTCCTCGGGGTGGACGACTCCTTTACATTCGACATGCTGGACAAGGGAGTGATCGTGGCCCAGGGGCCGGCTAAGGTGACCGAGCCTGCAGGCGTATGGGTGCTGGCCGGCGATCGGAGCGGCATGGGCGATGTCTTGGCCTCCGAGTTGGCGACCCGCAACCAGACGGTGGTGCTGGCGAGCGAGGGCGCTGCGTTGAAGACCATGACGGCCGGTGACGGACCGGCGGTGGTCAAAACCGCCCTGGACATGGAGTGCCGAGAGTCGTGGCGATCGCTGATCGAGGATCTGCCCGGTGACTTGCCGCTCAACGGCGTCGTGCACCTGGGCGCCCTGGACGGTCATGGAGATCGGGCAACCACCGACGAGATGGCTGCGGACGTCCGGGCCGCCGGAGCAGGCGCGCTGGCGCTGGTGCAGGGTTTGGCCGACTCCGATCTCATGCCGGCCAAGGGGGTCTGGTTCGTCACCCGCGGTGCGCAGGTGCTGGAGAGGGAGCGGGGTGGAGAGTTGGCCGGGGCGACTCTCTGGGGTCTTGGCAAGGTTATGGCGCTGGAAGCTCCGCACCTTATGCCGCGGATGATCGATCTCGACCCAGGCGGCGCCGTACCGATGGTCGACCTGGTAAACGAGTTGATGTATCCCGACCGGGAGAACCACATCGCCTACCGGCTGGGCAGTCGGAGAGCAGCCCGCCTGGTCCGCCCCGACACCTTGGCGGGACGACTGGCGTTGCCTGAGGAGTCGCGCTGGGTCCTGGCGCCGGATCGGGGAGGTGTCTTCGACCGACCACGGATCAAGGACATCGGGGTCCCGCTCCTGGAACCGAGAGAGGTCCGGATAGCAGTGGAGGCCGCCGGTCTCAACTTCTGGGACGTGTTCCGCTCCCTCGGCTTCATCGAGGAGGGGGATCTCGGGAGGGAGATGTGCGGATTCGTTGTCGACACCGGTACGGAGGTCTCGACCTTTTCGGTCGGCGATCATGTGGTCGGACTGGGGTTCGGCGCGCTCGCGGCGGAGATGATCACCCATGAGGAGTTGGTGGCCCCGGCGCCGCAGGGGCTCTCCGTCTCGGGGCTGGCCACCATCCCCAGCGCCTTCGTCTCGGCTGCTCTCTCCTACGAACTCTCCGGGCTGGAAGCCGGGGACCGTGTGCTGGTTCACGCCGGCGCCGGGGGAGTCGGGTTGGCGGCTATCCAGCTTGCCCAGGCCCGGGGCGCCGAGGTGTTCGCCACCTGCAGCGCGCCGAAGCGGGCGTATCTGCGATCGGTGGGCGTCAAGCACATATTCGACAGCCGCCAGACCGGATTCGGCGAGGAAATCCTGTTGGCCACCGGAGGAGAGGGCGTCGACGTGGTGCTGAACAGCCTGACGAGCGAGGGATTCATCGATGCGAGCCTCTCCTGTCTGGCGCAGGGCGGTCGGTTCGTCGAACTGGCCAGAAGGGACATTCTCAGCCCCGAGGAGATGGCCGAGATCCGTCCGGATGTGTCCTATGACATCCTGGAGTTGGATGTGCTGAAGAAGACCGATCCG
Organism: Acidimicrobiia bacterium; assembly: GCA_009837815.1. GTDB lineage: Bacteria > Actinomycetota > Acidimicrobiia > Spongiisociales > ZC4RG35 > Bin76. The sequence goes on from VXSV01000085.1 coordinate 27,789, forward strand.
GCTTGGGTTGGAAGAGTGCTGAGGGAGGTGATGGCGGGGATTTCGTCAGGAGAGCTCAGACCGCTGGTCCACAGCAGGTGGCCGCTGGCCGAGGCGGGCGCCGCGTTGGGTTTCATGCGGGCGGCCCGTCACCTGGGAAAGATCGTCGTAACCGTCAATCCGCTGGCGCAGGGCCATCTGCGAGAAGATCGCACCTACCTGGTCACAGGGGGCCTGGGGGGAAT
>VXSV01000024.1 GCA_009837815.1 Acidimicrobiia bacterium
CCCCTGCGAGGACCGCCCTGGCCGCCGCCGCCCCGCCGATCACCATCACGCCGAGGACCGCGACCACCGCCGCCCCGCCGATCACCGTCACGCCGAGGACCGCGACCACCGCCGCCCCGCCGATCACCATCTCGGCGAGGGCCCCTGCGATCATCATGCGGGGGGCTCTCCTGGCCCGGAGGCGGGCCCTCGAGGCGCTCAGCCAGGATCAGGCTGACCCTGCCCCTGTCCATGCCCTCGACGACCACCTTTAACTTCTGGCCCTCAGACAGGTAGTCCTCGACCCGGTTCACCCGTCGGTCGGGGTCGAGCTTGGAGATGTGCAGGAGGCCGTCGCGTCCGGGCAGGATGTTGACGAAGGCGCCGAAGGTGGTGATGTTGACCACCTCTCCCTCGTACTCCTTTCCTTCCTCGGGCTGGGGCGGGAAGGCGATCAGGTTGATCTTCTCCACCGCTGCCTGCAGGGCGGGTCCGTCGGCGGATGCGACCCGCACGATGCCCTTGCCCTCGGTCTCCTCGATCTCGATGGAGACTCCGGTTTCCTCCTCGAGCTCTCTCACCATCTTGCCCTTGGGGCCGATCACCTCGCCGATCTTGTCCTTGGGTATCTCGATCGCCTCGATGCGCGGCGTCCACTCCTTGAGTTCCGAACGGGGCTCGGAGATCACCTTGTTCATCTCCTCCAGAATGAAGAGACGGACGTCCCGCGCCTGGGAAAGCGCCTGGCTGAGCACCTCGGTGGGCAGGCCTGCGATCTTGGTGTCCAACTGGAGGGCGGTGATCATCTCCGCCGTCCCGGCCACCTTGAAGTCCATGTCGCCCATGAAGTCCTCGTCACCGATGATGTCGGTAAGGGTCACGTACTCCCCGTCCTGGTGGATCAGACCCATGGCGATCCCCGCAACCGGGGCCAGGATGGGCACGCCGGCGTCCATCAGCGACAGCGTGGAGGAACATACCGCCGCCATGGAGGTCGATCCGTTGGATGACAGGACCTCGGAGACCAGCCGGAGCGCGTAGGGGAACTCCTCGGGGGTGGGGACCACCGGCAGGAGCGACTTTTCCGCCAGGGCGCCGTGCCCGATCTCCCGGCGCTTGGGACCGCGCATGAAACCGGCCTCGCCGGTGGAGAACGGCGGGAAGTTGTAGTGGTGCATGTACCGCTTGCCTTCCTCGATCCCCAGGTCGTCGAGCATCTGCTCCATTCTGAGCATGCCCAGAGTGGCGAGGTTGAGCACCTGCGTCTCGCCGCGCTGGAAGAGTCCCGAACCGTGGGTCCGCTTCACCGTGTCCACTTCGATGGTCAGGGGGCGGAGGTCGGTGGGTGAGCGTCCATCCAGGCGGACGCCTTCTTTGACCACACGGTCTCGCATCGTGGACTTGAGGACCTGCTTGAAGGCCTTCTTCGCCTCCGCCGCAGCCTCCGGGTCGTCGCCGCCCACCGCGGCCACCGTCTCCTCCCGGAGTTTTCTCTCCGCGTCGGAACGCCGGCGGCGGTCCGCCATCGTGACCAGTTCCGAAAGGCCCGGTCCGGCGGCCTTCTCCACCTGCTCCACCACCTCGGGCGAAAGGACGGGCGCCGCCGGCCAGTCGACCGTCGGAATGTCCACCATCTCCGCCAACTCCAACTGCAGGTCGATGCTCTCTGAGATCACCGTCTTGGCCTTGGCCAGTCCTTCCACCACCGCGGCCTCGTCGCTGGGTGGGTCTCCGTCGGCCGCCAGCCGGACTCCGCCGGGGGTGGCGCCGGCCTCCACCATCATCACATCGATCTCACCGTCGGCGTTGCGCCTCCCGGCCACCGTGATCTCGAACACCCCCTCGGCGATCTCCTCGTGGGTGGGGAAAGCAACCCACTCACCCTTGACGAGGGCAAGACGGGCCGCCCCTATGGGTCCCTGGAGGGGGATGGGGCTCACGGTGAGCGCCGCTGATGCTCCGATCAGGGCGAGAACGTCGAAGGGGTTCTCGCCGTCGATGGAGAGCGGCATGGCCACCACCTGGGTCTCACAGCGAAAGCTGTCGGCGAACGACGGGCGGAGCGCCCGGTCGATCAGCCTGCAACCCAGGATGGCGCCCTCGCTGGGCCTTCCCTCCCGGCGGAAGAACGATCCGGGAATGCGCCCGGCCGCGTACATGCGTTCTTCCAGGTCGACGGTGAGCGGAAAGAAGTCGATTCCCTCCCGCATTTCCTGATTGGCGGTCGCTGTGACCAGCAACTCCACCCCTCCGAGTTGGAGCACGACTGCTCCGTTGGCCGAAATGGCCAGTTTGCCGGTGCTGAGGGTGATTTCCTTTCCACCCACCATCCCGGTAACAGTTCGTTCAGACAAGATTACTCCTCAATACGTCTAGATGTCCCCGACGCGTACTTCTTGTACGCAGGGGGTTACCTCCGGAGTCCCAGCGAGGCTATGAGCCGGCGGTACCGCTCCACATCCTGGTTTCGCAGGTACTTGAGCAGCCGACGACGCTTTCCCACCATCTTCAGCAGGCCCCGACGACTGTGATGGTCGTGGCCGTGAACCTTCAGATGCTCGGTCAGGTGTCGGATCCGTTCGGTCAAGACGGCGACCTGCACCTCCGGAGTACCGGTGTCGGTGTCATGCGCGCCGTATTCAGCAACCAGTTCGGATGTAGTCCTCAAAAGGGAATCCCTTCGTGTGAAAACAGGGCTAATGCGCCAAAACGGACGCCGCCCCGATCAACTAGCTGTCCATGCTAGCAGTCCGCAGGGGACAATCCTATTCCAATGCCGTTGACGGGTCTGCCGACGCCGACCCCAACCGCATGCGAACCTCGGCGATGTCGCGGTTCACCTGCGCCAGCAACTCGTCCGCCGACCCGAACTTGATCTCGGGTCTGATCCGGTCGCCGATGAAGCCCAGCTTCAAATGCCTCCCGTAGAGGTCGCCGGAGAAGTCGAGAAGGTGCGCCTCGGTCATGAGCCTGTTCTCCCCGAAGGTGGGCCGCACCCCGAGGTTGGCCGCCGCCGGGTGGCGCTCCCCCTCCACCTCGGCCCAGACGGCGTATATGCCCATGGCCGGCATCGACATGCGCTGGGGTATGTCCAGGTTGGCGGTGGGTATGCCCATCTTGGCGCCCCGTTGCTCGCCATGGATCACCGTCCCGCGCAGCTCGAACGGCCGGCCCAGGAGTTCCGCCGCCTCTCCGGTGCGGCCCTCCCGAAGGCACCGACGAATCCGTGAGGAGTTGATCGGAACGCCGACCGGATCCGACAGGCTGTGGGAGGCCAGGAGACCCACCACCTCCACGCCGAACCCTTTTCGCGAACCGGCCCGGCGCAGCGTCTCGACCGATCCCCTCC
>VXSV01000051.1:0-24125 GCA_009837815.1 Acidimicrobiia bacterium
GTGGAGTTGGGGGTGGTGATGGTGACCGACGAGGCGGTGGACGAGGCGCAGATCAAGATTCAGGTGGCGGCCTCCTGGGTGCTGTCCGTGTCGGCGGAGGGAAGCAAGAGGGAGCTACGAAAGATCCGGCGGGTGGGCAAGTGGTTGGCTTGGAAGGCGTCCGAGGCGCATCGGCTGGACGAGGCCGACGGGCGGAAACGCCGGCGGGGGGCGGTGTCCGCGGCCAGTGAGCCGTTCCTCGACCTTATCGCCCTGGAAGGTGTTGAAGAGATACAAATCCGAGGTTCGCAGAGCATGTATTTGCTGTGGGCGAACGGGGAGCGGGAGAAGCGGTCGTCGCCGTTTCCGACGGATGCGGACCTGTTGGAGACTTTGAGGACGGTAGCGTCGCACGGGGGCGCCAAGAAGCTTTTCTCTCCGATGCGTCCGATGTTGGACATGCAGTTGGCGCCCCGCTGGAGGTTGCATGGGGAGGGGTTTGTGAGCAGCCCGCCGAATGCGGTGTTGCGTCACAACATGGGCGGCACGAAGACTCTCGGGGAACTGGGGATTGCCGATGAAGTGTTGCTGTCGCTGCTGGTAGAAGCTGCGGCGGGCGACGCTCGGGCCAATGTGGTGGTGGCGTCACCTCCGAGTGGAGGGAAAACCACCGTTGTGCAGTGCATTTGCGGGGAGGTGCCGGAACAGGAACGGATCGACACGATCGAGGACACCAAGGAACTGATGTTGGCCGAATATGGGATCCATGACAACACGATTGCACGGTTCACCAGGGACGAGAACCAGGAAGGCGTTGCGGTGTATTCGATGGCGGACCACATTCGAGCAGCCAAGCGGGCCAACAGCAGCAAGGTGGTTGTGGGGGAGATTCGCGGGCCGGGTACCGAGGCCATGCTGGACACGTTCTCGTCGGGATGGGTGGGATGTTTGGCGACCATTCACAGTCCACCGGGGGCGGGGATGCTGCAGAAACTGGTGCAGTACGCCACCAGCGAGGGGGCGACGGAGAAGTACGCGAGGCGTCAGATCGCCAACGGCGTGGATTTGTTGGTGTGGATGGGCCGGGACGAACAGGACAAGCGGGTGGTGGCGGATGTCACCCAGGTGTTGGGTATCGACGAGGGGTCGGGGCTGATCCGCACCCGGGGGTTGTGGAAGTGGAGCCCGGGGGAACGGTGGGCGGTTCCGACCGGGCGGCCGGAAGGGCGGATGGCGGACCTCTACGAGTCGGCGGGGGTGGCGTTGTGAACCTTCGGGGCTGGGTGGTCTTGGCGGCGGTGGTGATGGTGGTGGGAGCAGTGATGTGGAGGCCGACCGGTCCGACGGTGCAGGTGCCCACCGAAGTGGGGTGGGTGCGGACCCAGGGCCGGTTGCTGCGCTTGGTGGAGGTGTACGGGGTTCCTGCCGCCGTGGTTGCTGTTGCGTTGTGGTGGTTGCGGTCGCCGGCGTTGGCCGCCGCGGTGGGCATGGTGGCGTGGGGGTGTGTAGCGATGTGGCGGGCGGCCCGGGAGATCCGGCGGAGCGTGAGCATGGCGGCTTCGATGGCGGTTCTCACTACGGTGCTGGCCGGCCAGGCGAGAACCGCCCATACCGTGGAGGAGGCTGTTGGTCAGGCCGGAACGTTGGTGTCCGGCCCGGTGGCCGAAGCCGCCGCGGAGTTGGGGAGGACCGTCGGCAGCCGGGGGATTGCGGCTGCGGCGGGAACTTTCATGAGGGAAGTCGACGCGCCGGCGGCGGAGTGGCTGGGAATGATCTTGGTCAAGGCGTCGACGGGGGGAGGAAGGTGGGCGGACGCGGTGCGGATCCTGCGGGCTGAGACTGTGCAGGAGGCAGAGATTCTGCGGGAGCTGAGGAAGCAGGTGGCGGCTAAGATGCCGACGGCCATGTTCATGCTGGCGGCGGGGGCGGCGACGGTCGGCGTGTCGGGGTGGTTGTATCCCGAGGTGGGCGCCTGGATTGCGGGCCCCGGAGACATGATCGTGCTGGCGGCCTCGGTGATCGCCGGCCTCAACGCCAAGAGGATCGCCGGCGCCGCCACCGCTTTTCTGAGGACATGAGCGCACGATGATTGCCTGGGAAGCGTGGGTTGTTGTCGGACTGATGGCGGCCGGGGTGGCGACCGTGGTGCTGGCGCCTTCCCAGGTGGTCCGGGAGGCCGAGGCGTTGACGGCTATGGGATGGCCGCCCGGGCGGGTTACCGCAGTCGGGTGGTCGGTGACGGTGGCCACCGGTGTGGGCGTGGGCGGCGTGTTGTGGGCGATGGTCGGTATGGGCCCGGCGCTGGTGTGGTTGGTGGCGGTCATCAATTGGTTGGGGCGCCTGGTGGTGGCGTCGCTGCGGGCCGGCGTGCTGGGCGGGTTCGGGCCGGCCCGCGACAGGGCGCTGTTGAAGTGGCTTCGGGGCGTGAGGTTGGCGTCTGGGTCTGCCGACCCGCTGCAGTCGGCGGTGGTGGAGGCGGCGGAGAGAGTCCAGGACCGCGCTTTCGGGCCGGTGAAGTCGGCGATCAGCCGGGCGTTGAGCAGCGGAAAGAACCCCTTGTATGCAGTGGAGAAAGCGCTGCGGGGTTCCCCTGCGGAGGCGATGGTCTCCATGTTGTCCACGATCGACCGCTCCGGGGGGAGAGTGCTGGAGCAGATTGACGAGGTGCTGGCCGACGTGGTGAGGGAACTGTCGGCCACCAGGCGTGAGGAGGTGGAACGGTTGGGGCGGTCTGTGGAGGCGGCGGCGGCCACCTCGGTGGTGATCGCCGTAGCGGTGTTGATGTTGGCGGTGGTGTCAGCCACCTTTGCGTTCTGAAGTAAGGCAACCAGAAAGGAGAATGTATGAGCGGTTGGTTAGGCGCCCTGGCGCGACTGTTGATGGTGTTGGCGCTGGGCGCCATGGTTACCGCGGTGGTGTGGGGCGTCGCGAATGCGATGGGCGATGACATAGATGTGGACCAAGGTGTGGACTTGTCTCTGATCACCAACGAGACCACCTGCGAACTGGCGGGTGGCTCTTGGAGTGGGGGCGCCACCCCGCCCTGTACGTGAGTCCACGGAAAGATAGAGGTCTGTGAGCGAGTGGCTGGGGTTCCTGAAGACGGGAACGGCGATGCTGTTGCTGTTGGGGATGCTGTTTTCGGTGTTCTTTCGTGAACTGGCCCGGTCGGCGTCTTCCGGCGCGGCGTCCGCTGCCGTCGCAGCTGCTGTGAAGGTGCTGCGGAGTGACAGCGACTCGGCGTGGGACTGCACCAAGGGGCATCCGTTGTGGGCCCCGGCCGAGGAAGCTGCCGTGTTAACTGCCTTGGGCTTGTCCGGCGCCTTGCGGCAGGTGAACCTCACCGGGGTGGAGTTGATCGCCCACCCGACCGCATGTTGGGTGGGCGTCACGGTGCGGACTGTGGCCCGGGGGGCGCGAGGAATGTTGCCTGCCGGGGCGACGAGCTGTGCGCCGGTGGGGGTCGATCCCTTCGGTGCACCTCCCCCCTGTGGCACTTTCTTGTCTGAGTGAGATGAGCGAGGCGCTGGGGCTCTTGAAAGTGGTGGGGGTGGTTGCGCTGTGCGTGGCGATGTTGCATCAGATCGGCGAAAAGTCGATCGTGGACGGGCGGGTGTTGGCTGCGGCTGAGAAGGCGGCGGTAGCCGCCGCCGCCCATCCGGGGCGACCGGCGGCACAGGCTGCGGCTGAGAAGGCTGTCGCCCAGGTGCTGTTCGGGGTTTGTTCCGATCCCACGGTCCGGTTGCCGCGTCACTGGGACAACACCCGGCAGGTGGGAGCGGCGGTGACATGTGACGCCGGTCGGGCCACCGCGCTGTACACACCCCGAGCGTGAGGAGCGTCGATGGGGACCGGTTTGTTGGCGTTGGTGATAGCCCAGGCGGCGTTGTTGCTGGCCTCGATGTTGGGCGACTACGCCCGGTTTGTGCAGTACACAGACGTCACGCGGGAGCGGGCGGAACGGGTCGCCGCCGACCTGGCTGAGAACTGTGTGGTGGCGGGGAAGGATTGCACCGCCGACGACCAGGTGTGCGTGACCGCCGATGGGAAAATGAGAGTTACGGTCTCCCATGAATGGGAACCGCAGCTGTGGGTGGGGTTGTCACCGGTGCAAGCCGCATACGAGAGGTCGTTCGCCAAGGTCACGGTGATCGATCTGGGAACGGTGTTCACACCGTGCGTCTGAAGCGCAGGCGCCGGTCGCTTGCGGACTTGTCCCGAAGACAGTCTGGTTTGTCGCCCGATGGCGGTCACTCCCGATCGGGGAGTATGCCTCCGGGGCCATGTTCCAGCAGTGCCAGGAACTGTTCTTCGGTGAGGATCGGGGTGCCCAGTTGCTCGGCTTTGGCCAGTTTGGAGGCGCCCGGGGAGGCGCCCGCCACCAATGCCGAGGTCACAGAAGAAACCGACGAGGTGGCCCGGCCTCCTCGGGCCGCGATGGCTTGCCCGAACCCATCGCGGTTCATGGCCTCAAGCCCCCCGGTGACCACCAGCGTCAGCCCCGAGAGCGTCCGGGGGATCTCCTCCGACGGCTCGGGGTCGGCCAGGCTCACCCCGCCCTCGCCCAGTCTGGCCAGGAGTTCCTGGTTGTCGGGGTCATCCATCCACTCGGTGACCGAACCGGCGATGGTCTCCCCGATGCCGTCGATTGCGGCCAGGTCCTCCTCGGTGGCCGCGGTAATCTGTTCCATCGACCGGTATCGGGCGGTGATGAGTCTCGCGCCCCCCGGGCCGAGGTGGCGAATGCCCAGAGCCACCAGCAGCCTCCACAGAGGGCGGTGGCGGGCGGCCTCGATCCCATCCAAGAGTTTCCGGATCGACCTTTCCCCCCAGCCCCTGCGCCCTTCGAAATGCTCGGAACCCAGGAAGAAGACGTCGGCCGGGCCTTGGACGGCGCCGTCCCTGAGCAGCAAGTCCACGGTCTTGTAACCCAGTCCCTCGATGTCCATCCCGCCCCGCGACGAGAAGTGGAACAGCCACTCCCGGAGTCGGCTGGGACAGGCCAGACCCCCGGTGCATCGGGCCACCGCCTCCTCCTCGGGCCGCTCGATCGTGCTCTCACAGAACGGACACTTCCTTGGCATCTCCCACGGCGGCGACCGGTCCTTTCCCGGTGTGAGCACCGGCCCCACCACCTCGGGTATCACGTCACCTGCCCGTCGCACGACCACCCGGTCGCCCACTCTCACGTCCTTTTGGTGCACCTGGTCCTCATTGTGGAGGGTGGCCATACCCACGTTGGCGCCGCCCACGAACACCGGCTCCAGCTCTGCGAACGGGGTGGCCGCCCCGGTTCGCCCGATGTTGATCTTGATCCCCCGGAGGGTGGTCACCCGCTCCTCGGGTGGGAACTTGTAAGCCACCGCCCAGCGGGGCGCCCGGGCGGTGGCGCCCAACTCGTCCTGGTCCGCCAAACTGTCCACCTTGACCACCACCCCGTCGGTCTGGTAGGGGAGACCATGATGCTCCTCCAGCATCTGCTCCACATAGGCTTTCACCTCTTCGAGACCCGGGGCCAGGACAGACCCGGGATTGACTCGAAGTCCCAGGGATTTCAGGTAGTCCAACACCTCCCAGTGCCGTTGCAGTGATGGCCCTCCCTGCAGCAGCCCGGCCTGGTAGACCCAGATCTCCAGGGCCCTGGACGCAGTCACCCGGGGGTCCTTCTGACGGACCGACCCGGCTGCAGCGTTGCGGGCATTGGCGAAGGTGGGCTGGTCCGCTTCCCTCCGGCTCCGGTTGAGTTCGTCGAATCCCTCCAGGGTCATGTACACCTCGCCCCGTACCTCGAGTAGCGACGGTGCGTCACCCAGAAGGCGCAGCGGAACCGAGGAGAGGGTCCGCAGGTTGGCGGTGATGTCCTCGCCCACCTCTCCGTCCCCCCGGGTCGCGCCCACCTCCAGCACGCCATCCCGGTAGGTGAGCACCACCGCCAGCCCGTCGACTTTGGGTTCGCAAACATATCCCTCCGGACGGCGGCCCAGCATCCGCTCCATACGGTGCTCCCATGCTCCGAGCTCATCGGGGGAGACGGCGTTGTCCAGCGAAAACAGGGGCCGAAGATGCTGCACGGGGGAGAAGAGCTCCGAAACCGACGCTCCGACTCGTTGGGTTGGTGAGTCCACGGTGACCAACTCGGGATGCTCCGCCTCAATTTTTGCCAATTCCCTCCATAGTTCGTCATAGCCGGCGTCGTCTATAAGGGGGGCGTCCAAAACGTAGTAATGGTGGTCGTAGAGGCGGATTTCCGCCCGAAGATCCTCCAGGCGGTGGGAAGGATCACTCATTTCAGCAGCCTGTCGATGGTTCCCCCGCCCAGCACCCGGTCGCCCCGGTAGAAGACCGCCATCTGGCCGGGCGCCGGGGAGCTTTGGGGTTCGACGAAAGAGACCTGCCAGCGGTCCGAGCCGGACTCCAAGGGCGCCAGCAGGGCTCTCACGGGTTGGCCATGGACCCGGACCTGCACCAGGCACTCGGTGGGGGATTCCGGCGGGGGAGCACCGTCCACCCAGGTGACGCCCTCGACTTCGACGGCTTCTGTCAGGAGGTCCCGCGCCGATCCGATCACCACGGTGGAGGTGTGGGGGTCGAGTTCCACCACGTATCGAGGTTCTCCCACCGCCACGCCCAGGCCTCGCCGCTGGCCCACCGTGAAGTTGACCACGCCCGGATGCTCTCCCAACCGGTTGCGGGAGGCGTCGACGATCCGGCCCGGCCGGACAGCCTCGGGCGCCCGCCGGGCAATGAATCGCCGGTAGTCGTCGGCGATGAAACAGATCTCATAGCTGTCCCGTTTGTGGGCGTTGCGAAGCCCGAGGTCGGCAGCCACCCGGCGGGTCTCGGGCTTGGTCATCTCACCCACCGGGAACCGGGTCCGGGCCAGTTCTCGCTGTCCCAGCATGTGGAGCACATAGGACTGGTCCTTCGACGGGTCCACCCCTCGTCGCAGACGCCAGCGGCCCCCCTCCCGGCTGACCCGGGCGTAGTGGCCGGTAACGAGGAGGTCGCAGTCCAGTCGGTCGGCCTCTTCCAGGAGGATGGAGAACTTGATGGAGCGATTGCACTCCACGCAGGGGTTGGGTGTGCGCCCGTTTCGATAGGCCTCCACGAAGGGATCGACCACCGCCGAGGCGAAGTCGTCGGTGTAGTCGAATACGTAATAGGGGATGTCCAGCCCGGCGGCCACCCGGCGGGCGTCCTCGGAGTCGGAGACGGTGCAGCACCCGTGGGCGGGCGCCTCGCCGTCCGGACCCTGCCAAAGCTTGAGGGTCACCCCGGTTACCTCGTGGCCCTCCCGGTGCATCATGGCGGCTGCCACCGAGGAGTCCACCCCTCCGCTCATAGCGGCAAGAACCCTCACAGGAGGCCCTCCAGGGCACGGAGGGTGAGTCCCGCGGCGAGGTCTCCATCGGAGGGTCGGGTGGTCCATCCGAAGGAGAACCGCACGCTGGAGCGAGCCTCGGGATCTGACATCCCCATGGCTGACAGCACATGGGAGACCTGCGCCGCGCCCGACTGACAGGAGGAACCGGCCGAGGCCGCCAGGCCCAGGCGGTCGAGGCGGACCAGCAAGGTCTGGTTGGCCACTCCCGGAAACCGCAGATGCGAGTGTTGGACGGTCCGGGTCGAGCGGGATGCAATCGCCAATCCGGGAACCTTCTCCAAAAGGGCGCTCTCGAACCTGCGCCTAGCCTCGCTCACATCCCGGTGGAAGCGTTCCCGGTCCGAAGAGGCCAACTCCATGGCCCGAGCCATCCCCACCGCTCCCAACACATGATGGGTTCCCGACCGGCGGCCCAGTTCCTGTCCCCCGCCGTGGGTCACGGGCTCGAGCGCCACCCCTTCCCGGACGTACAGAACCCCCACGCCGGTCGGGCCGCCGAACTTGTGGGCGGCCAGTGACATCAGGTCCACTCCCAGATCTTCCACTCTGAGTTCCTCGGAGATGAAGGCCTGCACCGCATCGGTGTGCACCAGCGCCTTACACCTGGGGCGGTCTCTCACTGCCTCGGTGATCTTACGGACCGGCTGGCGGGCGCCGGTCTCGTTGTTGGCCGCCATCACCGACACGACCGCCGTTTGGGGGTTGACGGCCGCCGTCACCTCGGAGGGATCCACCAGACCATCTCGGTCCACCCCCACCCTGGTCACCGGACACCCCCAGTCCTCAAGGTAGCGGACCGAACTCAGCACCGCCTCGTGCTCGACCGCGGTGGTTACCACCCCTCCCCGCCCTCCACCCGCCAGGGCCGCTCCCTTCACAGCGAGGTTGTCGGACTCGGTGCCGCCGCCGGTGAACACCACTTCCAGCGGGCGGCATCCCAGCACGGCCGCCACCCTCTCCCGCGCCTCCTCCAGGGCGTTCTTGGCAGCGCGGGCCGAGGCGTGAAAGCCGGTGGGATTGCCCCATCCGCGGTCCGCCAGCGCAGAGATCTCCTCCCATACCCGGGGGCGGATCGGCGTGGTGGCGGCGTGGTCAAGATAAAGCATGGATACCTCTTCGGCGACGTGTTGGCTCGTGGGTGTCACTCTCCGTCATCTTCTGGGAACCGGCACAGCTTCATGTAGCGCACCTGTTCAGGACCTGCGGAAAGCTAGCTGACTTGGGCAAAGCCGGAACAGCGCCTCCGCAGGAATCCCTTGTCATCTCACCGTCCGTCTGGGATGTCGCGAATCGGGCGCCAAGCCTGCAGGATCTCATCGTTTAGTTTTCGACCTGAGTCGCGGTCGACAAGTGGGCCTGACCCGAATCGTAGTGTGGGTCTTCGCTTCGCTAAATCAAGCCCATTCAGAACGTCAGACATCGCTGGATGGGAGACGATTCTCTCGGTGCAGTGACGAGCGATGTGCTGGTTGACAAATGCCACACGCTCAGGGCCAATACGACGGATCTCCTCAGGGCCACCGCGGCGTAGCGTGAGAATTCTGCTGCGATCAATTGGAAACCAGATCTCTTCGGCATCTCCAGCGCCTACACCTCGGTAATCATCCTCTGGGCTTGGAGGATTCCAGAGCACGATAGGGCGGTCTGAGGTGATGAGACTCTCTGTCTTGGAGGATTCCAGCGACCAGGAACGTGCTTCCAGCAAGGAGGCGGCGGCGTCTAGGGTGTCGAAAATCATTTTCACTTCAATAGCCCTCATCTCGTCAATGCTTCCAGGACCGGTCCCAAAGATGTACGCCATGTCCCGCGCGGCCTTTATCTCATGCTCTGGGGGCTTGAATCCATAGGCTTCAGTCAGGTAGCTTCGCATGTCGCTCATTTCAACTTGAAATGAACCAAACCTGTTCGTGATTCGGGAAACGAATTCGGAAAGGCAGAATGCATCAGTGTTCCGAGAAAGCTGTACCCCCATGTACAGGGTCAATGCTTTGCGCTCGGTTGAGGTGCTGGAGGGTAAGCACCCACTGCGGAGGATCTGTAGTGCGCTACTGGCCATTGACTCGATGTCGCCCAAGGTGTGTTCAGCCGTTAGCGGCTCACTCGTCACGTTATAGAGACCGGAACGAGCCATTACGTTTTTCGTAGATGTGACATAAGCTCCGCCGTTCCTTTGTCGAACGGCTAATCGGTCATTGTGATCAGCGAATCCTCGTAGGTAAAACCTGGGGACATAGTGGTGTAACTTGGGCTTACTCACATCGGCAGTCCCGCCAACCCCTCCAGGGTGCCATTTATTGATGCCGCGCCCATTAGCCGATCACCGCTCGCATGTCATCCTCTTCTGGTTCTCGTGCGGATTGTTCCTGGTTGTGCGGGCCGCGGAGCGAAACCCGGTGGGTTTACCGCGTCCGCGGGCCACCAGGTGGAGAGCCCCTCCCATACCTGGGGGCAGACCGGGGTGGCGGCAGTGTCATCTAGATCAAGCACAAACTCGATAACAAAATTACCGCGGTTACTGTCCTACTCTCGCGAGGTTGTAGAGGTGGTCCGCCACGAGGCCGCGGCAGTTGGGGACGGGACTGTCACGCCCACCCTTTATCCTTGACTCAGGAGTCTTCATGATGCCGAACCAGCCCGATCCGATTGCTCAGCCGGTGCTCAACACCCCCTATGAGCACCCTGCCCGGCATTGGAAATTGGACGAGACGGGGCGAGCATTGCCGGACGTGATACCGGGGAGGCGTCCCAGCATCGGGTTGATCCCGGTTCCGAAGGCCAGGAAGAAGCTTGCCCAGGGGGAACTCGTTCTGGACGAGGGCAACCTGAACGACTTGGTCAACAGCATCCGGTATGAGGTTGGCCTTTGGCGTGAACGTGACTATCCGGGTGTTACCAAGGCCACGCGAAATCTGCTCAACCACTGGAAGGAGGAGCGAACCCGCCTACCTCTGTTCTTTGCGCAGCGAGAGGCGGCAGAAACCGTCATCTGGTTCACAGAAACCACGCGAGCCGACCATCCCCTGAGGCGTCGGATCGAAGAGGAAAGCAGTTCTCACAACGACGGCATTGTGCGATTGGCCATCAAGATGGCCACCGGCACCGGCAAGACCACCGTGATGGGCATGATCATCGCCTGGCACGCTGTTAACGCGGCCAGATCCTCGCGCCATGACCGTTATAGCCGTTCCTTCCTGGTGATAACACCCGGCCACACGGTGCGCGAGCGTTTGGCGGTGCTTTCTCCCTCCCATCCCGACAACATCTATCGCGACATGGGATTGATTCCCGAAAAGTACCGCAGAGACCTTCGCGGGATCGACATAGCCATCGTCAACTTTCAAGCCTTCCAGCGTCGTAGATTGCTGGCAGGTGTGGCTGGTGATGCAAGGAAACTGCTGGGTTCCGGAGGAAGTGAGGGGGATCACGACGACGAGTGGGAGGATGCACAGGCCATGCTCGACAGGGTGCTGCGTTCTCTGCGAGGAAAGCGCCGTCTGGTGGTTCTGAATGACGAAGCACATCATTGCTACCTGCCGGGGAAGGGTCGTAGAGGTGCTGGGGGCAAGGAGGATGACGCGGTCGCAGCGGTGTGGTTCAACGCTATCCGCAGCCTGCGAGATTCCGGCCGGCTCGGCCCTGTTTACGATCTTTCTGCTACTCCGATGTTCATCAGCGCCCCCCAGTGGAAGACCGGTTCCAGGATCTTCCCATGGGTGGTCTCCGATTTCCCACTCATGGATGCCATCGAAGCGGGCCTGGTGAAGATTCCCCGTCTGCCCCTAGATGATGACACAGTGATGAACGAGGTGGTGTGGCGCTCAATCTACAAACACTCTGGGCGTAAGACGGTGAAGCCCGATCAGGTCCCTCCCGTCCTGGGAGCCGCCATGGACGCTCTCTACCAGCACTACGAGGACACTTTTGTGAGGTGGCGGGAGAACGGGATTCCCACGCCTCCGGTGTTCATAGTTGTGGCCAACTCGGTACCCAACGCCGAAGCGCTTTTCAAGCACATCGCCGGGTACGAATACAAAGAAGAGACCACTGGGAACCTGGTTTACATCCGCGGAGAGCTTTCCTACTTCTCCAACATCAGGGATGATGGCGCGGGATATGAAGAAAAGGTCCGAACGATATTGGTCCACAGCAAGTTGGATCGAGATGACAACATCACCGGCAAACTGCAGACACTGGTGAAGTCCCAGGCAAGACGCTTCAGTAGCAACGGCGCAGACTGGAAAGACGTGATTCGTCAGGTCCTCAACACGGTGGGTCGCAAGGGAGAGCCGGGTGAACACATACGCTGCGTGGTGTCGGTATCGATGCTCACCGAGGGATGGGACACCCGCACGGTGACCCACATCCTGGGTTATCGCGCCTTCTCCACGCAGCTCTTGTGCGAGCAGGTCACCGGTCGGGCTCTGCGTCGACTCAACTACGACGACACCGATGATGAGGGAAGGCTGCGGCCAGAGTTCGCCGAGGTCTTCGGGGTTCCCTTCGACTTTATGCCTGCAGGCGGTGAGACCGAGCCCCGTCCGCCGCGGCCTTCCTATCGTGTGCACAGTGTCCCCGGTCGGTCGGATCTTAGGATTGCTTTTCCCTTGGTTACCGGTTACCTCTTGGAGCCTGCCGAGACCAAGATCGAACTCGATCCGTCCCTGATCCCACCGTACAAGGTAGAAGTAACCGAATCGCCCACTGTTGCTGTGTCAGCGGGAGTTACCGGCGAGGAGACTGTCATGGGAGTGGCCACTCGCCGTCGCCAACAGGCTGTGATGTCCACGGCCGCTGCAGCTGTTTCGTTGATGGTTAATCGAAACAACGGTCTCCGTCGCCGGACCTTGTTCCGGGACATGGTTCGGGTGACGGAGGATTGGTTGGCGTCTCCCCTCGTGCAGTGCCAGGACGAGAGTCTGCTTCTGCAACCTCCTCATGTAGAGGATGTCCCGAACGCGATCATCAAGGCATGCTCTCTTGACCCGCGCAAAGCCCGGTTGGTCGGAAACTTCGATCTTGAGGTTCTTTCTGACACGGCCGGGGTCGACTTCGATACATCTCTGCCCAGCAATCGCCTAACCAAGCGTTCGGAATTGAACATCGCCGCGTGCCATTCGGAATTCGAGGTCGAGGTGGCTGGTTTCCTCGACGCCCATAAGCACGTGGCCGCCTGGGCGCGGAACTTCCGGTTGGGATGGACGGTCCCTTACCTTTGGAATAGTGTCTGGCATGAATACGAACCCGACTTTATCGTCCGACTGTTCGATGAAAGGGAGCGCGATCGGGCTGTACACCTCATGGTGGAGTGCAAAGGAATGCCAGACGAGGTTTCCGAACGTAAGGCGCAATATGTCCGGGATTGGTGGATCCCGGCGGTGGCCAATTCTCCTGAGATACCCGACTGGTTGAAGCGGTGGCGTTTTGTCGAGTTGGACCATCCAGACCAGTCCTACTACGAAATTGAGCAAGCGATATCGGAGGCCGCGATCGCCTTCGGCATAGGAATCTGAGATAGATGGCTCGTAAGGACCGCAGGGTTACCAGTTATTCCTACAAGTCGGCTTCCCGCGCCAATCTTCCTACGGAGCAGACCGAGCCGGTGATGTCTACCGAGGACAAGTCCCCGCGTCCCTACGCACCTACCCGGCGCCGTTCCGAGCCGCCCGCCCTGGCTTGGGAACGAGACGAAGCAGAGGAGGGAGAACACATCCATCCGGCCCCTCCCCTATACATCCGGGAGAAGATACATCCGCGGGCTTTCGTGGAATCGCTCAACACCGGAGCCGAACCTCCCCGACTGTTCGACGAATTCAACGGTGCTCCCACCCGTCTCAGCGCCGCCTATGAGTGGTACCAACATCCCGGTAGCTGGCAGAATCGCATCGTCCATGGCGAGTCCGCTCGGGTGATGGCGTCGTTGCTCGATCGGGAGGCCATGAAGGGCCGTGTGCAGATGATCTACTTCGACCCTCCGTATGGGATCGGGTTCAAGTCCAACTTCCAGGTCTCGCTCCGATCTCGGGAAACTCCAGAAAACCGGAAGGGCTTACCCTATGACACCCGAACGGTTCGCGCCTTCCGTGACACCTACGAGCGGGGCATCCACAGCTATTTGGATCAGATGCGGGAAAAGCTCAGCCTGTGCCGTGATCTCCTAAGCGACTCAGGGAGCATCTTCGTCCAGATTGGTGATGAAAACGTCCATCGGGTGGCCTTGATTTGCGATGAAGTGTTCGGCCACGAAAACCGGGTGTCGACCATCTCTTTTGCAACTTCCGGTTCGTCCTCTGCGGCCACGCTTCCCTCAGTGGCGGACTACTTGTTGTGGTACGCCAAGGACAAGAAGCAGATGAAGTACCACCAGCTTTATGAGCCGTTAGACCGCCGCGAAGTCATTCAGCACTTTAGTTGGCACGTCATGGTGGAAATCGGAGATGGTGCGACTCGAAAGCTAACTACGGAAGAACGAGCTGATCCTGACAAGTTTCTTCCTTCTGGTGCACGGCTATACCGTCGGATGCGGCTCACTTCCCAAGGTCGGTCCACAACAGGACGCTCGGATCCTTACAAATGGGAAGGAAACATCTGGCCCTGTCCCCACCATCGACATTGGGCCGTTTCGATGGAAGGGCTTGACCGGATGGCCGAATTAGGCAGGTTAGATGCTGCGGGCTCCAGCGGAGAATTGGCTTGGAAGTGGTACGAGGATGAAGTGCCTGGCCGGAAGATTCACAACCTATGGCATAGCCAGATGTCAACTACCGACAAGCGATACGTCGTACAAACCGCTGATCAGGTAATACAGCGGTGTATCTTGATGACAACCGACCCCGGTGACCTGGTTTTTGATCCCACATGCGGGGGTGCTACAACGGCCCACGCGGCGGAGAGGTGGGGGAGGCGCTGGATTACCTGCGACACGTCGCCCATCGCTGTGGCGATAGCCCGCCAGAGAATTGCAACGGCCACCTTTCCCAATTGGTTGCTACAAGATTCCGCGGAGGGTGCCGCTCAGGAAAGACAACTGGGTGGTAGAGCCTTGCAACGCTCGGAGGGATTCGACGAAGACCCGACTCATGGGTTCGTGTACCGGAGAACGCCCAAAGTGAGCGCGGCCATCCTCGCATATGACCAGGAGGTGCCTCCCGTGTTGCTGGTAGATCGACCCTACGAGGCGAGAGGAGCGGTCAGGGCTGCATCTCCTTTCACGGTAGAGAGCGAATCTCCTCACGCTTACCTCCCGGTGGAGGGTGATCCAGAGGCCTCTATCCACTCCCAACCTGTGGCCCATGGCCAACTGGCTGAGAGGGCGACGGAGGCTCTACTGAAGTCGGGGATCAAAGGAGGCAGGAAAAGCGCCGACCTTCGGATCACGGAGATTGAGAACTGGCCCGGCCCCGCGGGATTGGTGTCCCACCGTGCCACCTATACGGTGGGCCAAGGCGTCACGGAAAGGGTGGCTGCCCTGTCTATTGCCGCAGAGGACGTTACGGTGACCGCCGAGATGATCCGGGCTGCCGCCACGGAGGCCGCGCAGCAGGTGCACGGCACCGAACTCTTGATCGTGGTGGGATTCGCATTCGACGCCGACTCCTCCGTTGACCAGATTGGCCGGGTCAAAGTCGCTCGCGTGAACATGAACCGGGACCTTCAGGTAGGAGAACTCCGCGACGCCGCATCGGATCACGCATTCGTCATGGTGGGCCAGCCCGACGTGGCCGTGGAGGTCCTGCCCACAGGGCAAATGTGTGTTGAATTGCTCGGCTACGACACCTACAACCCGGCTACGGGAAATGTCTCCTCGGGCAAACCGGATGATGTTGCTTGCTGGATGGTGGATACCGACCACGACGGCATTAGTTTCTTCGCCCGTCGACTCCACTTTCCAGGCTCTGACGACGACCGCCAGATCAAGCGCCTTCAAAAGGCGCTCGGCGAAACGATCGACAAGCTGTCCTGGGACGCAGCTTTGTCCAACAGCTCTGCTCCCTTTGATCCACCCCAGTCGGGGAAGATCGCAGTGAAGATCATCACCACCACCGGAGCAGAAATGTCGGTGGTGAAGAGCGTCTGAACAGGTTGGTCTGTACGTCTGCTGAAAATGAGCAGCAGGTTCCCAACAAGGGGAAGCGTTGAGTTGACACTTATTTGAGGGAGCTGCGAGGTTGAGCTAATGGCGAGCAAGAGGAAAAAGGGTAGGAGGCGGCCGTCGCGTGGACCGCTCCCGCGCCCGAGGCAACGTCGGGTGAATCGCGATATGGACGGCGGGGAAACTCCGGGGACGAAAGTAGGCGAGAACAACGGTGAGTCCGAGGTCCTTTTGAAGCAATGGAAGGCAGGTAGGAGGGGTGCTTGGTCCGGGCGCGGTTATCACTTCCAGGACACCGTGGGAGCGTGGCTCGCAGCGCGGCTGGCTTCCGGCAGGGATGGTGGGAGTGTTCTGATACCCGAAGGGCTGGAAGACATGTCTTTATTAGGAACTCGACCGCGCCATGTGCAGATCAAGTCCCGAGGAGACCATCTCGGGATGTTCCCCGTCGAAAGAGCCAGTAAGCATGTATTAGAGGTGTGGCGGAAGTACCTCGAGCGTCCTGATGACGGTGCATTGCTGGTAATTGTCTTCGAACGCGGGGTGGATGGTGAAGAAGGATTGATTGACCTTAATCAGTGCTTGACTGATTCACTTGCCGGAGGCTCATGTTTTGGTGCCGCCCTTCACCGTCGGGCGAAGGAGCTAGGGATCTCATCAGGTGACTTGTCAAACCTCCTCTCGTCCACCGTGGTGCTTGGCATGACGTGGGATGAGGTAACTACGGCGACCACTAGTGAGATTGCTTCCTTGGTTTCTCTGCCACCAAGTGGCTTGAGGCTGGTAGCAGACCGCCTTCGTATTGTGGTCGCCAACACCTCAGACGAAAACGCATCACGCCATTATCAAGATCCTCGCGGCATCTCGAGAACCGAAGTGGTCTCCGACATTCAGACGGCGGCGGAGCAGATCGATGTCGCATCGCTTGAGTTCGCCGTGGCAGAAGGCATTTGTGAACCTCTGAACTTCGGAGAGTCGTCTATTGGAGACAATAGGTTCTATGAGGGAGTGGCTACTCAGCCAGGCCATGTGGCTACTGGTCTAGTGGTGCCCAACCCAGATGTCATGGACACCATCATGTCGGGACTAGGCGATAGGGAAACTGTCGTGATTACCGGACCCTCAGGTGTCGGAAAGAGTGCTGTTCTATGGTCCGTCCCATTAGCTCGTCCTGACGTGATGTGGTATAGAGTGCGTCGACTCTCCCGGGAGGATGCACCGCACCTTGTACGTCTTGCCCGAAGCCACCAAGCAACGACCGAAGAGCCGGTAGGTTTCCTAGTGGATGCTGCCGGAACCGACGGGTTCGACGGTTGGGCTCGTCTACGTTCCGAGTTAGCCTCGGTCTCGGGTATCTTGCTGGTGGCAACCGCTCGGGCCGAAGACCTCTTTATTCTGGGAGACCTCACGGGTTGCGCCACGGTGAAGGTGCAACTCGACGAAACGGCCGCGGAAGCCATTTTCAAAGGGCTCAAGCGTCGGGGGGCTACTACCGCAGTCCATTGGGCTGAAGCTCTTGCATCATCTAAAGGACTCACGCTTGAGTTTACGCATTTGTTGACCCGGGGTCAGCGACTAAGTGAACTCATCGGAGAGCAGGTTCGCCGACGGGTCTCGGAGAACCGTTTTCTTGAGCTAGAGGTGTTGAGGCTCGCCTCTGTGGCAGATAGGTGGTCAGCTTCAATTTCAAGCCAGGATCTGCCGTCGGCTTGCGGGGCAACAGTTTGGGAGGTTCACAAGGCCATTGAGCGACTTACTGAAGAGCACTTGATCGTAGAACGGGACGGAGCCATATCGGGTCTGCACCAACTCCGCTCTTTGGCCCTTAGCGATGCCATACATGCTCGACCGCCACCCGATGTCATGGGAACAATTGCGCAAGTCATTACTTTGATTCCGGACCACCAGGTTCACCGGTTTGTGGCGAACCTGCTGCGTGATCTTCCACACGCTTCAACAATCCTGAACCAGGCTGTCACCAGTAAGGCTCCTCCACTTGGCTGGCTAGCCAGCTACCTGCACGGTCTCCGCCTCTCTGACTTCTACGAAGTGGCCAGGATGTGGAAGCGTGTTGCTGATGAACGCAATGTACCGGCATCTTGCCAGCCACTTCTCTTCAACTTCACTGCATTGGGCATACCAATACCCGACCACATGTCAGCTGATTTGAGAGCTGTTCAAGTTGAGATCCAAGCGATGTCAGGTCCCACCTCCCGGCAAGAGATGGTCGGTACCTTTGGTGAGGAGGCAATGGCCAGGCTGTTGGTGTCAGAGAGTGACATAGACATGGCGACCCAAATGCTGGCAGTTCTGGAGAATAGCACCCCGGCGTTTGCTTCTGCTTTTTCGGATGCGCTATCTGACCGGTCCCCTCTTGCGCAGGCTTTGCAGTCTGTCCCGATTCCTCAACTTGCGGAACTCATCGCTGTTGCTCGGGCTTGCGAAGTTTCATGTGCACAATCACTGTTGGATGTTGCGGGTGGTCAGGAACAGATTCTGAGCAGGATACGCGCCGCGAATCCTTGGATAACAGAGCTAGACGTAAGAGTGAATGAAGAGAACAGCCCAATAGCGTTCGCCAGAATTCTTCATGTCTCAGATATCCTGCAAAACGATCCCTGGGAAGAAGCCGTATTACTCGGGCAACTGCTGTTACGTTGCCTTCCCACAATTAAGTCTGTCGACATCCAGGCGCTGGGGCCGGGTGGCTGTGAACTGCGTATTCATGATTACACCCACGGGGTTAGCCAGTTGCAACGACAGTACGACATGCCGGTTGCCGGCATTACGTGGAACCAAGCGCGTATCAGGGCAGCCCTCACCCTCGTAGGCGAGACTGATATGAACCGGCTAGCCGAGGCGTTACCTCTTCTGGAGGAAGCAGCAGTACTTAGTTATGAGGCAGGAACCCTGTTTGCTACAGGAAGGTTAGGTAACATCGGCAAGGAAGAACTGTCCCGACGGATGGTGGACCTCCATAGTAGGGCTGTTGCGCTAAGACCGCCACTGGGATCGGTCGAAGTTGGTGACACAGGGATTTCCGAAAAAACGCAGACTCCGATGGGAGATGACCTAGCTTCTCTGATCACCGATCTGACTGGAAATGTCTACCGGAGGCTAGGCGACCCCGAGCAATGGCTGCCTCTTTCCGTCTATCTGTTAGATACCGGGTTAGGTCGCCATCTGGAGGGTGCCATGAACGAACCGTGGGCTCTACTTGGGATCAATGGACATCCAACCATTCTTGACCGTCTTCAATCTGTATGGAGCGACCTTTACGCTGTTGTGAAAGAACACGCAAGAGACGGTAGCGACATTGATGCAATACGCAGAAGTGCTCGGTCTGTCCGAAGAGACCAAGCCCTTCAGCGGGCGGCGAAGTATTGTAGACGGCAGGAAAAGGTTCGCATGCAGACTCGACGGTTTGCAATTCGGAGACTCTGCAGGTCAACCGGGTGGACCATTGAGGTTCTACCTCCCCGAAAAGACGGTGCAATTCTCACGGAGATCGCTATCACTCTTGAGTTGGCATCTCTAATGGAGTGGCCAGAAGCGCTATCAACACTCGCCGCGCTGTTGGGTCCCGACCGCCCCAATAGCGAGACCTATGTTTTCTTACCTTTTCGGAACGGAAGACCCATACCGAGTCTCGCTAGGAAACTGGGCAGGACCTTGTACCCACCAACAGACCTCGACTATTGGTCCAAGGTATGCCCGAATCCTTGGCCCAACGACCTAGCGCAAATGTTCGGTCTGGCTGTGGAGCAGCTTCATATCCTGTCAGGTCTCTGCTACCTTCCTGAGGAGCAACAGGCGCACGATGTGATACAAACGGCTGCAAAAGAAGCCGTTTCACGTTTCAATTCAACTCAGCAGAATCTGGTAGGAATACCAGCCGATCCTCTTGTTGATGCACTAGTGGCACTCATCGAGGAATTCGCAGTACAGGTTCAAGCGGAGCTTGATGGCACACATCCTGGTCTCGGTTTCGCTGAAGAACGCTACGCAGGAATATTCCAGGCAAGGGAAACGGAGACGTTCAACGCCTCTGTTCATGCCGAACTCTTGGCCCTCGAATGGGAAATAGACCCCGAGTCTGCCATTGCCCTACTCCCCTAATGTCAGTATCGTCCGATTCGACGGTGTAGCCGAACACGAGGGTGTCGGTGCCCGTGCTTTTCAGGTAGTCGGCCTCTCGCCGGGCTTCGGCCCAGTTGTCGCGAACCAGGCCGACGTAGAGCGCCAAGCGCACTTCGCCTTCCACCGCCCAGGGATAATGTGATGGGCTTCGCACCCCAGTTGGCGGTAGCGCCGCATCCCACACAGGCTTTTATCCGGGCTACTAGAACGATCCGTTGGGCGGGCAGGTCGCCTTGGTTCAGCTCCCATTGAGGACTGTGGAACAAACCTCGCCTCCCTGTCTGTTAAGGGTGACACAGAACCATTCTTATAATCGGAGTTGTCGTGAGAACTTTCCAGACGGACGTATTCCGGGTTGAGGGCATGACCTGCGGCGCCTGCGTGGGACATGTGGAGCATGCTCTTCTTCAGAGGGGAGAGGTCAAAAAGGCCAAGGTCAACCTGAAGGCCGCCACCGTAAAGGTGACTTTTGCCCGGGGGACCGACGTCACCTCCCTGTTCGACGAGATTCGGAACATCGGATACGAGATGGGGCCGCTGGCGCCCAAATCCACCTAGCACCAGATTCGCTTTGACGACTCTCCAGACCGACGACTTTGCTGTTGAGGGCATGACCTGCGCCTCCTGCGCGGGGCGGGTGGAGCGGGCCCTTCTCGGGAGGGAGGATGTTGCAGAGGCCCGGGTAAACCTGATGGCCGCCAAGGTGAGGGTCACCTTCGCTTCCGAGACCGACGTCGCCTCGCTGTTCGAGGAGATACGGAACATCGGATACGACATGGGGCCTATCACGACCGACTCCTCAGAGGCCGACGGCGAAGGGCCTTTTGGACAGGAGTCCCGGCGGCAGTTGCGCAACTTCGTGGCTGCTGCGATTCTTGCCGCGCCTTTGATGGGCATTTCGATGCTGGCTCCCCACGAACCTTTGTGGCTGGCGATCCAATGGGTGTTGGCGGGGATGGTGGTGTTCGTGTGGGGACGGCAGTTTCACCAGATCGCCTTCCAACGGGCGCGCGGTGGTCAAGCCAACATGGACACACTGATCTCCCTGGGGTCTCTGACCGCGTTCATCTACTCGACTTGGGCCTCCTTAAACAGCCAGGCCGTGTATTTCGAGACAGCAGGGATGATCGTCACCTTGATTCTTCTGGGGCGCTATCTCGAAGCCAGGGCCAAGGGCCGAGCGTCGCAGGCGGTGGCAAAGTTGCTGGAACTCGGGTTCAGCGACTCGGTGCGGGTGATCCGGGGCTCCGTGGAAGAAGACATCGCCCAGGAGGAGTTGGAGGTTGGGGACCTGGTGGTGGTGCTGGCGGGTGAGAAGATACCGGCCGACGGTGTTGTCACCCATGGTTATTCCACGGTGGACGAGTCGATGCTGACCGGGGAGTCGCTGCCGGCGGAGCGACTCGAGGGAGATGCGGTTTACTGCGGGACTGTGAACCTGACAGGGAGGCTGGTGTTCGAAGTGGAACAGGTTGGGGCCGACACGGCGCTCTCTCGGATCGTCGAAATGGTCGAGGAGGTGCAATCTTCAAAACCTCCCATCCAGAGGCTGGCCGACCGGGTCTCGTCTGTATTCGTGCCCGTGGTGATACTGTTGGCGATCGCCACCTTTGTGGGCTGGCTGGCAGGGGGGGCGGAGTTGTGGGAAGCCATCCAAAACGGGGTTGCGGTGTTGATTATTGCCTGTCCGTGCGCTCTGGGTCTGGCCACGCCCACTGCCATTATGGCTGGGAGCGGCCGAGGCGCTGAGTTGGGTGTCCTGTTCAAGAACTCGGAGGTGTTCGAGCGGACCCGTGAGGTTGACACCATGGTCTTTGATAAGACCGGCACACTCACCGAGGGGAGGATGACCCTCACCGATGTACGCGCAGATGACCCGGACGTTTTCCTGCACCTGGTGGGTTCCGTGGAGGGAGGAAGTTCCCATCCCATCGGTCAAGCGGTGGCTAGGGGCGCGCAGGATAGGGGAGTCGGACCCACGATGCCGGAGCAGGTGGAGGAGGTGGCCGGCCGGGGAGTCAGGGGACGGGTCGGCGGTGTGGAGGTGTGGGTGGGAAAGCCCGGGTTCCTGGCCGACGCGGGTTTGAAGTCGGATTCGGCCTGGCGAGAGGCCATCAAAGAACTGGAGGCCGAGGCCAAAACCGTCTTCCTGGCGGGCTGGGAAGGCAAAGTCCGCGGCGTCTTGGCTGTGTCTGACTCTCCCCGCCCAACTGCCGCGGAGGCTCTTTCCCGCCTGAGGAAGATGGGAATAAAGTTGGCCCTCCTAACGGGGGACAACCTGGGGTCAGCTTCCGTTATGGGTCGCCGGTTGGGGATCGATCAAGTCAAAGGCGACGTCCTTCCCGCCGAAAAAGCCGAGGAGATCGCCCGGTTCAAGCGAGAGGGAGCGGTGGTGGGCTTCGTAGGCGACGGGATAAACGACGCGGTGGCGTTGGCGGCGGCCGACCTGGGGATCGCGATCGGCACCGGGACCGATGTGGCGGTCGAAGCGGGCGACATAGTGCTGATGAGCGGTGATCCCTTGGGGGTTCCTACTTCGCTGGCCCTTGCTCGGGGCACCTATCGGGTGATCGTCGCAAACCTGGTCTGGGCGTTCGGTTACAACGTAGCCGCCATTCCCCTGGCCGTCGCCGGAGTGCTCAATCCGATGGTGGCCGCCGCAGCAATGGCGTTTTCCAGCGTCTCGGTGGTGACCAACTCCCTCCGGCTGCGCCGGTTCAAGGCGCCTACTGCACCCTGAAAGTCCAGGTGAACTGCCCGACATCGGGCAAGCCGTAGACCTTCTCCCACTCCACCCGGATGGTGTGCTCGCCCACTGCCCATCGCTCAGCGATGAGGCTCCGGCTACTGGGTCTCCACCGGTAGACCCCAACACCCTCCTGGAAGGACAGTTCCGACTCCGGGATCGGGTAGCCGTCCACGTATATGCGGGCCTCGTAGCCCACCTGCAGGTCGACTTCCAAGCCGCTCTGGGGGAGAACCGCGTCGTAGGGGTTGGGACTGACTCTCTCCAGCGGATCGGGCAGGGTTAGCGGGTCCCCGCCTCGTCCGAAGACGAAGCAGATGGACAGGGTCGCCACGGTCAAAAGTCCCAGCCCCAGATATATCAGCCGGTAACGCACGACCGGCAATTGTACGCACTCTCAGGGCCTCCAATAAACGGGATGTCGGGCCTCTTTCCCGCGCGGACACAATGTCCATTGGCATTGCAGTCCGAGGGTCCGTCCATGATCTCCTCTGGCTTGGAGAACTGACCAGTGGCGTCCTGCTGGTATTCCTAAAGTGGATTACGTTTGACTCCTAGAATGTACTGTAGTTTATTCCTAAAGTGTCCTATATTTGGTGTCCGGAATGGATTTCGTCCTTACTCGGCTCTCCCATATCTCGATTCCCGTGATGGTGGAGGTTCATGATGTCTGAGGATCTTGGGACCATGACCCTGAGGATGCCGGGTTATCTCTCCCGTGTTGCTGAACGAGCAATCGAGGGTGCGCTGCAGCGTCGGGGCGGTGTCCTTATCGAGGGTGCGCGGGGGTGTGGGAAGACTTGGGCGGCCCGCCGCTTTGCACGAAGCGAGGCTCGCTTGGATGATCCGGCCACGCTTCTACTGGCCAATGCCGATCCGCATGCTCTTCTGAAGGGGGTCACCCCGCGGCTGCTTGACGAATGGCAGACGACGCCTTCACTTTGGAACCTGGTCCGCCGGGAGTGTGATGACCGGATCGGCCCTGGGCAGTTCATCCTCACCGGTTCCGCGTCTCCTCAAGATGACACCACCCGTCACACTGGCGTGGGCCGAATTGGCCGGGTTTTGATGCGGCCCATGTCGCTCATCGAGATGGGGTACTCTTCCGGGTCCGTCTCGCTGAGTTCTCTTTTCGAGGGCCGTACTGCTTCGGCTTTGCATCGTACCGATGTGGGACTGCGGGACATCGCGGCGTTCACCTGTGTGGGAGGGTGGCCGGGGAATCTCTACCTGGATGAAGAACAGGCCCGTTCGGCGGTGGGTGATTATCTGAATGAGATCGTTCGGTTGGACATACCTCTGGTGAGCGGAATCCAGCACCACCCGGCCACGGTCAGGCGCCTGTTGCGATCCCTGGCAAGGCATGTGGCCACCGAGGCAAAGGTGGCCAGGTTGGCTTCGGACGCGGGCGGTGATCGTCCGCTCGGCCGTCACACGGTGACAGCCTACCTGGACGCATTAGATCGAATATTCGTTGTGGAAGACCAGCCTGCTTGGTCGGTAGGTCTGCGATCGCGGGCGACTCTGCGCAAAGCTCCCAAGCGGCACTTTGTGGATCCGTCGCTGGCGGCTTCCATGCTCCGGGCATCCCCGGAGCGGTTGCTCGCCGACCCCCGGACTTTTGGGTTCTTATTCGAGTCTCTGGCGGTCCGCGATCTCCGTGTGTACAGCCAACCCGAGAGGGCTGAGGTGTTTCACTATCGAGACGAAACGGGCTTGGAGATCGATGCCATCATCGAGCGAGAAGACGGTGGTTGGATTGCCGTGGAGGTCAAGCTCAGCCCTGC
>VXSV01000051.1:24225-27546 GCA_009837815.1 Acidimicrobiia bacterium
ATCTTCTCCACGCCCTTTGCCTTTGTGGATTCCGGCCGGGGGGATGTGGTGATCTGGCCCACTCCCGGTTATCCCATTTACGGCCGGGGAGCCCTCCTGGCCGGAGGGACCGGGCATCCCATCCCACTGGGAGGTGATTTCGTTTTCCGGGCATCAGACGTGCCTGAAGACCTGTGGCCTCGCGCCCGGTTGTTGTGGACCAACTCGCCACACAACCCGGCGGGCTCGGTCATGAGCCGCTCGGAGATCGAAGAGTTCTACCACCGGTGCCGGGAGTTCGAGGTGCTCCTGTGCGCCGACGACTGCTACGTGGACCTCTACGAGAACGAAACGCCGGCATCGGTGCTGGAGGTGGCCGACTATGACTTGACCGGGGTGATCAGCTATCTCAGCCTCTCCAAGCGCTCCGGGATGACCGGCTACCGGTCGGCGGCGATGGTGGGAGACGCCCGGGCGATCAAGGCGCTGACCTCGCTGCGAACGTCCACCGGCACCGCGCCACCCGAGTTCACCCAGATGGCCGCGGCGGCGGCCTGGGCGGACGACGCCCATGTGGGGGAGAGGCGACGGATCTTCTCGGAGAAGCGGGCGATTCTTCGGGGAGTCTTCGCAGGGATGGGATACCGGGTAGCGGCGTCCGAAGCAGGGTTGTACTTGTGGGTGGAAGTGGGCGATGACGTGGAGATGACGGTGCGTCTGCTGGAACGCGGGGTGGTGGTCTCTCCCGGCCGGGCGTTCGGCGCCGGGGGAGAGGGTTATATAAGGTTGGCGCTGGTACCCAGTCCCGAGGAGTGCAAACAAGCCGTGGAGGTATTGGAAGAATGTCTGACCAGGACCTGATCAGAGCGGCCTTCGCCGGCGAGGTGGAGTTGGCCGAAGCACGAGATGCCGTCATGGAAACCATCGGCAGACTCGACAGGGGAGAGGTCCGCGTGGCCGAGAAGGCCGCCGGTGAGTGGCATGTCAACGAGTGGGTGAAGGAGGCCATCCTGGTGTACTTCCAGCTCACCGGCATGGAGGAGATGGACGGGGGAGCGGTCATGTGGCACGACAAGATCCCCACCAAGCGCAACCTGGCCCAGGCACAGGTGAGGGTGGTGCCGCCGGGGGTGGTGCGCTACGGCGCCTATTGCGAACCGGGTGTGATAGTCATGCCGGGCTACGTCAACATCGGAGCATATGTGGGGAGCGGGACGATGGTGGACACCTGGGCCACGGTGGGGTCGTGCGCCCAGATCGGAAGGGGCGTCCACCTTTCGGGCGGTGTGGGGATCGGGGGAGTGCTGGAGCCGCCCGGCGCTCGTCCGGTGATCATCGAGGACGGGGCTTTCATCGGGAGCAGGTGCATCGTGGTGGAAGGGGTGGTCGTCCAGGAGGGCGCGGTGTTGGGCGCCAACACCACCATCACCGCCTCCACTCGAATCATCGACGTGCGGGGAGAGACGCCCACCGAGTACCGGGGTGTGGTACCCGCCAACTCGGTGGTCATTCCGGGCATGCGCCCCCGGGATTTCCCGGCTGGCGAGTACGGGATTCCCTGTGCTCTGATCATTGGGGAGCGGACGGCTTCCACCGACCGGAAGACCTCACTCAACGAAGCGTTGCGAACCTTCGGGGTGCAGGTGTGAACGACCTGGTCACCACCCTGACCCGGTTGATCGATATCCCCTCCGTCACCGGGGACGAGGCCCGGATTTGTGATCATGTCGCGGAGAGGCTGTCTGCCAGCGCTCCCCGGCTCTCCCAGTACCGGGTCGGCAACTCGCTGGTAGCCGTCACCCCCGGGGAGGGACCGCTGGTGTTGCTGGCGGGCCACCTGGACACCGTGCCCTCCCAGGGACAGCCCCCCGCGTACATTCAGGGGGAGAGGATGTACGGGCTGGGGGCCTCCGACATGAAGGGCGGGGTGGCGGTGATGCTCCACCTGCTGGAGGATGCGGATCCATCTTGGCCCTACCGGTTGGCCGGGGTCTTCTACGAAGCCGAGGAGGGACCGTTCGCCGACAACGGGTTGGAACCGGTGCTCAACGAATGCGGGTGGCTCACCTCCGCCTCCTTCGGGGTGCTGCTGGAGCCGTCCGACGGCGAGATTCAGGCGGGGTGCAACGGAACGATGAACGCCAGGGTGACTTTTCGGGGTAAGTCGTCTCACTCGGCTCGACCGTGGTGGGGGGAGAACGCCATCTCCAAGGCAGGTGCATGGCTGTCGCGAATGCACGAACGAGCGCCCGCGCCGGTGGACCTGGGCGGACTGATATACAAGGAGGTGATGTCGGTGACCCTTGCCGAAGGCGGGCTCGCCGCAAACATCATTCCCCCGACCTTCGAGGTCAATCTCAACTATCGCTTCGGGCCCCACCGCACCATCGCCGAAGCGGAACAGGAAGTGCGCAAGGCCTGCGAAGAAGCCGACCACGTGGAGATCGTCGACGCAGCACCATCGGGGGAGGTCGTCACCGACCACCCCCTGGTGGCCGAGTTGGTCTCCTCCGCCCGGGTGGGGATCGGTCCCAAGCAGGGATGGACCGATGTGGCCCGGATTGCCGCCCGCGGCGTTCCGGCGATCAACTTCGGGCCCGGGGACACCTCGGAGGCCCACACCGCCAACGAGAGCATGCCCCTGCACCATCTAGGCCTTGTGTACCAGAGTTTGAAGAAGGTTTTGTCGGGATTGTCATGAGCGGGGCCTCTCCCTCCCGCGATCCGGACCGCGCCATCCTGGACCTCCTAACGGTGGGGAGGGTCAACCTCGACCTCTACTCCCAGCAGATAGGGGCCCCGTTCGAGGAGGTGACCGGGTTCGAAGCCATGGTGGGCGGGAGCCCCACCAACATCGCCATCGGGACGTCCCGGCTGGGACTACGGGCGGCGGCTTTCACCGCGGTGGGTGAAGACCAGGTTGGGGACCTGGTGCTTCACAGGCTGGCCGCCGACGGGGTGGACACGAGGTTCGTGCTCCGCAAACCCGGTCACCTCTCCTCCCTGGCCCTTCTCGGGGTAGAGCCTCCCGACCACTTTCCCCTGATGTTCTATCGGTCCGATCCGGCCGACATCCACATCACCATTGAGGATGCGGCCTCCCTCCCGCTGGGACGTATCCGGGCCATCCAGCATTCGGGGAACGCCTTCAGCCGGGGGGACTGTGCGGAGACCGCCCGGTGGCTGGTGGAGGAGGGGCAGCGCCTGGGTATGTCCTCCTTCCTGGATCTGGACATGCGGCCCGCCGAGTGGCCCGATCCGCTCGACTACGGAAGGGCGATGCGATTCGCCATGGCCCGCGTCGAGGTGGTGATCGGCACCTACGAGGAACTGTGGGGTGCG
>VXSV01000143.1:0-18246 GCA_009837815.1 Acidimicrobiia bacterium
CATCCACACCGTCCGCTGGGGGAAGGGGATCTCGATGCCGGCTTCGTCAAAGGCCTCCTTGAGCCGGCCTCTCAACTCCCTGGCGGCGGCGAAGTGCTCGGCAGGCTCGGTCTTGGCCATGAGCCGGATGGTGATGGCGCTCTCGCCGAAGGCCTGGATACCGGCGATGGTAGGTTCCTCGGTGATGGTGGCGTTCGGCAATTGCTCTCGCCACAGGCCGTCGGCCACCTCCTTGATGACCGACTTGGCGGTCTCGATGTCGGTGTCGTACGCCACCTCGACGTCCACCACCGCCCTGCCCCAGTCCTGGGAAAGATTGGCGACCCGACGGATCTCCCCGTTTGGTATGTACCACACAGTTCCGTTGATGTCGCGGATTTGGGTGGTGCGAAGCTTCACCCCTTCCACAACTCCCACCGTTTCGCCCACGTTGACCACGTCCCCCACGCCGTACTGGTCTTCCAGCAGCATGAAAACCCCGGTCAGAAAGTCCTTCACCAGGCTCTGGGCGCCGAACCCCACCGCCACGCCGACGATGCCGGCGCCTGCGATGAGCGGTCCCAGGTTCACATCGAACTCCGCCAATGACATCATCACAGCCATGCCGTAGATCACGATCGAGGCGATCGAACGGAGCACCGCCCCGAGGGTCCTGGTCCGCTGGGTACTCCGTTCCTGCTGTTCGAGCATCAGGCTGGCTCGCTGGAGCGCCGCTTCGCGGAGTCCTCCCTCTTTTCGCTCGGAAGCCTCGTCTGAGCGGTCCCGGGCTGCCTCGGCTACTGCCGCCCTTCGCTCCAACCAGCCCTCCACAGCCCGGTTGAGCCAACGCCTCACCATCCGGTTGGCCAGCCAGGCCAACACCAGAATGATCACGACCTTGACGGGGCGGGAGGCAAAGTCGGCGAAACGCGCCCCGCCGGTGCTGCCGGTCAGGTCGTAAACCAAGCGGCAAATGGCCTGCGGATCAGCCCCGCAGGCTTCCGTCAAAGTCTGTGCCAACACAACAAAGGGCATCCCACCACCTCGTCCTTTCTTTGCCCTCAGCTTAATATGTCTTTTCCAAGCAGGCGACTGCCCCCACCCGGAACCCCGAAGTTGGACGGAGAGGACAGGAGAATGCCGTGAGGTTCATGAACCGGTCCCACGCCGGACGCAAGCTGGCTCGCCGTCTCGATCACCTAAAGGGCGAGGCAACCGTGGTGCTCGGGCTCCCCCGAGGCGGGATCCCGGTTGGCTTCGAAGTTGCCCGCCGACTTTCGGCGCCGCTCGAGGTGCTGCTGGTGCGAAAGCTCGGCGCTCCCTTCCAGCCTGAACTGGCAATAGGCGCCCTCGGCGAAGGCGGGATACAGATCATCGATGAGGACCGGGTGAGAAGACTCCGCATCGGGTCGGACCATATAGAGCGCTTGGTGCGTCAGGAGCAAAATGAGATGACCCGGCAGGCTGAAGTGTTCAGGCAGAGCAACCAGTCCGTGGATCTTTACGGAAAGACGGCCGTAATCGTCGATGACGGAATCGCCACCGGTTCCACAGCCCAGGCGGCCTGCGCCATTGCCCGCCGACAGGGCGCAGACCGGATCGTCATGGCCGCGCCCGTCGCTCCCTGTCACGCTCCCGCCACCTTCGCCGGGACCGCCGACGAATTCGTAGCAGTCTCCATGCCGCGACGATTCTCGGCGATCGGTCACTTCTACGCCGACTTCCGGCCCACCCCGGACCATCAAGTGGTCGAGTTGCTGGAACGGGCCCGCCAGGGATAGTCAGTCTGCCCGGCCGCCAACCCACCCCACGGATCGTCGGTCCCGATCCCGTGCTTCGCCGGATTAAGATTCCCCGCAACAACAACCTGAAAGAGGAGTCTCTCTTGGTAGTGCCCATGAGCGACCTGGCCGCCGAGTACCGGTCACTGAAGACAGAAATCGACGAAGCTGTGGGGCGGGTGCTGGCCAGCGGCGACTACGTACTGGGCGACGAACTCGAAGCGTTCGAGGAAGCCTTCGCCGACTATGTGGGTGCCCGATATGCGATAGGGGTGGGTTCGGGAACGGCGTCTCTGCATTTGGCCCTGGCCGCCTTGAACCTGGGACCGGAAGACGAGGTCATCACCGTTCCCAACACCGACAATCCCACCGCCTCGGCGGTGACCCATGCCGGGGCGAAGGTAGTCCTGGCAGATACCACCGGGGACACCTTCACCATGGATCCGGACAAGCTCGAGGAAAAGATCACTCCCCGCACCAAGGTGATCCTCCCGGTCCACCTGTTCGGGCACCCGGCCGACATGGACCCGATCTGTGAGATCGCCGACCGTAACGGAATCACGGTTTTGGAAGACTCGGCGCTGGCGGTGGGTGGTGAGTACAAGGGACGGCGCACGGGGACGTTCGGGCCGTTGGGATGCTTCAGCACCGCGCCGGGCAAGATCCTCGGTGGATACGGAGACGGAGGGATGGTGGTCACCGACGACCCCCACCTGGCTGACCGCATCAGGGTGCTCAGAAACTACGGTCACGCGCCGGGCTTGCGATTGTCCGGAAGCGACCTGACCGGTGGAACCGGATGGAAGGTGCTGGAGGAGGGGTTCAACCAGCGCCTCGACACCATCCAGGCCGCCATCCTCGCAGCCAAGCTTCCCACCCTGGAAGACCGCATCGCAGGTCGGCGACGAGCAGCCGCCCTCTACCGGACCCTCTTTGCCGACAGCCCGGTCACCGCCGTCCACGAGGCGCCCTGGGCTCGTCACGTTTACTTCGCGTACAACGCCATGGTTCCCGAAGGGGTCCGCGACCAAGCCCGCGACTACCTGGCGTCGCGGGGAGTCGCCAGCAGGCTGTACTACAACCCGCCGCTGCATCTCCACCCGGCTTATGGGTGGATGGGTCTCGGCCCGGGTTCGCTGCCGGTGGCAGAGAAGACCGCCTCCCGGATGATCGGCCTACCCTGCTTCCCCCAGATCACCGAATCGCAGGTGGAGGAAGCCGCGGCAACGCTCCTGGATTTCTTAGGCGCCGGTTGACCAACGCCATCGATCCCCCACAAGACACCCCGTCGCCTCCATGACACTGCGGTTGGCATCGCCCGAAGGCACAGGTATGCATTCAGGGGTGAACGCCCAGCGTCTATGTGCTACAATGTAGTACATGGACGAAGTGGGGATCCGGGCTCTGAAGCAGAATGCCTCGGCCGTGGTGGCACGGGTTGCGGCAGGCGCCTCCTTGACGATCACGGTTCGAGGTCGCCCGGTCGCTCAGATGGCGCCGGTCCAGAACAGCCGCATCGAGACCCTCATCCAGGGTGGTCGGGCCCGGCCATCCCGCAGGAGGCTCAGTGACCTACCGCCTCCCGCAGAGTCCCGGCCCGGTACACCTCCCCTGTCAGAAGAGTTGGAGAAAATGCGTCAAGCCGAGCGGTATTGACGTTGTATTACCTGGACACCTCGGCGGCCGTGAAGTTGTTGATTGCAGAAGAAGGCTCGAACCCACTGATCCGGTGGATGGAAGCTCACGAAGAACAGGTCTTTTCCAGCGACCTTCTCCGGACTGAGTTGTTGAGGGTCACCAGAAGGACCGCACCTGACCTTGTGGTGCAAGCCAGAGCCATACTCGACGCCCTGGTGCTCCTTACCCTTTCCACCGAACTGTGTGAGCGGGCGGCCTTCCTGGAACCTCGCCTCCTGCGCAGCCTGGATGCCATCCACCTGGCGGCAGCCATGGAGATGGGAGACGATCTCCGGGGCCTGGTCACCTATGACCATCGACTGGCCGCCGGCGCCGAGAGCCTGGGCATCGAAGTCCTGACGCCATAGGGTTGCTCGTCAGGTGATTCACCTCGGCGCCGGGCGAGTTCGCAGGTCAAAGCCCCGAAGTAAAGGGGGATCTGTTCTCACCGGCGATACCGGTAGAGTACCGTCCCTTTCATTGCCCGGACAGCCTGGCCAGGGCTAACATCTCCGCATATCCAACCGATAGAGGAGCACCCCTTGGCAGTCCCCAGCAGCAATCTCGCCGCCGAATACCAGTCGCTGAAGCCCGAGATCGACGAGGCGATCATGCGAGTACTGGCCAGCGGCAACTACGTCCTCGGCGAGGAGTTGGAGGCTTTCGAGGAAGCGTTCGCCGAGTACCAGAACGCACGGTTCGCCATGGGGGTGGGGTCGGGCACCGCTTCTCTGCATCTGGCCCTGGAGGCCATGGACCTGCAGCCGGGCGACGAGGTGATCACCGTCCCCAACACCGACAACCCCACCGCTTCGGTGGTGACCCATGCCGGCGCCAAGGTGGTGTTGGCGGACACCACCGGAGACACCTTCAACATGGATCCCGAGAAGCTGGAGCAGTACATAACTCCCCGCACCAAGGTGATCCTCCCTGTGCACCTGTTCGGCCACCCCGCCGACATGGATCCGATCATGGAAATCGCCGACCACCACGGCATAACGGTGATCGAAGACGCCTGTCTTGCCATCGGCGCCGAGTACAAAGGGCGGCGGATGGGGACCTACGGCCCCCTCGGGTGCTTCAGCGTGGCGCCGGGAAAGATCCTGGGAGGATACGGCGACGGAGGGATGATCGTCTCCAACGACCCCGACATGGCCGAGAGAATCCGGGTACTCCGCAACTACGGCCACGCGCCCCGGGTTCCGCGTTTTCCCGGAGACCTGACGGGAGGCAAGTGGACGGTGCTAGAGGAAGGATTCAATCAGCGTCTCGACACCATCCAGGCGGCCATCCTCAGAGCCAAACTCCCCACCCTGGACGACCGAATCGCCGGCCGTCGCCGGGCTGCCGCCATCTACCGGGAGATCTTCGAGGGAACGCCGGTGACGGCCGCCCACGAAGAACCTTGGGCCAAGCACGTCTATTTCGCCTACAACGCCATGCTCGACAATCGCGACGAGGCCCAGGACTACATGAACTCACGAGGCATTCCCGCCCGGCTGATCTACAACCCGCCCCTCCATCTCCATCCCGCCTATAGCTGGATGGGACTCGGACCGGGCTCGTTGCCGACCGCCGAATACACCGCCTCGCGGATGCTGGGCCTGCCCTGCTTCCCCCAGATCACCGAATCCCAGGTGGAGGAAGTAGCCACCACCCTAGTGAAGTTCGCCAAAGGCGGCTGACCGAAGGACGAAGGCCGCATCGCGTCCTAGGTGTCAAAGGCCAGGGGGCCTTGCCCTTCCGGTGTAATGCCTGCAGGGATTGAGTGAGAGTGCGGGAGGAGATTCACGGGGCCACGATCTCAAGGCCAATTGGCAATGGGCGCCTCGTGGTTCAAGCCTGATTTGGTGACTGCTCACTGTTCAACGGTTTCACACAGGCTTAGATAGAGAAGGTGTTGTCTGCGCCGGTATCAATTAACCCGTTCACAACGGGGGCGTTGACTGAGTCGGCTTCGCCCTGAAGTGCTTTCTCAAGTGTTCCACCCGGCAGCACCGCAACTTGGAGGAGAACACCTACCTTGGGGGCGTACTGTCCGCTAAGGCAGGGCATGTGAGAACCAACCCAGATCTACGGCACCGGGCCGGATTTCCTGAATGGAAAAGAGCCCGTCAGGGT
This sequence comes from Acidimicrobiia bacterium, assembly GCA_009837815.1. Lineage (GTDB taxonomy): Bacteria > Actinomycetota > Acidimicrobiia > Spongiisociales > ZC4RG35 > Bin76. Next base: position 5,559 of record VXSV01000143.1, read on the forward strand.
AAAGCTTTTGACCAGCAGTGTGGGCATCTCTGACTGTATCAAAAATCGCTTCAAGGTTCTCGTTTCGGAGCAATGCCCATTGCCCCGCGTTTCCTCTCAAGAGGTCTGGTAGAAGAGCCGCAAAGGCAGCATAGTTACGATCAACGTAGTCTTGAATCTGCTGCGTTGCCGCCATAACTGTTTCCTTTCCCTGCCCAACACCGTAGATCCTACACCCCGGCCGGAGGTATTGGGTGGTGGGACTCACCAAATAATTGTCAAGTTCACCACTCTCTCGTAGAGACGGCCATCTCAGGTGCCGGAGGTGAGATCGTAGGTCAACCTCTCCGGGTCGAGGCCTTCCGATCTCACTCGAAGATCGAGGTAGAGCACGGTGGCGACCACCCATGAAAAGGGGAGGCCGAACACGTTGAGGGCCAGGACCGCCCAGTGGTATGGAAACAGGCGGTAGATGACCAGAAAAGGCAATGCCACCACCAGGAGGGCCAGCAGGAGGATCTTGATGGTTCGCCACAGGTTGGGCAGGACCAGCTTCCATGACCGCACCAGGCTGGGGATGGCGCCGGTTCCCTCCACCGTCAAACCCATGGGGGCCACCCACCACGTCATCGCCAGACAGATGGCGGGGAGGACCATCACCAAGGTCCACAACAGAAACGGCAGCAGGGTCTCGGCCGGCATTGACAAGGGATCGCCGCCGTAGGAGCTCACCTCCGCGGCGAACCCGGGGGCGACCACGGCCAGAATTGCCGAGCCGATCATGGTCATGACGGCAGCCGTCGCGGCCACGGCCAACCCGAAGACCACAACCATCAGGAGCATGTTCCCGTACTGTCTCCAAGCCAACCGGATGGCTTCGGCCGCCGAGAAATGAAGGTCGACGCAATGGGAGGCTACGATCCGTATGAAGGCCCCGATGGCCAGGAGTTCCGCGAACAGCAGCAGGAAACTCATCATCAAGCCGACGCCGGGCAGCCACTGGAGAAGGGAGGGGATGGCCAACAAGGTGAGGCTCACCCCTATCAGCGACCCGAACCGTCGCTTGTAGAGGTCCCAGGAGAAACGGATAACCTCCCCGGTCCCAAGCGGTCGAAATTCTGGCATCTCCATTGCTTGGTGAGAGAGCGTACCCCTACAGGGCAGGTCCACCGACGGAGACGGGAGGGACCAGGTTCCAGGCGGCGGCGGCGTGGTAGGCCTGTCCGATGCGGGCGATCTCGGTCTCCGCCAAGGGGCGGCCGATGATCTGCAGACCGATAGGGAGCCCGGCGGGATCGAACCCGCACGGGACCGACAGGGCGGGAAGGCCGGTCAGGTTCCAAGGGGCGGTGGTCCGTACATAGGCCGAGATCACATCTTCGCTCGGACCTCCGTAGTCGAAGGAGCCCTGCCCCTTCAGAGCTGCGGTTGCCGCAAGGGTGGGCGTGACCATGCCGGTGAGGCGGTTTGCTTCAAAGCACTCACGCACTCTGTGCCGGATGCGCTCCCTTGCCCTCAGAGCCGTCAGGTAGCGCTCGCCGGGCATCATCAGCCCGGTCGCCAGGAGCGCCCCTATACCGGAGTCGATCAAGTTTGGCGCTTCCGCCAACAGCCTCTGGTGATAGGCGGCGCCTTCGGCGCTGAACACGGCGTATTCCACCTCCATCACCATGTCGAGTTCCTGGATCTCGACCGGCATGACCTCCGCCCCCAGGTCGGTCAGCACCCCGACCGCCTCTTCGAAGGCCTCGCCCACCGCCGGTTGGATCAACGGACCCCGGTAACGCTCGATCACCCCCAGCCTCACGCCTTCCAAGCCGCCGTCCGAGTCGGGGTAACCGTCCGGGGGGCGGTCGGCCAGGGTGGTGGGATCGGAAGGGTGGAAACCCGAGATCACCGATTGGACGAGGATGCAGTCGGCAGGAGTGGGCGCCAGCGGTCCGATGTGGTCGAGCGACCAACTGAGGGCCGCCACACCGCTGCGGGGGACTCTCCCGTAGGTTCCCTTCAGTCCGGCTGTACCGCACAGGGAAGCTGGGATTCGGATCGAACCACCGGTGTCGCTCCCCAGCGCCGCGGCCGTGATGCCCGCCGACACCGCCGCTCCCGAACCCCCGCTGGAACCGCCAGGGATGCGCCCGGTGTCCCAGGGATTGGAGGCCGGAGGGGACTCAATGCCGCAGGCCAACTCGTGGGTGGTGGTCTTTCCCACGATGACCGCTCCCGCCGCCCGGAGGCGTTCTACCACCGGTGCGTCACGCTCGGCGGGCTGCACCTCCGCATAGGCCGGAGAGCCGCATTCGGTGCGATGTCCGGCCATGTCGATGATGTCTTTGACGCCCACCGGGATGCCTGCCAGGGGACCCGGGTCGATCCCCCGAGCAAGCTGACGGTCAACCCGATCGGCGGCTTCACGGGCGCCCTGATGATCGATGAGCACAAAGGCCTGCAACTGCGGGTTGAGATCCTCCGCGGCCGCCAAGGACCGATCGGCAACCTCCCGTGCCGACACCTCACCGGACCGGATCTGTCGGCCAAGCGCTGCTATGACCCCGGGAGGGTTCACTCCCATCGCGGGTCGAACATCAATGCAGGCTCGTCCGCCTGGGTCAAATGCTCCCGCAGCGAGTCGATCCCCACCTTCTGGCCCTCGAGCATGGCTGCCAACTCCGCCGAGTCCCAGTCGTCAGGATCCAGACCGCTCGCCGAAAGCATGGCGTCCACCTCTTCGGGCCCGAGGGTGCTCACTGCGGTATGACAGCGATGACGTCCACCTCGAGTTTGAGCCCCGGAAGACCAAGGGCAGCCGCCTGGCAGGCGGTGACCGCCGGATAGGGACCCCCGTCGAACACGCGCCGTCGCACCTCCATCTCCTCGGGGAGTTCCCGGATGTCCTGGCAGAAGTAGGTGATCTTCACGATGTTGGCCACCGAACCTCCGCAGGCCTCCAGGATCTCGGCGATATTGCCCCAGATCTGTTCGGCCTGCTCTCCGGTGGTCTCGCCCACGATCTCTCCCGAGGAGTCGAACGCCACCTGACCGGCCAGGTAGACGGTGTCGCCGGCCCGGACGGCGTGGGAGTAGGGCTCGGGAGGCTCTGATAGGCCGTCGGGGTTGATGGCCTCGATGTTCACCTCGGAGTTTCCTCCTTATCAGGACGAACCGTGTGCCGGAGCGCCTTCCCCATGATGTCAACCGGGTCGGGCGACACCGCCGGCGCCTCCTCAGACATCCAGGTTGACGAGTTCGTCTTCGGGGTAGGTGAGGCGCTCGCCGCCGGTGGGAGTCACCCGTATGTTGTCGGCCAGCGAGAGAGCGGACACCGACTGGTAGGCGGCAGGATCGCTGAAGGTCGAGTGGGGATGGAGATTGATCACCATGTCGGTCTCCATGAGCCGCTCCTTCCCCGGCGACCACGGGGGCTCCAGGGAGTCCGTGCCGAGACCGTGGGCGCTGTAAGACACCAACTCCCGGCCTCCGAAGCCGTACTTGTCGTTGACCCGGTCGCGGGCCGCCAGGACGTCATCGGAGGAATGGCCGCTCTTCATGGCGTCTATGCAAGCCTGGAAGACCTCACATCTAATCTCCCAGAAGCGCCTGGCCTCATCGGAGGGCTTCCCGAAGCAGTAATTGCGTCTCAACTCCAACCAGTATCCGGAAGGGCCCTGCCACTCCAGGTCTATGGAGAGGTATTCGCCCCGTTCGAACGGGGCGTGCCTCCCGAGGGTAAGGGCCCTGGGGGAAGTACGGCCGGTCTGGGCGATTCCGGTCATGCAACCGTACTGGCGGACCAGCCGGTGAGCCTCGGCCATGACGTCGATCTCCAGGGCCCCGGGGCGTATGTGAGCTTCAAGGCTGCGGAACACCTGCTCGAGAATCCTGGAAGTCTCCCGGTGGTTATCCATCTCCTCGGGGCTTTTTTTGATGCGGACATCGTCGAAGAGATCGGTGGCGTCCACCAGGGTGGCGCCAGGCGCCAACTTTCCCAGACCGCTCATCAGCGCATAGGTGGTGATGTCGGCCAGCCCCGCCATCCCGATCGTCCCGTTCGAGTAGCCATGGTCGGAGAGAATCCCGGCGATCTCCACTTCGGGGGTTTGGGTGTGCCGGGCGTCCTGGATCCAGTTCACCATCATCGCCATGCGTTTGCCTCCCCATAGAGGGTCGCCTATGTAGGATGGCTCGCCCTTGGCGGGAAGCACCACGATCCCCCAACCGGCCGCCTGCCAGATGTCGCTCACGTACTGGACGCGGCCTCGCATGAAGTCGTCGCCGCGACAGTAGACGACCAGGGCGTCGATCCCCGCTCCGCCCATAGCCTCCCGCAGCGCTCTGTAACGTCTCGCCCGCTCAGCGGGAGAGGAAATATGGCTTATAGGTCCTTTTGCCATGTCTACTCAACTCCTTTGTTGCCCGGTCGTCTGCTGCCGGGTGTCGGAACCGATGCCCATCACCTGAAAGTTCCTATGGGAGGCTCCTTGGTAATACAGGGTGTGTGTCGTCATATGTTACGAGGAGAGGGGGCGACCCGCCCTTTCAACCGCGCCCGACCCAACCCCGCCGAGCCGACGCATCGACCACTCATCCAAACACAACCGGCTCGATTCCCAGCGACTCATAGGTCGCCATCGGATAGTAGGCAATGCCCAAGCTGTCGAGTCGCGGCCGAGCCGAATCTCCGCGGTCGACGAGGGTGACGGCCGCCACGATCTCTGCGCCGGTTTGCTGAATGGCGTCCAAGGCCTTGAGCATCGACCCTCCGGTCGTCACCACATCATCGACCAAAAGCACTCTGTCATCGGGCCCGATCCGCGCTCCTTCAATAGAGCGTCTCGTGCCGCGTTCCTTGGCTTCCTTTCGCACGACGAACCACTTGGTGTCACTCACAGCGGCGATTCCGACAGAAAGGGCGTCGGCGCCTAACGTGAGCCCCCCGACCGCGTCGAACCGATGGCCGGCGTCGGCGACCCTCTCGACAATTGCCTCACAGGCCAGTCGGAGGTCCTTCCATGCAGCCAGGGCCTCCTTACCGTCGACGAAGTGAGAGGACAAGGCGCCCGACGCCAACTCGATGGGCTCGGGAAGACGGCGAAGGCCCTTTTCGATCAGAATGTCGACAAGATCCGCTTGTAGTGTCATCGGCTATGTGTGCTCAGCGATCCCGAGTCGCCGCCTACAAGCCGGTGACCCCCGGACCGGGTGACCGGTTTGCTCTTTGAGTGACCGTCCTTGATGCTCAATCGGGGACGACCACGGTGCGGATCGCCGACCCCGCCTCCAGGTTGCTGAAACCCTGTGCGGCCTGGGTCAGGGGCACGGTGTGGGTGACCATGTAATCCAGATCGAGGCTTCCCTGCTGATAGAGGGAGTCCAACACCGGAAAGTCATGGGCTGGTATTCCCCCGCCGCCGTGGGTGTTCTGGAGCGTCAGGGCGCTTCGGGCAAAGGCCGCCGGGTCGAAGGACGCCATCACCCCGGGCTGGTTGCCCCCGATCAGGGTGGCGGTACCCCCATGGGCCAGCATCTCGATGCACTGTTCCACACACACCTTGGCGCCCACCGCCTCGAAGGAAAAGTCCACACCGGCGCCGTCGGTGATCCGCCGCACCGCTTCCACGGGATCCTCAGAGGCCGCGTTCACCGCATGTGTTGCGCCCAGCACCCGCGCCCATTCGAGTTTCTGATCGGAGAGGTCCACCGCCACCACCTTGGAAGCGTTGGCGATCCGGGCGCCCTGCACAGCGGACAGCCCGATGCCGCCGCACCCTATCACCGCGGCGGTGGCCCCCGGCCACACCTTGGCGATGTTGAAGACGGCGCCCGCCCCGGTCATCACCGCGCATCCCAAAAGCGAGGCCGAAGTCATGGGCATCCCGTCGGAGACCGGGAACGCGGCCATGGCGTCCACCGCGATGCGCTCGGCGTACATCCCGAGACCCATGGGCACCTCCACCGGCGAACCGTCGGAGGCCAGCGTCACATGGGGGGCCCGGGGCGAGGAATCCCGGCACCGTCTCGGGTCGTTCCGCCTGCACATGGAGCAGGCGCCGCACTGCACCCGGCACCCGGTCGCCACCCGGTCGCCCACCTTCAGGTGGGTGACGCCCGGACCCACTTCCTCGACCACGCCTGCTCCTTCATGGCCCAGCAGCATGGGATAGCGAGACATACGCGGGCCATGGCGGCCTGCGGCCACCTTGTAGTCGGTGGCGCAAACCCCGGCAGCCTCCATCCGGAGGATCACTTCCCTCTCCCGGGGAGGACCGATCTCGATCTCGGTGATCTCGATCTGTCCGGGCGACACCACCAGTGCCGCTCGGTCAGGCATCCAGGTCTACCAGTTCGTCTGTCCATTCGGTGAGCCGCTCGCCTCCGGTCGGAGTCACCCGGATGTTGTCGGAGAGCGAAATGCCCGAAACCGCCAGGGCCTCGGCAGGATCGCTGAAGCTCATGTGGGGATGAAGGTTGATCACCATATCGGTCTCCATGATCCGCTCTTTGCCCGGCGACCACGGGGGCTCCAGGGAGTCCAGACCTATGCCGTGGGCGGTGTAGCCCACCGACTCCCGTCCGCCGTAGCCGTACTTGTCGTTCACCCGGTCGCGGGCCACCAGCACGTCGTCGGAGGAGTTGCCGGTCTTCATCGCCTTTATGCAGGCGTCCAAGCACTCCAACCGGTACTCGAAAAAGCGCCTTACCTGGTCGGAGGGCTTCCCGAAGCTGTAGTTGCGTCGCAACTCCAGCCAATAGCCGGAGGGGCCTCCCCACTCCAGGTCGATGGAGATGATGTCCTTTCGATCGATCTCGGCGAACATCCCGAATGTGTAGGACTTGAAGGGTGGGCGAGCGATCTGGGCGATGCCGGTCAGGCAGCCGTACTGGCGGACCAGTCGCTCGGCCTCGGCCATCGCGTCGATCTCGAGGACCCCGGGACGCAGGTGGGCTTCGAGGCTGTTGAACACCTGCTTGAGAATCCGCGAGGTCTCCCGCAGGTTTTCCATCTCCTCGGGGCTCTTGACGGCGCGGATGTCGTCGAAGAGGTCGGTGGCGTCCACCAGGGTGAAGCCGCTGAGAGTCTTCTGGAAGGAGCGCATGTGCGCGTAGGTGACGATGTCGGCCAAACCCACTACTCCGATTTTCCCGCTCGTGTAACCGTGGTCGGAGAGAATGCCGGCGATCTCGGTATCGGGATGCTGGGTTGCTCGAATGTCATCGACCCAGCCGGCCAGGGCCACCCGTCCCCCACCCCACAGGGGATCGCCGACGTAGATGCCGTCGCCCTTGGGGAGAAGCACGATGATCCCCCATCCGGCCCACTGGAAAGCGTCGCTCACATACTGGATGCGCCCTCTCATGAACTCGTCGGCGCGGCTGTAGATGATCAACGCGTCCATGCCTTCCGCGGCCATGGCCTCGCGCAGCACTCGGTAGCGCCTCTCCCGCTCGGCGGGAGAGGAAATATGGGTTACGGTTCCTTCTGCCATTTCTTCTTCGCTCCTTCGTCAACCGGCGCCGGTTCTTGGACGCCGGGGTTAGGCGGCGGATTATTACAGGTTTTCGAGCTCCCCGCATATCTCGTCGGTGGTCCGGGAGGCGATGAACCCCCCGTCGGTCATCCTGACGAGAGCGTTGTCGTGAAGTTCCTTGGTTGAAGAGGTGCAGGCGTCGTTCACCAGCGACACCGTGTAGCCCCGGTCGGCCGCGTCGCGGGAGGAGAGTTCGACGCACCCCTCGGTCACTATTCCGGTGACGACCAGGTGGGTAATCCCCATGCGCTTGAGGACTTTGTCGATGTCCGTGGAATTGAAGACGCTGGCGGAGGTCTTGGAGAAGATCATCTCGTCGCCCTGTTCCGCCACCTCCGGCAGGAGATCGTCGTCCCACCCTTCACGGGGCACCGGCTCGATATCTGCGTCCGGCATGAACGCCTTCCCGGCGTCCCGGCCGTCGTCGGTGCGGTACGCCACCCGAACATGGATGACTTCCTCACCCGCCGCCCGGAAGGCGTCCTGGCACCTTCTGACGTTGGGCAGGATGGCGTTGATGTTGTCCCATCGCTCCTGCATGATCTCGGGTTTGCCGGCTTCGGTGGCGATCCGTCCTATCCACCCGTCGGCATGCGCATCCAGATACTGGAGGTCGATGGTGAGGAGGGCGGTCTTCCCCGGAGCGATGGAAGCAAAGGAGGGCCTGGGGAACAGGTCGTAAAAAGGATCGTGCAAATTCAAGTCTCTAGCCTTCCTGGATTTAGCCGGTCGGTACGCAAAAGAAGTCTCCTGCTGCAATAGCGCGACTCCAAGTTTTGGTAAGTATATTTAGCACAGTCCGGCGGTCGCGTCCCCTGGGTCCGATTTGCGGATGAAGCTAGATGAGCCCGCGCACCCGCGCAGGAGAAGGGATGAACACAGACAGATGAGAGTTTTGGTGACGGGAGCGGCAGGGTTTTTCGGCCGGGCGCTGGTCCGGGCCTTCGCCCGGGGTGGGGATCATGTAATTGCCGCCGACATCCTTCCGCCCGATCAGTTCGTTCCCCGTTCGGACACTCCCGGCGACCGCCTCGAATACGTGGTGCTGGACGTCGCCGACCCGGATGCCTGGTCCACAGAAGTCACAGGGCCGGTGGACGGGATAGTCCAGGCCGCGGCGCTGACTCCCAGTGTCCAGGAGGCGATGGGGAATCCTGCCGGCCTGGTGAGTGTAAACCTGATCGGAACCCTCAACGCCCTGGAGTTCGCCCGAAAGGAGCAACTGGGCAAGTTTCTTTTCATCTCGTCGGCCGGCGTCTACAACCAGTCCGAAGAGGAAGTTCTCACCGAAGACGACGCTGACGGCGGCTTCTCGCTTTACGGCTCGGCCAAGATTGCCGCCGAGATAATGCTCTACCGGTACGCCGTGATGTTCGGGTTCGACGCCGGGGCTATCCGTCCCACGTCCATGTACGGCCCGGCAGAGGAGTTCCGCGACACCCGTCCGTTCGTCACCCAGGCAAAACAGTTGGCCGACGCCGCCTTGGACGGGGCGCCGGTCCGGGTCATCGGCCTGGAAGACCGCTGCGACTGGGTTTTCGTGGACGACGTCGCCGAGGCCGCACACCGTTTCTACTCCGGAACCATGGGAAGCCGTTCCTTCGCATTCTCCTCCGGAGAGGCCATACCTTTCAGCGACGTGCTGGCGGCTGCCCAGGACGCCTTCGGAGTAGTGGTGGACGAAAACGCCGAGATGCTGGTGGACGCCACCCCCGACCGGCCCACCACCATCTCTTGCGACAAGGCCCGGGCAGAACTCGGCTGGAACCCGATGGGCATAGCCGAAGGCATGCGCCGCTATGCCGAGTTGGGAGGCTGAGCTCCCACAGACGCCCCCGATTCTTCACGAACCTCACCAACACCCGACCCGACCTAGATATGGAGTTTCAATGAGCCAAACGAAACTAAGAAACGCGGTTGCCGAACGCATCCTGCGAATCCGAGAGGGCCAGGAGTCCCCATACCTCCGGATAGTGCGGGAGGCATCGCAGCGCGAGAACGTCATCCGCCTGGTGAGGGGGGAGCCGGACATCCCGACTCCATCCCACATCATCGAAGCCGCCAAGCGTTGCCTGGACACGGGCCACATCGGCTACACCCCGCCGGGAGGAATGATCGAGCTGCGCGAGGCGATCGCCCGCAAGTTCAAGAGGGACAACGGCCTGGTGTACAACCCCGAGAGCGAGATCCTGGTCACCGCCGGCGCCCAGGAGTCGATGGCCGTCAGCCTCCAGACCCTCTGCGACCCCGGCGACGAGGTTCTCCTCGCCAACCCCCACTACATGGCCTACCCCACCAACATCACCATGGCCGGTGGGAAGCCCGTCTACGTGCCGACGGTGGAGGAAGACAACTTCGAGCTGAACCCCGAGATCATCGAGTCGTGCATAACCGACCGCTCCAAGGTGCTGGTGCTGGTGACCCCCAACAACCCCACCGCCGGGGTGCTCACCCGTGAGACCCTCGAGGGGATCGCCGAGTTGGTGCGGAACCATCCCGACCTGGTGGTCATCTCGGACGAACTGTACGAGAAGGTGGTCTACGACGGCTTCGAGCATGTCAGCTTCGCCACCCTGCCCGACATGTGGGAGCGGACCATCACCATCAACGGTTTCTCCAAGGCCTACAGCATGACCGGGTTCCGGGTGGGATACATGGCCGGACCGGCAGACTACATCCTGGCCGCCACCGAGCCACGCCACTCCCTGAGCATCTCCACCAACCTGCCCTCCCAGCACGCCGCCCTGGCTGCCCTGGACGGCCCCCAGGACTTCCTGGACGAGATGATGGAGGAGTACCACCACCGCCGGCAGATGATGAGAGATACCTTTGACAAGTTGGGCGTCACCTACGGAGAGCCCCAGGGCGGGTTCTACTTCTTCGCCAACGTCTCCGGATCGGGAATGGATGCGGGCGAGTTCGCCGCCAAGGCGACCGACTACGGGATCATCTTCTCCCCCGGCAGGGCCTTCTCCAAGGGTGCGGCCAAATACATCCGCATCTCCTATCTGGCTCCACGCGACGAACTGGCCCTGGCCATGGACAAGTTCACACAGCTGTGGAACGACTGTCTGGCCGGCAAGTGAGCGGACCCACAGTAGCAATCGTCGAGGAGTTCACGTCCGCCCAGGTGGCGGCCCTCCGGCATGCCCTCCCCGAAGGAGCGACGGTACTTACCGACGCTCTTTCCTCGGGGGCCATCGGCCAGGCCGACTACCTGGTGCTTCGGGAGACGAGCCTCGACGACGACCAACTGGCCGGCCTCTCCTCTCTCCGGGGAGTGGTCACCATCGACTCGGGTGGCGCCAGTGTTTCCCCGGAGGTCTGCGCCTCCCTGGGAGTGTGGACCGAAGGCGTCGTGTCCCCCGGGCCGACCAGCGTTGCCGAGCACGCCGTGATGATGATCCTGGCCCTCTTCAAGCGCCTGCCCACCGGTTACCAGCGTCTCATGGACGGGGTGATCGTGGAAGGGATGGAACCCTTCGTCACCGACCAGATCAACTACTCCTACAACTGGGTGGGCCTGGAACTGTTCGAAGCCGTCCTGGGCAAGACCGTCGGGTTGGTCGGCGTCGGCGGGATCGGACGGGTTGCGGCCAAGCTTCTGGTGGCGTTCGGGTGTGACGTCGTTTACTACAAACGAAACAGGTTCTCGCCCGAGGAAGAGGCCGAGTTGGGGATCCGTTACCTCCCCTTCGACGACCTCCTTGCCGAGTCACACTGCGTCTCGCTCCACAACAAGTTCACTCCCGAGACCGAGAAGATGATGGGCGCCAGAGAGTTCGCCCTGATGCCCGAAGGCTCGTTCTTCGTCAACACCGCCCGCGGGCGCCTGGTGGACGAGGACGCCCTGATGGCCGCGCTTCACAGCGGGCACCTGGCGGGCGCCGCCCTCGACGTGTTCTGGTGGGAGCCCATCCTCCCGGACAGTCCTCTCCGGGACACCCCGAACCTGCTGATGACCCCCCACACCGCCGGGACGCCCGCCGGCGACACGGTGGCCCTGGAACTGGGATCGGCCGGACGGGTCATCCGCCGACGGAACGGAGTACCAGGATGAGCGAGAAGACTTTTGTCGGCATGCAGGTGGGGGGCATCAGCTTCATCGACGAAGGAGTGGAGGAAACCCTCGACATCTTCACGAACCTGGCCGGCGTGAACGCCATTTTCATCTCCGCGCTCTCCTGGGCGCGGGGCAACGCCGGGCGCTCGGGCAGCGGTGACTACCCCGACCATGGTGGCCAGGAGCCCGACAACCTGCAAGGCGGGGCGTTCTTCCCGCCCAACCCCAAGTACTACCACGGAACCACGATCAAGGACTTCACCGCTCCCGATCCTCTCTACGAGGGCTGGGACATTCTGGGAGACGTGATCCCTGCCGCAAAGGAACGGGGGATCGAGGTCTTCACCTACTACTGCGAGACCGCTCACGCCAGGCCCAAGCCCCTCTGGCAGCCGGGGTTCTCCCAGGTGCTGGAGATCGACGCGTGGGGCCGCAAGGACACCCGCCCCTGCTTCCACAACCCCAACTACAAGAACTGGTGGTTCGGCGTCATCGACAACTGGCTCAACGAGTACGACCTGAACGGGGTTATGTGGGGCATCGAGCGCGAGGACCCGCTCTCGTCGATGATCGTCTCGGCAGAAGTACCCACCTGCTTCTGCGTCCATTGCCGCTCGGAGGCCCACCGCCGGAACATCGACGCCGGGCGGGCCGCCGAGGGTTACCGGCGGATCTATGACTATCTCACCGCGGTGCGAGGCGGCCATGAGCCACCCGACGGCAAGCTGATCACCTTCCTCCGCCACCTCTTCGAGTACCCCGAGGTCCTGCAATGGCAAAAGCTCTGGTGGGACGGACACAAGGGCCTCTACCGGGAGATCTCCGGACAGATCCGTTTCTTCGGCCCCCAGTACCAGGTGGGCTTCGGGATCTGGCAGATGATCAACACGTTCAACCCCCTGCTCCGGGCAGCCTTCGATCCGGCCGAGTACAAGCTGTACGCCGACTGGCTGAAGCCGGTGTTCTACAACGCACCCGGCGGTGCGCGGTTCGTCAGTTTCGTCAACAAGATGTGTCAGACCATCTTGGGCGACGCCTCGCCGTCGGAGTGGACGCCGATCCTCTACAAGATCCTCGGCTTGGACGAGGCTCCCTACGAGGACCTCCCGGCCGCAGGATT
>VXSV01000143.1:18346-24226 GCA_009837815.1 Acidimicrobiia bacterium
CAACAGGACGTAACCATCGAGGCCGAGCGGATCGTCGCGGTGGGAGCCTCTGACCCACAGCCGGGCGACAGCGTGGTAGACGTGTCCGGCATGTGGCTCATCCCGGGCCTGGCGAACCTACACGTTCACCTGGGCTGGGACGGCACCCACGACCTGGAGATGCAGGGGTATGAGTCCCCCGCCGTCAACGCCATGAAGGCGATAATGAACATCCACCGCACCCTCTCCGCGGGGGTCACGACCATCCGCGACCTGGGCATGAACAACGCCAACGTCGACGCCAAGTACGCCATCGACAACGGCTGGGCACCCTGGATCCGCCTGTTCCCCAACGGACGGGCCATCTGCACCACCGGCGGCCACACCTGGTGGGTCTGCCGGGAAGCCGACGGCATCTACGGGGTCCGCCAGGCGATTAGAGAGCAGTTCAAAGCCGGCGCCAAGTGGATCAAGATCATGGGCTCCCACGTGAGAGAGCAGTTCACCTTCGAAGAGTTGCAGGCGATGTGTGAGGAAGCACATCAGAACAACATGAAGGTCACCGCTCACGCCACCTTCGACCTCGCCATCTCACGGGTGGTGGACGCCGGGGTGGACTGCGTGGAGCACGGCGGCCAGATGACGATGAAGACCATCGAAAAGCTGGTGGAAAAGGACATTCCCATCGTCACCACCTACTCCCCCAATGTGCAGCAGGCCCTGTTCGGCCACCTGTACGGAATGAGCGAAACCGATCTTGCCGCCCGCAAAGCGAGCATGAACGATATGCCCCGATTCGAGGGGAACATCAACTTTGCCAAGGCCGGCGGGCGGATCATTTTCGGCACGGACGCCGGAAGCCCGGCGGTGCCCCATTACGCCATCGCCGAGGAGATGAAGTTCATGGTGAAGATCGGGGTGTGCCCCGACGCCAGGGACGTTCTCAACGCGGCCACCAGCCGCGCCATGGTGGTGCTGGGCCTCGAAGAGGACCTGGGCAGAGTGGCGCCGGGCAAGATCGCCGACATCGTGGCTTTGGGAGGCGATCCCCTCGCCGACCTGGACGCGGTGGCCGACATCAAGAAGGTCTATGTCCGCGGAATGCTGGCCATCTCGTCGGAGGGCGGCTACGCCCAGGCCGGTCAGGACGTCGGCGACATGAAGACCCACTGGGGCCCCAGCCCGCAGCTGGAGTATCGCCTGGCCTAGCCCGAGCTTGCCAAGGACACCATAAGACAGGTCCGTGCTTGATCTGAGAATCGTCGGGGGGACGGTGGTGAGCGACGGCCGTTCGCGTCCGGCTGACGTCGGCGTGGATGGCGAGCTCATCACCGAGGTCTCCCCGACCGGTGGATTGGGATCGGCCCGACGCGAGATCGATGCCTCGGGGTTGCTGGTGATTCCCGGCGCAGTGGACGCCCATTTCCACTGCCGGGCGCCCAGCAACCCCGAACGGGCCACCTTCGCGTCGGAGTCCAGGGCCGCCGCCTCGGCGGGGGTCACCACCCTCTTCGAGATGCCCATCGCCAACCCCCCGTGCAGCACACCCGAGGCCTTTGAACTTCGACAAGGGTATGGAGAAGCCGAATCCCTGGTCGACTTCGCCCTATACGGTGGAGCGGGGATAACCGACCCCGCCCGGGCGGAGGCGATGGCCGAATTGGGAGCGATCGGGTTCAAGCTCTTTACCCACACTCCGCCGGCCCACCGGATGGTGGACTTCGAGGGCCTGTGGGCGTCGGGGCCCGAAGAGATCTACGATTGCCTGCGGACCGTGGGCGCCACCGGCCTGCGTTGCGCGGTGCATGCCGAGAGCCAGCAGTTCATCGAGCGTTTCAGCGTCGACCCGGACAGGTTCGGACATCCCTCCCGTCCTCCCATGGTGGAGGCGGCGGCAGTGGGCCTGGTGGCCACCGCCATCCGGGACCTCGGCATCCCCGCCCACATCGTCCACATCACTTCCCGAATGGCCACGGAGGAGGTGCAGGCCGCCCAGGCCCTGGGCGTCGACCTTTCCGCCGAGTCCTGCCCCCACTATCTGCTGTTCGACGAGTCCCTGATCCCCCGGCTCGGCAATTTCGTGAAAGTGGCCCCGCCGCTTCGTCCCCCGGAAGATGTTGCGTATTTGTGGGAAGCGTTGAACGGAGGGTCCCTGTCGGTGGTGGCCTCGGACCATGCCCCATTTACGCCGGAGGAGAAGGCCGCCGCCGACTTCGCCACCACCGGGCAGGGCATTCCCTCCCTGGAGATGCTGGTGCCGACCATGATCGACGCCGGCCTAACCGGAAGGCTCCCTTTGGCCAGGGCAGTGGAGGTGATGACCGCCAACCCCGCCAAGCTGTTCGGCATTTACCCGCGTAAGGGAACGGTCTCCCCGGGATCGGAAGCCGATCTGGTGCTGATTGACCCCAAGGCGCGTCTGATTGCCGACTCCTCCCGGTTCCTCAGCCGCTCGGGTGGAAGCGGCAAGGCCTACGACGGGCTGGACCTGTCAGGCCGGATCCTCACCACGCTGTCCCGCGGCCGGGTCGTGTACGACAAGGGACAAGTCGCAGAGGGGGCGGGAGGCAAACTCGTCTCCCCGGATGGCCCGCCCCGCAACGTCACGGAGACACAGACCGCCGCGTCATAGCGCCTGCCGCTGAAGTCACCCGTCCGCTCCGGCGAGAGAGATCGCCCGGGACGGCGACTGCCCGCTGGCGAACCGGGCCCCTCTGACTACGGGTTGAGAGCGCCCTTACGCCAGGCTCTGATGTAGTTCATGCAGTGCTCGTCCCTGCCCAGCAGAGCGTCTTCGGCCATCCGGTAGGGCGCCGAGTCCCGGTCGGCGGCGAACACGGCGGAGAGTGGATTCATGACCGGGTCGATGATGCCGCTATCGGCTCCGGCCTCGACCGCCAGGTTGATGAACACGGTGTTCATCAACTTACGAGCGGGGATCCCGAAAGAGACGTTGCTCATGCCTCCCGTGATGTGGATCTCGGGGCCGAAACGGCGCCGGATCTCGCGGATGGCGTCGAGGGTGTGCAACCCGAAGGCCCCATCCACCGATATGGGGAACACCAGCGGATCCACGAAGATGTCTCCTGTGGCGATTCCCACCCCGAGGGCCGCCTCCACCATCCGCGACGCGTTGTCGATCCGCTCGGCGGCGTCCGACGGCATCCCGGCGCCGCCGGCGGCCGTGACTATCACCCTCGCTCCGTACTCGACGGCCAGTTCGACGGCCTCGGCCCGTTCCAGAGAGGCCGAGTTGAGCATCGGTCGCCCATCTCCCGTCCGGGTGGCTACGGCCAGACCGGTCTCTATGACGGTGATGTCGGAGGAGTCGACCGAGATGGGAAGCGTCGTCAAAGACCGGACGTAGCCGACCAGCCACGCCATCGCCTGGCGCTGCTCCACGAGTTTGAGTGATATCTCGTCGACGTTCACATCCAGGTAGTGGGCGCCTGCCTGTTCCTGGTCGACCACCACCCGCCGCAGATACTCATAGCCGGTCTGTGCCCCGTCGCCGTCGGCCATCGCCGTCTCGACAGCCAACGCGATGTGCTTGATGCGTCCCTCGTCGTAAGCCTGGCTTGCCCGCATGGTCTCCGATATGGCCAGCAGACCCGGGATGCCGTCCACCGACACGAACGTGACCCCCTCGACTCCCCCGTGAGTGGCGAACCGTTTGCCCTTGCGGAGAACGATGCGGCTGGTGTGGACGTTCTCGCCGATGACCGTGAACCGCCGACGGCTCATGATCGCACCGGTTGGGCCACCGGTTGCGGACCAGCAAGAACAGAAGGCATCGGTTTCAGCTGGCAGCCTTCAACGAAGATGTCGAAGAAATCCGGGGTGGTTTCCAGCTCTATGTGGGTGACCTGCTTGGTCAACTCCTCCGCCCAGCGTCGCTTCTTCTTCGACAGCAGCAGGGCGCGAGCGCCTTCGACCGCCGCGTTGCCTACTTTTACCACCCGCTCGGGCGCCACCGGTGCGATGAGCCCGATTTCGATGGCGGCGCTCACATCCAGGTAGGTGGCGAACCCTCCCGCCAGGTACAGCCGGTCGATCCCGGCGGGTTCCACCCCTGCGGTGCGCATCACGATCAACTGTCCGCAGTAGTTGGCGGCCTTGGCCTGAGCAAGGTTGCCGGCGTCCTCTCGCGAGAAGGTGATGCCACGCTCGGGTATCACGTCGATGTGGGACAACTTCCGATCATGAGGAAAGGCGCCCCGCTCGGTCATCACACCCTGGCTGCGGAGCCCGGCCAGCAGGTCAACCAGACCCGAGCCGCAGATCCCCACCGCCGGTTCGTCCCCGATGGTCCGGTAGAAAGACGCGGTCCCGTCCCGCGACACCGTAATGGACTCGACGGCCCCGTCGTAGGCGCGCATCCCGTAGGTGACCAGGCCGCCCTCGAAGGCCGGGCCCGCGGGACAGGAGGCCGCCCACATTCGGCCCCCATGGCTGAGCACCACCTCGGTGTTGGTGCCCATGTCGACCAGCATCTCGGTCCGTCCCCCCTCTCCCAATCGAACCGTCTCCAAGCCCGCCACGGCGTCGGCGCCCACATGACTGGCCACCAGTGGAATCCCATACACCTTGGCCTGGCGGTTGGCGCGCAATCCCAAGCTCCTGCTGTCGGCCAACAGCGCGGTGTGAGTTCGGCGCCCGGCCAGGTACTCGTGCTCGGTCAGGGACTTGTACGGCATCTCTCCGATGCTCTGCACGCTCAATCCGAACAGGATGTCCCTCATGGTGGAGTTGCCCGCCACCACGATCTCGTACACCTGCGGGACGCGCCGACCGGCCTGGCGGGCCAGATCCCGGGTACCCCGGTTGATGGCTGCCACTGCGGCATTCCGGAGCTCTCCGGCAACCCCCGGGCGGGCCTCGTAGGAAATGCGGTTCATCACGTCGCTGCCGCCGAACTGCTGGGGATTCTCGAATCCGGCCACTCCCAACGTGGCGCCCGACTCGAGATCCACCAACTCGAGGACCACCGTGGTGGTGCCCAGATCCACCGCCAGGCCGCAAACGGCCCCCCGGTAGCGGTCGAGAACCGTATCTCCGTATCTGACCTCGTCGCCCGCCCGGGTCACGGCCGGACAGAAGTCGTCCGGCCCCCGCTCCCGCAGACGACCGGCCTTCAGGATCCTCGGCCGTCTGCGCAGTGGTGCAAATCTGACAGGGCGGTCATCGCGCAAGACCCGGGCCTGGCACGCAAGGCGGAAGTCACCTCGAAGGAACCGCTCGGTCTCGGTCCGCTCCGTCAGCGCTCCCATCCCTTCGCTTATCTCCACCACGCATTCGTGACACTCCCCCCTGCGCAGACACGACGTGGGTACCTCGACCTCCAGGGCGTCGGCGTGGTCGAAGATGGTTTTGCCGACAACAAGGGGCCGCGTCTCCGCGCCATGGGCGACGGTGCTCACCGGATCGGGTCCTCCCCGGAACGGCGTCCCCGTCGCTCTGCCGCGTCTCGTTTGATCCTGACAATCTTTTCCCTGGTCCGCTCGTAGGCTCGGGGATTGGACTCCCAGGCGGTGCGGTAGTCGAAGGTGCCGTCGTGGGTACAGACAAGTTCGTCCGAATCGCGGTCGGCCACGGGGGCTTGGTTGCGGCATCGGAACTGAGCAGTGCAGAGGTCGTGGCGGTCGCGATAGGGACACCGGGTGCGGGAGGACTCCTCAGCGTGGGAAACTATGTCCGAGAAGATTGCAGCCATGCGGTCCAGCCGCTCCTGGAAGGCCTGCTTCTCGGAATCGGACACTGCCCGTCCCGTTCAGTTGACCTCGACGGCTAGCTTTTTGGCCAACTCCACGCAGGCGAGCGCGTCTTTGCCGTAGCCGTCGGCGCCCACGTCCTTGCCGAACTCCGGGGTGACCGGAGCGCCGCCGACCATGAACCGCACCG
>VXSV01000143.1:24326-27229 GCA_009837815.1 Acidimicrobiia bacterium
CCCATGATCACCGTGCCGATCGGTTCCACCCCGGAGGCGGCCAGGATCGGCTCGATATGTGCCATCCCGGCTTTCATCGCCCGTGCCGACACCAGAACCTCCGGAACGAATACATACCCCTCACGGAACTTGATGCCGACAATCCCCATCCCGGCAATGAGCCCGTCGTCCATGATCTCGAGGGCCCCGACTCCCCCGTCCAGTGCTGCCCTGGTCAGCCGATCGACGGTGACGTCGTCTCCATCGATCAGAGCCGCGGCGATGTCCTGCATGGCGGGAGACACCCTGCAGAACAGCGCTACGTTCCTCTCGATCTCTTCGGGCCGTTCGAGGAACTCCTCGATCTCATCGCGGATGAACTCGTTGGCTATGTCAGATAGTTGGGCCATGGAAAAAGAAGTGGTTGGACATCAACGTGCGGGGTGGCGCCGGAGATTTCATCAGTCTGCCTCGGCCCCGTTCTCTGCCGGAGGGGGATCGTGAACCACGAGCCGCTCATCCGGTCTATGGGTGTCAGAATAGTCGCGGGCCGAGTCGGCCAGCGCCATGAGCACGTCGTTCTTGGTTCCGAGCGGCACAGAACCCTCCGGGGCAATCCCGTTGATCCCGGCTTGCATCACCTTCATGCACGCCTCGTAGGTGTCTTCATAGGTGCCGCTGAACAGGGTGGTCGGGTTGTTGATGTTGCCCATCAGGGACATGCGGTCCCCGGCGATCTCCTTGGCGACGTAGGGATCCACCTGGGACTCGAAGTGGAAACAGTCCCAGCCCGCCTCGGCGAAGTAGTCGATCCGGTCGGTCGTCTCCCCGCAGCAGTGGAAGATGCTTGGCCCGCCCATCTCCACCGTGACTTGCTTGTGCATTTCCAGGAGGAAGTCCCGGTACGTCTCGGGACTGACAAGTTCCCGGTTGGCGTGATCCGCCCACATGATGGCGTCGGCGCCCGCTTCCAGTTGAGCGTGGGCAGACATCATGCAAGCAGGAAGCATCACTTCGAGGTAACGGCGGATCTTGTCGGGGTCGAGGATGGTATCCATCAGGTAATTCTCGATTCCCACCAAGTGGTACCCAACCGACCACGGCCCATAGACCTTCCCCACGATCCCCACGTCGGGGTAACGCTTGCGTAGCAGCCTGATGGCGCCGAGTACCGCTTCGAACGACGGTCGCTTCAGGTAGTCGGATGGGATTCTGAAGTCTTCGGGGTCGGTGAGCACGTGGTCGTTGGTGGCCGGCCAGTTGTCCACGGTCCCCCACCAGGTGGCCGCGTCCAGGGCGTCGGCTTCCAGTTGGGAATGGAACACCGGCATGATCGTGTCGAGGCCGAGCACTTCATGGGCGGTGGCCGCCAGGCGGGCCATCTGCTCTGCGTCGAGATGCGCTTCGGGGAACCAGGCGTCGGCGATCTCCATCGAGTCGAGGGTGATTACCGAGCTGAGTGTCATGGCAGGCACCTTGTCGACCCGCCCGCCGTACAGCGCGGACAGGAACCGGCGACGCGGCGTCATCCACTCACCGGTGAGACGGGTGAAGTTCTCGCCCTTTGTCTTTACTATTGCAGGGGAGATAGCGGGTCCTTTCCACGCGCTGTCCATCCGGACGGCAGGGCAGAAGTTTCGAAAGGCTTTTTCAGTAAGGATAACGACCCAGAACACCGCCGAAGGCCCCGCGGACACGCCTCGAAGCTACACCTCCTCTTGTAGGAGTCGCATCTGACATCGCAACTATTATCAACTAAGAACCGCTAGCCCACGACCAAGGAGAGTCACCATGACACAAGTCCCCGTATCCCACCTCACCTCGGACGCCGAGCGGGCCCGACGTTACGCCGCCCTCCGGGAAGTCATGGCGGGCGCCGGCCACGACGCCTGGGTCATTTGCAGCCGCGGCGACGAGTTCGTGCGTGGACGGGTCCAGTACGTGAGCGACATCTTCCAGTGGGCGGGTCGTGGGTTCGTGGTGTTCCCCTCCTCCGGCGAGGCCACATTCGTGGTCGACCCCCTTTGGGGCACCGGCTACGCCATGCAGGGCAGATGGCTCAACGACTACCGCCAGCCCGACAACGCCGGCGCGGAGATCGGGGCGATCCTCTCCGACCTCGGGCTGGCCAAGGGGACCATCGGAGTGGTGGGACTGGTCGACATCACCTGCGTCGGGGACTACAACGACATGCGCAACGCCCTCCCCAACGCCACCTGGCAAGACGCCACCGACCTCTTCGACGACGTCCGGATGATCAAGAGCCAGGAGGAGATCGACGCCACCTACGAGACCGGCAAACTGGTCCGCCAGGTGTTCAGGGGAATCGAGGCGGAGATACGCCCCGGAGTCGAGGAACTCGACGTTCTCTCCGAGGCGCATCGCCTGGCGCGTCAACTGGGCTGCATGGAGGGGATCGCGCTCATGGGCCGCGCTCCCTTCGAGTGCTTCGGGCCGGGAACCCGGGGTGTGATCGAGAAGGACGACATCATGGTGATCGACCTGGAGTGGGGAGGCCCCTCGGGATACTGGGTCGAGGTCCGCAGGGTGTACAGCTTCAAGCCTCCGACCGCCGAGCAACAGAAGTTCTGGGAGATGCGAGTGGCCAGCTTCGACGCCGTGGTGCAGGCGATGAAAGCCGGAGAGTCCTCCGACACGGTCCTCGACGCACGGGATGAGTGTTACGAAGCCTGGGGATATCCCCCGGCGAAGAGCATCAACTCCTTCACCGCCCACGGGATAGGCGTCGACTCCCTGGAACCCCCGTGGATACCGGGGAAGGAGCGGATCATGCAGGAGAACATGATCATCAACACCCACCCGGCCGTCTCGATCCCCGATCCCGAAAAGGGCGCCATGCTGGGCGGGATCAGCATCGCAGACAACGTCCTGGTCACCGCCGACGGCCCTGTCCGGATGGTGGA
>VXSV01000041.1 GCA_009837815.1 Acidimicrobiia bacterium
GGCGCGTAGGAGTTGCCGTCGACGCCGATCAACTCGGTGGTGACGCCCTGGCGTACCTTCGGCTCATGGGCGGGATCGGCCAGGATCGCCATGGTCGAGTGGGCGTGCATGTCGATGAAGCCGGGGCAGACGGCCAGCCCGCCGGCGTCGATCACCCGACCGGCATCCAGGTGACTGGTGTCCCCGCGGAAGAGCACGAGGGTGTCTCCGTCGACGCCGACGTCTGCTTTGATCCACGACGATCCGGTCCCGTCGTACACGCGTCCGCCCGCGATCAAGATGTCGAGGCTCATGGCGGCCCGGATCTTGCCAGGTAGCGGCCGTTCTCGGATCCCACCAACTCGCCGTCGGAGAGGACCACCGAGCCGCCCCGTATCACGAGACTCGGCATGCCGTTGGTGGATAGCGACTCGAACAGCGAATATCCCGCCTCGGGCGCCAGGTTGTCATGGGTCAGCGGCACCTCGGGTTGCCTTTCGGGAATGACCACCAGGTCGGCGTCCGAGCCTTCCGCCAAGACGCCTTTCTGTGGGTAGATCCCGTAGATCTGGGCTGCCCTGGTGGAGGTGACCTCGGCGACTTGTCGGATGGTCAGCCGTCCCTTCTTGAATCCTTCGCTGAAGGCGAGGGGCAGCATGACGCCGGTTCCCGCGATGCCGCCGAAGGTGGCGTCGAGAATGTTTTCGGCGGCAAGTTTCACCTTCAAGCTCTTGGGTGAGTGGTCCGAGGAGAGATGATCGATCCGGCCGTCGGCCAGCGCCTCCCACAGTCCAGGGAGGTGATCGGCGTCCCGCAGGGGCGGGCCGACCTTGCCGAGGGGGCCGCGCCGGAGGACCTCTTCGTTGGTGAGCAGCAGGTAGTGGATCTGGGTCTCGGCGGTCACCGAGGCGCCTGAGTATTTCAACCCGCCGAGCAACTCCGCTCCCTGCGAGGAGGTGCAATGCACAAAGTGGAGACGGCATCCGGTCAGTATGGAGAACATGGCGGTGCGGTTCATGCCTTCGAATTCCAGTTCGGCCGGCTGGCTGCGCAGGTAGCTGGCGTTGGTGACTCCCCGCCTGCGCTCCACGGCGTCGAGGTAGTCGATGGCCCCGCCGTTCTCGGCGTGGACCAGGGTGACGCCGCCCACCGCGGCCGCACGTTCCATGAGGAGACAGATCGAGGCGTCGTCGAGCATCTGACCCCGGCTTGCGTATGCGACCATCGTCTTGAAAGAGGTGACGCCCATCTCGGCGCTTCGAGCCACCGTCACCTCGATGTCGTCGCCGGGCAGGAGCAAAGCGTTGATGAAATAGTCGGCGGCCACCCCGTCGCCCTCCCGGGCGATCTCGGCTTCGACCGATTCGGCGACCGTGGCAACCGGGGTTCGCTGCGCGTAGACGCCGATGGTGGTCACGCCTCCTCGGAGTGCGGCCCGCGCCGCCTGGTGCAGGTCGTGCAGCAACGGCTCGGTGATGGAGTGCCCGCCCAGGGAGATGTGTAGGTGGGGGTCCACCCCGCCAGGCAAAACCCAGGCTCCTTTCACGTCGGCGATCGTCTCGCCCCGAAGCCTCCTCCCGATCCCCTCGATGACGCCGTTTCGAAAGGAGATGTCGCCTTTGGTGACGCCGCCCGGGGTGACCAGACGCCCGTTGCGGACCACTCGGGTCATGCGTCTCCCAACCGGGCGGCGATCCGTTTCTGGGTGGCGGCCGACGTGATCGCCTCCAGTGTGGAGGTCCAGGACTCTTCGTTCCACGCGACGTCGCCGAGCGTGTTCAGGTGCGCTTTCATGGCAGCCAAGGCCGGGCCGTCGAGCGCCGCTATCTCTGTTGCAAGGTCCATGGCCGCGGCGTCCAGTTGGTCGCAAGAGTGGATTGAGCGGACGAAGCCGATCTGCTGGGCTTCGACCGCGGTCAGCCGGCGGCCGGTCAACAGCATGTCGCGAGCAATCGAAGCCCCCACCCCTCGGACCAGGCGGGCGATGTCGCTTCGGGTGATGACGATCCCCAGGATGGCGGCCGGGATTGAGAACCAGGCCCGATCGGAGGCGATGCGGATGTCGCAGGCCGCGGCGACCTCGGTCCCGGCGCCGACCGCGGCGCCGCTCACCACCGCCACCACCGGCTTGGGGCATGCCTCGATGGAGGCCATGACCGACTCGACCCCCTCCACCGATGCTCGCACAGCCGCGGTGTCCGCCCCTCCGAACTGTTCCAGATCGGCGCCGGCGCTGAACACCCGGTCGCCGGTCGACGTCACCAGGACCACCCGCACCGAGTCATCTTCGGCGCACTTGCCCATGAGATCCGCCATCTCGGCCCACATCGGCGCCGACCAGGCGTGCTTTCGCTGCGGACGGTCGATGGTCACCCGGGCCACGCCGTCATGGCGGGTCAGGCTCAGTTCGGGCATCAGAACACCCCGGCGGCGGACGCTCCGTCCAACTCGATGGCCGAGCCGGTGACAGGACCGGCGGCGTCCGAGCACAGGTAGGCGATCGCCTCGGCCACGTCCTCGGGGGTTGTGAAGCGTCTGAGCGGAACCCTCTCTGCCAGGTATGAGGCCCGGAAATCCTGGTTGGTCATCCCGGCGTCCTCGGCCCAGACCTCGATGGCGTCTTCCATGCGATCGGTGGTGGTGAGGCCGGGATTCACCGCCATCACCCGGATGCCGTGCGGTCCCCCCAACTCGGCGGTCGACTTGGTGAAATGGAGCAATGCGGCGTTGAGCGAGCCGAGGACGTAGGCGGGGGAGGCCGAACGCCCGGCCATGCCCACCACGTTGATGATCACGCCGCCACCGCCCTCCTTCATGATTCCGAAGACCGCCCGGGTGCACCGCACGTAGCCCATCAGCTTCAGGTCGATCGACGACATCCAGTCGCTGTCGCTGATCACTTCGAGGGTGCCGAACGGCGAAGAACCGGCGTTATTGACCAGGATGTCGATCCCTCCGAGAGCATCCGCTGTTTGCTCCACTGCCCGACCCGGTGCATCCGCCGATGAGAGGTCGGCCACGATCGGGACCACTGCCACCCCGTGGGTCCCGGCGATTTGGGCACAGGCTGCGGAGAGTCGGGCCTCGTCTCGGGCCACCAGCGCCAGGTCCACCCCTTCGGCGGCCAGTCGGTTGGCCGTTGCGAAACCGATGCCGGCGCTCCCGCCGGTGACCAGGGCCCGGCGGCCGCGGAGCTCTCGGGTCATCGGGGGTCCTCGAACACCATCGCCTGGTTGTGGCTGAAGTTGACCCGGGGAGGGGAGAAGGCCTCGATGGTGATCACCGGATCGTCCGACGCCACCCGTCCACCATGCTCGACGCCCGACGGGGCATGGATCACCTGCCCCGGTCCGACCACCCGCGTCTCTCCGTCCACGGTGAACTCGAGCTGTCCCGACAGCACGCAGATGATCTGCTCCTGGTGATGGGTGTGGAGGCCGAAGTCGGTTCCCGGGGCCATCTCGGCGCGGATCACCTGGACGTCTCTTCCGGTGACGTTCCACACCAAGTCTCCCGGAAACGCCTCGAACCCGTCCTGTTGGTTCCAATCGGTGAAGCTTGCCATGGCGGTCTCCCTATTCGTAGTAGCCGTCGGGTGATTTGATGGTGGTCGCCCACTGTTCGCTGTCGTGGGCAACCAGGATGGTGGCGCCGTCGCGGTCTTCGAAGCCCTTCAGCCGGGCGAGAGACCTGATGGCCGCGAATTCGTCGGTGGTGGTCGGCGGGGGGAGGCGGCGGTCGATCTGGTCCCGCCGGTAGGCCGCGTCGCCGGTGAGCACGAACCGGCCCGACGGCAGGTCGACCACCAGCGATTGATGCCCCGGCGTGTGGCCGTCGGTGAGGACCGCATGAACTCCCGGGACGATCCGGGCGTCGCCCTCGTGGTACCGGTACGTGATCTCCGGCCTGTCGAAGTCCTTGCTGATGAATCCGGGGGCCCCGAACCGGTCCGGGAACTGGGCCCAGCGGCGCTCGGCCACCTGAAGGTGCACCGTGGCGTCGGGGAAGAAGCGAATGCCGCCGGCATGATCCATGTGCAGATGCGACACCACCACATGCGCGACGTCGGCGACGGCGATACCGGCCTCGGCCAGGCGCGCCAGGGGATGGTCGGCGTCCGACATCTCCAGGCGGAACGCCTTGGCCAGCCGTCCCCACGTGGCCTCCGGATCGGTGGCTGCTTCGGGGTCGCATCCGGTGTCGAACACCACCCAGCCGTCGTCGGTGTCGATAGCGAACATGGGAAGCGGGACGCCGACCTCTTCGTTCGACCCGCCGAACTTGGTCCGGAACTCGGCCATGTAGCAGGTACCGGTGGGCAGGACGAACATCCGGCGAGCGGCCACTTAGCCCCAATTATTCATTATCGGGGGATGGGCCAGATTACGCATCGGGTGTGAGGACCATGAATAATCAGGGCTAGTGCACCGGCATGGCGTCGGGGGGGATGGTGACCAGGGTTCCTCGGTGGCTCGTGCCGCGATCGATCTCGCCGTCCTCGTACAGCACGTGGCCCCCGGCGATGGTCACTCGGGGCCAACCCCGCATCACCATGCCCTCGTACGGCGTGTAGTCAGAGTGTCCGTTGAGCACGTCGGCGTCGATTGTGACCTCCCGGTCGAGATCGATCATCACCATATCGGCGTCGCTTCCCACCGCGATGGTCCCCTTGCGGGGCGACACTCCGATCAGGCGGGCGAAGTTGGTGGAGGTGACTTCCACCACCCGCTCCAGCGTCAGCCGACCTTTGTTGACTCCCTCCGACAGCAGGACGGGGAGGATCATGGTCATGCCGCCGGGGAGTCCGGGGCCGACGTCCCAGATGTTGCCCTGGCGGGTCGTCAGGTCGTAGTCGCAGTGGTCGGACCCCATCCAGTCGATGGTGCCGTCGGCCAGGCCCGCCCAGAGCAGTTCCTGGTCGGTTTTGGTCCGAAGCGGCGGGTTGACCTTCCCCCAGGTGCCGAGCGGCATGTCCTTGTCCAGCACCAGGTACTGAGGACAGGTCTCCATGTAGAGAGGCGGGTAGCGGTCCCGGGCGGCGCGGAGGAGTTCGGGGCCGCGGCCCACGCTGGTGTGGATCACGCACAGCGGCGCTCCGGCGTTCTCGGCGAAGATGCAGGAGCGGATGATCGCCTCCTCTTCGGTGAAGTGTGGGCGGTGGTTGCTCCACGTGGCTGTGTCGGTGGCGTCGGGGTCGGCGGCGATGCCCTTTTCTCGGTTGTGGAGGATCACGTCGATGTTCTCGGCGTGGATCAGCGCCATCACCCCGGGGCGGGAGGCAACCTGGCGCATGCCTTCGTAGATCAGCCCGTCGTCGAGACCCACGATCCCGTACCCGGCCTCGGGTCCCTTCATGGCCATGTGGAACTTATACGAGGTGAGGCGCAGCTCGTCGACGGTCTCGGGAATCTCGGCGACCTGCCGGGCGTTGGTTACCAAGCCGTGAAAGCCCTGGTCGACGATGCTGTGCTGCTCGATGTCGGCGACATGCTCTGCGTGGGTGTCCTTGAAGGAACCGCCCGACAGCAAGTAGTGCCACATGGTGGTCACGCCCCCGGTGACGGCCGCGGCGCTCTCGGCTCGACAGGAGTCCGCAAACGGCAGGATCACTCCGAGGTGCACATGCGCATCGATGGCGCCGGGAATCACATAGGCGCCCTTGGCGTCTATGACCCGGTCGGCGGAGGGCGCGTCGGTCGGGGGAAGGAGCGCCTGGATGACTCCATCGCCGCAATGGACGGTGGCTCTGGTGCGGCCGGCCGGGCCGACCAGGGTGGCGTCTTTGACCGTTAGTGACGTCATGTCTCGTACACCCTCTCGATGATCCGGACCTTTTGGCGTCCGGGTGACGGATATGTGCCGAAGGATACGACCTCGACTCTTGCCCTGACCCGGCACATGTCGGAGATGGCCTGCTCCATCCTGGAACGCAGTTGGTGGTCGTCATCGGCGGACCGACCCTCGCCTCGTTCCACCCGGACGTGCAGGGGCCCCGCCCAGGCGTACTCCGGTTCGTGCTTGATGATCCGGACCGAGCCGGTGGTGGCGGGCCGAAAGCCCAGGGCGATGTCCTGGAGGGCGGTGGGGAACACGTTGACTCCTTTGATGATCATCATGTCGTCGGTGCGTCCGAAACAGCGGATCTTGGGGCTGGTCCGCCCGCAGCGGCACTCGGTGTCGAGCACCTCGACGATGTCGCTGTGCCGGAACCTGAGCACCGGGGTCGCCTCCCGGTAGAGGTGGGAGTAGACCAGCTCTCCGGTCGCCCCTTGCGTGATCTCCACCGGGTTTCCGGCCTGGTCGATCATCTCCCAGTAGACGAATTCGTGGGAGACGAAGTGCATGCCGCTCTGGTCCTCGCATTCGGCCCACAGGACGGGCGACAGGTCGGTGCCGCCCATCACCTCATGCATCTTGGCTCCCCACAGCTCTTGGGCGGTCCGGCGGAACTCGGGGATGCCGCCTCCTGGTTCGCCGCCCACGTAGATCCGTTCGATCGACAGTTGCCGGGCGTCGACTCCCAACACGTCTTTGGCCTGGTTGCCCAGATACAACGCGAAGTTGGGAGTGGCGACCAGCCCGTTGGGGCTCAGGTCGGAAATGGTGTGGAGCAGCCAGGTGGTTCCCGGCTCGGCGCCCGCCGGGATGCACGCCGCCCCCAGGGCCTCGAGGCCTTGGATTACCGGCACCCCGCCCACCCAGCAGCGGGACATGCCCAAAGCCTGCAGGACCCGGTCGGCGGGGCGGAAGCCGTGCGCCCAGAACGTCCGGCGGGTGATCTCGGCCCACATGCCCCGGTCGCGGGCGGTGAGGCCCACATAGGAGGGGCGTCCGGTCGTCCCCCCGGAGGCCTGGATTTGAACGATGTCTCCCGGGTCTGCGGCAAGATGGGCGCCCAGGGGCGGGTTCGCCTCCAGTGACATGCGGATCTCGTCCTTCACCGTGAAGGGGACCCGAGTCAGATCTTCGACACGTCTCACCGAGTCGGGGCCGAGGCCTGCGGCGGCAAGCTTCTCCCGGTAGAAGGGCGATCTTTCCCACAGGTACTCCCACTGTGCGGCCAGACGCCGGTTCTGGATCGCCCGGATCTCGGCGGGCGCCAGGCCCTCTATTTCTGCGCCGAGTTCAATCATGGGATGTCGGCGGTGTCCGGCCGGCGAGGGCGGCGCCGAGCGCCACCGTTGCGTCGGCGTCGAGCGCGTGATGGGCCACCACCCGGTCGAGGCCTGCGTCTCCCAACCCGGCCAGGCGTTCGGCAACGTCGTCGGGCGCGCCGGCCACCGCCAGGAGATCGACCAGGTCATCGGGGAGAACCGCGGCGGCCGCCTCCAAGCCGCCGGTCGCCTTGGCCTCCAGGACCTGAGCGCGGACCGAAAGGAGGTCCTGGCGGGAAACACCGGTCCCGACCAGGCGGGGCGAGACGTCGGGGATCTCCGCCAGGTAGTACGCCACCGACTTGCGCACCGCGTGGCGGGCGTCTGCGGGATTGTCGGCCACGGCGGTGAGCACCAGCGCACCCAGGGAGAAGTCGTCCCTGGAGCGTCCGGCTTTGGCCAGCGCCGCCTCGATCATCTCGGCGCGTGATGCGATGAATGTCGGGGAGCACATCACCCCCAGCAGGGCTCCGTCGTAGTGGGCTCCCGACATCCGGAGCGACTGGGGACCCATCGACCCCAGATAGATCGAAACAGGCGGAATGCGACAGGAGAGTCGCGCCCCGTTGTAGGCGGTTTCGCCTCTGAGGAGGGCGCGGGTGGCGATGGCGGCGTCCCGCAGGCCGGCCACCTGGTTGGAGGGGACGGTTCCCAGCCGGGATGAGCCGATGTGCGCCACTCCGTATCCGAGCGCGAACCGGTCGCCGTATCGTTCGGTCAGCGACGCAAGTTCCATCGCCACCGACGCCGGGTGGCGGATGAACGGGCTCAGAATGCCGAATCCGATCCTCACCGAAGAGGTGGCTTCCGCAGCCGCCGCGGCGATGGTGAAGACTCCCCGGTAGAAGTGCTGCTCGGCGATCCAGATGGTCCCGAACCCGCCCCGTTCCGTCGCCCGGGCCACCGAGACGATCTCTTCTGTGGTCCGGGCGTTGTCCAGGCCGACGTCGAAGCCGGGTGCAGGCCGGAGCGTCATTGCGGCCACAGCGACGCGACATAGAGCAGCAGGGATATGGCGCCCAGCACCACCCACATGAGTCGGGTCCTGGCGCGGCGGCACTTGTAGCACCCGAAGGGAACCGAGCATTCGCAGCTTTGGGCGGTCATGGCCGGGTGATGCGGGTCTCGCCCCCGACCATGACCCGCTTGATCCGATGACGCTCCTGGAGGATGCGGACATCGTCGAGCGGGTTGCCGTCGAGGATGAAAAGGTCGGCGACTTTGCCCACCTCGAGCGTGCCGAAGTCGTCGTCGATTCCGAAGAACTCGGCGTTGCCCCTGGTGGCGGTGACCAGGGCGTCCATGTTGGAGAGGCCGAGGCGGGTCTGGACCTCCAGTTCGTAGGCCTCCTCACCGTGTGGATCGGCCGGTGTGCCCAAAAAGTCCGACCCGATGGCCCGTTTGACGCCGATCGACCGGGAGCGGGGCAAGGTGTCGGCATACGAGTCGAGCGCCATCCGGCAGCGCTCGACGTACACCGGGTTGAGTCCGAGGTCATCGGCGCGTTCGACCGCCCGTGACAGGTACCCGACGTTGGGATTCCAGGTGACGCCGTGGGTGGCCATCATTTCAAGGGTTTCGTCGTCGATCCAGTAGCCGTGCTCGATCGAATCGGCGCCGGCTTGGATGGCCCGCTGCATGCCGATGCACGACTCGCCGATCAGGGTGTTGCTGTGGCAGGACAGGAGGGCCCCCACGTTGTGGGCGACGTGCGCGGCTGCTTCGATCTCGGCGCCGGTCCAAGCCGACTCGGCGCGGATGAAAGAAGGGTCTATCCCGCCGGTGACGCCCATCTTGATGTCGGTGGCGCCCCCGCGGATCTGCTCCCGGGCCGCCTTGGCCACCTCGCCTACGCCGTCGGCCAAACGGACGAACCCGGGTGGTTCGGGTCCCTGCATCCACTCCAGGCGGATGAACGGCAGGTCGGGGATGCCGCCGGTCTCGGCGATGAACCGCCCCACCGCCCGCATCCGGGGTCCGTTGACCTTGCCTTCCTCGATGGCCCGCTTGACCTGGAGGCTGTTGTCGCTCCCGCAGTCCCGGATGAGAGTGAAGCCGGCGCCCAGGATCTCCTGGACCTCGATCGCCGAGCGGATGGCATGGAGCATCGGGGATTCCATGGCCCAGGAGATGAAGTCGTAGCCCGGAATGCCGAACAGGTGGAGGTGAGCGTCGATCAGGCCGGGCAGCACATGGGCCCCGGCCGCGTCGATCACCTCGGCGCCTTCGGGTATCTCCACTTCGGCGCCGACGGCGGTGATGCGTTGGTCTTCGATGAGGATGCCGGCCGGGCCGTAGGGCTCGGCGCCGGTCCCGTCGAAGATCGAGGCGTTGGTGATTGCTGTGGCGCCCATGCGTTCTCCGTCTAGCCCCGGGGGGCCAGTTCCTCGATGCCGCGTTCGATGTCGCCGATGGCGGTGATGATCGGATGTTCGACCCCGGCGTCGATGTAGCGCTGCATGCCCTCGAGGCAGTCGTCTCGGGTGCCGTTGAGGGTGAGGTCGTCGATGATCTCGTCGCTGATCAGGTGCTGGCCGCCCTCGCCGCCTCCCTCGTCCACGGCGGCCACCAACTGCTTCCATCCCGCACCCTCGGGGCCCCACACCGAGGTCCGCCGGGTGATGTCGGGAAGGCGGGCCAGGTACAGGGCTAGCAGGGGACGCAAAAAGGCGCGGGCGGCTTCCTTGGAGTCGTCGACGCAGGCCACCAGCATCATTCCGATCTCCACGTCGTCGAGGGTGCGGCCGCCGCGCTCGGCGCCCTTTTGGAGGTGTTCCAGCGCCCAGGTGACGTACTCGACGCCCAGGAACGCGTTGAGCGACGCGCCCTCGGCAATCTCACCGGTCAGCTGGCAGGCCAGGGGGCCGGTCGGGCCCAGCCACACGGGCAGGTCCCGGCGCACCGGCTCGAAGTCGAGTTCGGCGTTGTCGAGATGGACCATCTCGCCGTGGTAGTCGAAGTGTGTCCCGTGGGCGTTCCACACCGCCCGGCAGGCTTCCACGTACTCGCGGAGTGCCTTGAGCGGTTTCACGAAGTTGATCCCCTGGGCCTTGATCAATACCCGTGACCCGGCGCCGATGCCGGCCACGAACCGGCCTTCGGAGAGTTCGTCCAATGCGGCGAAGGTTGTGGCCATCAGCAGGGGACTACGGGTGAAGATCGGGCAGACGCTCGGGCCGATGGTGATGCGCTCGGTCACCGCCGCGGCGGCGGCGCAGGCGGTGACGCCGTCGCGGGAGAAATTGTGTTCGGCGTACCAAACCGAGTCATATCCGAGTTCCTCCACCCGCTTGGTCAGCCGGACGGTCTCCGGGAGGGGGGTGTTCTGCAGAAGGCCGATGCCGGTCTTGATCATGTTCTCTCCTTGGGTTGTTTCTGGTCGGGTAGTTTTAGTCGAGGTAGGGGCGGAGTATGACGTTCTGTAGGCGTTGGAAGAGGGCGCCGAAGATCAGGCCGAGGACGCCGACCATCAGGATCGCGCCGTACATCTCGGCGGGGAAGAGGCTGCGGCGCATAAAGAGTATGAACCAGCCGAGCCCGTCGGTGGAGAGGATGAGTTCGGAGGCCACCATGAGCACCAGCGCCACGCCCACCGCCTGGCGGGCGCCGGCCACGATCTGGGGTACAGCCAGGCAGATCACGGCTCGTCGCAGCACCAGGGTCTCGGCGCCGCCGAAGCTCCTCACCACGTCGGGCAGGAGCGACTGCTTGGCGGTGCGGACCCCGAAGATGGTGTTGATCGCCACGAAGATGAACGACGCCCAGGCGATCACGATGATGCGGGAAAGGTCCCCGATCCCCACCACCAGCACCAGCACGGGCAAAAAGAGGATGACCGGGATGGGCCGGAGGAACTCGAGAAGCGAGGTCGCCACCGACCCGGGCTTGTTCCACCACTCGACTACCACGCCGAACACCACGCCGAACACCACACCGATGATCCAGCCTGCCACCGCCCGGTAGACGCTCTTTCCGATCTGGAACAGCAGATTGTCTCCCGACCGGTAGGGAGGGTCGGTGAAGGCGGTGAAAGTGTCGGCGAACACCTGGGTGGGCGGCGGGAAGAGGAATTGGTTGACCATCTCGGCGCGGCTCACGTACTCCCAGGCGCCGAAGATGGCGGCCAGGACGATGATGGTCTTCAGCCACCGGGTCCACACCGACGCGGTCATGCCGGCCCTCTCCGGCCTTGGAGGAGGCTCCAGACCTCGTTGTATCGCGCCCGGAACCCCTCGGAGGCGGTGAACTCCTCGTAGCTTGAAGTCCGCTTGCCCTGCTCGAAGTCGATAAGCACGCGGGCCGGGCGGTGGTCGAGGACCACGGTGCGGTCGCCGAGATAGAGCGACTCCTCGATGTCGTGGGTCACGAACAGCACCGTCCGGTCGAGGGTCTCGAGGATCCTGCGCAGCTCCTCTTGCATGACACGGCGTATCTGGGCGTCGAGCGACCCGAAGGGTTCGTCCATCAACAGAACGTCGGGCTCGTAGGCGAGCACCCGGGCCAACTGGACCCGTTGCTGCATGCCGCCGGAGAGTTCCCGCGGATAGGCGGTCTCGAACCCTCCGAGACCGACCATCCCTATGTATCGGGCGGCCGCTTCGGCGCGCTCGGTCCGGGAGGCGACTCCCTCGATCTCCAGGCCGAATTCGACGTTTTTCTGGACGGTCCTCCATGGCGCCAGCGCGTTGGCGTAGTCCTGGAAGACAAAGCCCATCCGCGGCTTGGGGGAACTGGGCTCGAAGCTGATGGTCCCGCTGGTCACAGGCGTCAGCCCGTCGATCATCTTGAGGATGGTGGACTTCCCGCAGCCCGACGGCCCGACGATGGTGACCAGTTCGCCCGGCCGGAACGACAGGTCCAGGCTGTCGATAATCCTCAGGTCCTCGTCGTGGCCGCGCCGGGGATAGGTCTTGGTGACGCCGCTGAGGTGGATGGCCGGGCTGGAGGAGGTCGGGTGGTCGGTCATGCCACAGACGTCTCCGACCACCACGGGAAGAGCCTCCGCTGGGTCACTTCGAGCAGCCGGAACGCCACATAGCCGATCACCGCGATCAGGGCGATGGAGGCATACATGCGTCCGAACAGGGCGTTGCTCTGGGTGCGGAGGATGTAGAAGCCCAGCCCGGACAGCCCGATCACCATGTCGGCCACCACGATGACGATCAGCGCCACCGACACGTTCTGTCGCAGGCTGGACAAAAAGTAGGGGAGGAGGCTTGGTATCCCGACCTTGCGGAGCACCTTCACCTCGCCGGCGCCGAAGCTCCGGGCCGCGTCCTGCAAGGTGTTGG
Source organism: Acidimicrobiia bacterium (assembly GCA_009837815.1). Classification (GTDB taxonomy): domain Bacteria; phylum Actinomycetota; class Acidimicrobiia; order Spongiisociales; family ZC4RG35; genus Bin76. The sequence continues at coordinate 12,425 of VXSV01000041.1, forward strand.
GGATGTGCTTCACGCCGGAGATCACGTTGATGACGGCCAGGAAGAAGCACCCCCACGCCACGGCGAAGGCGCCCACCAGGAACGAGTCGGCGAGGATCAGGAGCGCCATCGGGACCACCGCCACGGCCGGGATGGCGCGGAAGAAATCGAGCGGTCCGCTCAGCCAGGAGTCGACCGATGCATACCTGCCCACCGCCATGCCGATCACGACGGCAGCGCCGAACCCGACCGCGTAGCCGACCAGGGCGGTCCACATGCTTTCGATGGTGGCGGCGCCCAGGTTCGCCCAGTCCTCGATCCCCGAAGCCAGGACCTCGCCCGGTGGCGGGATGTACTCGGAGTTGACGAACCCGGTGGCTGTCGCCGTCACCCATGTTGCGAGGATGACGGCGACAGCCGTGATTCCAGGGAACCGCAGGGCTCCTGTCACGCTATTTTCTGTTCGGGTGGCCTACGGCAGTTGGCTCGGGTCCCAGGGGAAGAAGCGACCGTTCTCGATCATCTCCTCTTCGGTGAACGGGAGATCCGAGATGAAGGCGCCGACATCCAGCCCCTCGTCGAGCAGGTCCGCCTCGACCATCATGTCCACAACACGTTGCATCTGTTCGACAAGGTTCTCCGGCCAGGTCACGTACATGTGCGGCGGGTTGTTCTTCTGTGCATCCGCCGGGACGCCCGAGACGGCGACCGAGATTTCCAGGGCCTCGGCCGGGTTGTCGACGATCCAGGCGGCGGCGTCGCGGATGGCGAGCGCCCAAGCCCTGATGGTGTTGGGGTTCTCCGCCACGAACTCGGGAGAGGCGGCCATCGGGAACATGCCGGCGCCGCGGGGTCCCAGCATCTCGGGGATGCCGTTCATCCCGCCGATGTAGGGGTCGCCGATCGAGCGGAAGCCGTTCCCTTCCGTCTCGCCATAGGGGATGATGCCGGTAATGAACGGGTAGATCATGTAGCCGACATCGATCTCTCCGGAGGTGAGGAGGTCCGGATGGGCGCCCCAGAATGCTTCGATCAGCTCCACGCTGTCCGGATCGACGCCCACCTGGAGCAGGATCGAGGTGAGGAATGCCTCTTCGTTCGACCCTCGGGCTACAACGCCGATGCGGGCGCCTTCCAGGTCGGCGACTGTCTGGATTGGGGAGTCCTCGGTGACGATCAGACGATGTGTGCCGTAGTCGACGCCGTCAACCACTGCGTAGTACGCATGGGTGGTGATGAACTTGAGCTGCTGTCCGCGCTCGGCCAACGAGAATGCCAGGGGCCAGCTCGTGTAGCCCATGTGCGCCTCGCCGGACAGGGCCGCCTCGGTGGCGCGGCCTGCGCCGCCCTCGAAAGCAAGGATCTCCGGGTTCAGCCCGTAGTCGTCGAAGAAGCCCTGTTGCTGGGCAACGTAGAGAGGCAGGAACTGGGCGAGGGTGGCCGGCATCACCCTGATGTCCGGCGTCTCGGGCGTCATGTCGACCATGGCCTCGGTGGTGGTCGTAGTCGGCGCCGCCGTGGTGGTGGGCGCTGCAGTAGTGGTGGGCGCGGCCGTGGTGGCCGGGGCTTGCGTGGTGGCTGGGGATGCTGTGGTAGCGGGCGCCTCCTCGGCGTCGTCGGCGCCACAAGCGGCCAAAACGAGCGCGAGCGCCGCCAGGAGTACCAACGGGCCTCTGTTCCGGATCTTTAGCATGCTCTCTCCTTATTGATGAGAACGAACGCAGATGCGAACGAATGCGATTGAACTTGGCTCGGAGTCTAAGTAATCGGGACGGTGTCAGGGTGGGGAGAACGCGACATTCTCGCGGTCGGAACGGGGAATGCGGGCTACGAATTTGACTAGTTTCGGACTGGTGACGGTTGTGCACGAGTCAGCTTCAGGCAACGTATCTCCTCTATGTGATTTGCCTCCGAAGCGGCCATAGAGGGGTGAACATAGGGGTTGTATGGGTAACCCATACTCAGATAACATGGCTGGTATGGGCACTGTGAAGACGACGCTTAACATCCAGGACGTATTGCTGGCGCGAGCCAAGCAGCACGCGCAGCGAACCGGACGCCCGCTGCGCGCCGTGGTCGAAGACGGTCTGCGCCAGGTGCTCTGCAACTCAGTCCCTAACCGACCATACCGGCTGCCCGACCGCAGCGTGGGCGAGTCGGGCGGGCGTGATCCCCTGGAGGCGTACTCCTGCCAGGACCTGCGCGGGGTGATCTACGGAGACCTCTGAATCCCGATGATCGCTGTCGACACCAACCTGCTTGTGTACGCACACCGGCGGGAGGCAAGGCACCACCGGGAGGCCGCCTCGATCATGCGTGGACTGGCGGAAGGCAACGATGTGTGGGCTCTTCCCTGGCCTGCTGCTATGAATTCCTCAGTGTGGTTACCAACCCTCGCATCTGGAAGGAGAGCGCTACCAGTCCGGAGCAGGCGTGGCGTCAGCTTTCCGCCTGGACCGGTTCCCCATCGATGCGGCTGATAGGAGAGACCAAGGATTTTCAGGGGATACTGGAGCGTTTTGTGCGACGCCCTCGAGTCATCGGAGGAGTCGTCCACGACGCCAGAGTCGCCGCAATTTGCGTAGCGCACGGCGCCGATTTGCTCCTGACCCGGGACCGCGACTTCTCACTGTTCCCAGAACTCAAAACGCGGGATCCCATCGGCAGGCAGAGAGGTGTTTCTTGAATACTCGTATTTCCAGAGTGGGGATCTGCTTCCTGGATCGCCCCGATGCCCGGAGCCAGGTGGCTCTTTCCCGGCAGGCCGAAGCTCTGGGGTACGAGTCGGTCTGGATTTGTGAGACCCGCACGGCCCGCGACGCCATCTCCGTGATGGGAGCGGTGGCACATCAGACCGAGCGGATCAAGATCGGCGCCGGGGTGGTGAACACCTGGACCAGGCCCGCTTCCCTGATGGCTCTGACCTTCGCCACTCTCGATGAGTTGGCGCCTTCGCGGATGCTGATGGGCCTGGGCGCCTACTGGGATCCGCTGGCATGGAAGCAGGGGGTAATACGGCGCCGGCCGATCACCCAGATGCGGGAATACGTGGAGGTGTGTCGGCGACTCCTGGCTCTGGAAACGGTGACATTCGAGGGTGACCTGGTCCAGATTCGGGACCTCCGGCTGGAACTAGGGGAGGGCGCTACCGACGTTCCCAGGGATGTACCGATCTACATCGGGGCCACCGGTCCCCAGATGCTGGCCCTCTCGGGAGAGATCGCCGACGGCGTGCTGCTCAACGGCTTCACCTCCCTGGCCTACCAGGCGCAGGCATTCGACCGGATAGCCGAGGGCGCCGCCCGGGCCCGGAAGTCACTCGACGATCTTGACCTTCCGCAGGTGATAGTGGTGAGCGCCGACGACCGCCACCCCGAACGCGCCCTGGAGATAGCCCTCCGCATGACCACCATGTACCTGGGACAGCAGCCCCACATCGCCCGGGCGAGCGGCGTCTCCCAGGATCTGCTGGACGAAGTCAGCCAAGAGATGGGCGGCTGGCCTCCCCGGGATGGTGGGATAGAAGCGGCGATGCCCTTGGTGCCGGTCGAGGTGGTGAGTTCGCTGTGCGTGTGGGGAGATCTGACCACCTGCCGGGAGGGACTGGCCGCCTACGCCACCCGCCCCAACGTATATCCGGTGCCCCTTCCCGTCACCGAAAACTACGCCGAGATGATCGAGGCTTTCGCTGCGGATGCTTAGAAGGCAGGGGTAGCCCCAACTCCCGGAGGGAGCTACTTCTTCTTCGAAATTCTTGGGATCCTTAGAGGCTCCCGGTCCCGGTCCCTTCGGCAACTTCGACACCGCAACGGTCTTGTCTGTCGTGTATCCCCCGCGGTCGATGACGTTATCTTGCCTCTGCGCCCTCCGCCGTTTACCTTTCATGGGTTCGCTCCTCGTCGGCAGCTTCGGTGAACTCTAGGTATTCAATCTCCTCCCATCGTATGCTGAGGTGCGCCTACGCCCAGGCGTGTGGGGCTGGGATGAGCCTGCCGTGGGTGGGGTCCACAGCAAGGCGCAGCCCTTCCAGTGTGTAGGCCCCCAGCAGGGCGCGGGCGTTGTCGTCCCCGAAGACCACCAGGGTGGGAATGCTCCTCCCGTCGATGGTGGCGCGCGCCTCCCCGATGTTGTACTCCACAGGCCGTCCGTCTGCCAGCACCAGGCCGATCTTGTCCATGGGCGACACGCCCAGGTCACTCAGCAGACGGGTCGGCACGACGGTGTAGCTGGCGCCCGTGTCCACCAACGCCTCGATCTCCAGGGACTGTTGGCCGTCCATGCTTTCCAGTCGGATAGGCCAGTTGAAAACGCCCATGTTCTGATCCTCCTCTTTGATCGCACCCCTTGCGTCTGGAACTCTACCCGGAGGTGACGATTATCGGCGGTCAGACCGGATTGCTTTCCTCCCCTCCCGCGCCTTCTTGTTGTGACCGGGTGGGCCAGGGGACGCTGGGCTCAGGTTGCGACCGCTCCGTACAGGTCGGGGCGGCGGTCGCGGAAGAAACCCCACTCGTTGCGGATCCGGGGGACAACCGAAAAGTCAAGGTCGGCGACAAGCACCTCGTCGTTCTGGTCGCTCGCCTGGTTGATGATCTGTCCCTTGGGGTCCACCCACACCGATGAACCGTAGAAATGCGAATCTGACCCGTCCTGGTCGACCCCCACCCGGTTCACTCCGCCCACATACATGATGTTGTCCACCGCATGGGCGCGCAGCTCCAGTTCCCACAGGTACCGGCTCATTCCGGTGGTGGCGGTGGGGACCACCATCAGCTGGGCGCCCTGCAGGGCGAAGGCCCTGACTCCCTCGGGAAAGTGGCGGTCGTAGCAGATGTACACGCAGAACTTGATCCCGAAGGGGGTGTCGAAGGTGACGAACCCGGTGTCGCCGGGTGCGAAGTAGTACTTCTCGATGCCGGTGAGAGTGGGGGTGCTCACCAGGGGAATGTGGCTCTTGCGGTAGATGCCCAAGAGCTCCCCGTCGGTCCCGATCACCGGGGCGGTGTTGAACAGCATCCCCTCGATGGTCTTTTCGTAGATGGGCGCCACAAGGACGATTCCACACTCCCGGGCCACCTCCTGCATCCGTTCGGTGGTGGGCCCGGGGATCGGCTCGGCCAACTCCAGGTGGCGGGGATCCATCTCAAAGGGGAAGTAGATGGTGTTGAACAACTCCTGGAGGCATACGATCTGTGCCCCCCGGTCGGCGGCCTGGCGGACCAGTTCCTCTCCTCTTAGGACGTTGGCGGCCTTGTCGTAAACGGTCGACATCTGGATGAGGGCGGTTCGGACGGTGGTCATAATCTCTCCCCGGTTCAGGAAATCAGGTCGGTGGCGATGGTTTCTGCGGGTCGGCGCTTGATGAACCGGCCCATGCCGGCCCGGCCCACGAACTCTCCGTCGGAGACCACCGGCTCGCCACGCACCAGCACCGTGTCGGGGGCGCCCTGCAGCGTCCAGCCCTCGTACGGGTTGTAGTCACAGTTGGTCATCTGGGTCTGCGCCGAGAGCGTTTGCTCCCGGTGGGGGTCGAATATCACCAGATCGCCGTCGGATCCGGGCGCGATCTCGCCCTTCTGCGGGTAGATGCCGAACAGCTTGGCGGCGTTGGTGGAGGTGATCTCCACCCAGCGGTTTAGAGAGATCCGGTTCTCTCGCACGCCGAAGTTGTATAGATGGCTCACCCGCCACTCGACCCCCGGCATGCCGTTGGGGATCTTGGTGAAGTCCCCGCGCCCCATCTCCTTCTGCTTCCTGTAGTGGAAAGGAGCATGGTCGGTGGAGACCACCTGCAGGTTCCCTGAGGCCAGCCCTTCCCACAGTTTGTCGTGATGGGAAGGATCGCGCAGGGGAGGGGAGCAGACGTACTTGGCGCCCTGGAAGCCGGGCGAGGCGAGCTTGTCCTCGGACAGGAGCAGGTACTGGGGGCAGGTCTCGGCATAGACCGGCAGTCCCCGGCTGCGGGCCAGGCCCACCGCGCCGAGTGCTTCGGCGGCCGACATGTGCACCACGTACACCGGAACCCGGGCGATCTCGGCCAGGGCGATGGCGCGCGAGGTCGCCTCTCCCTCGGCTATGGACGGGCGGGTGGACGCATGGAACCGCGGCTCGGTGTGGCCGGCGGCGATCGCCTGCTGGATGAGCACCTCTATGGCGGGGCCGTTCTCGCAGTGCAGCATGATCAGGCCCCCGTTGTCCCGAGTCCACTGCAGCGCCGAGAAGATCGCACCGTCGTCGAGCATCCAGGCGTTGGGATAGGCCATGAACAGCTTGAAGCTGGAGACGCCTTCGTCGATCAGGGCGCCCAGCGAGGGAAGGTAGGCCGGAGGCAGGTCTGCGATGATCTGGTGGAACGCCCAGTCGATGGCCGCCTTGCCCTCGGACTTGCCGAACCACTCCTCCAGCGAAACCCGGGGATCGTCCCCCTTCTCCTGGATGGGGAAGTCGATGATGGTGGTTGTCCCGCCCACCGCCGCCGCCACGGTGCCTGTGTAGAAGTCATCGGAGATGAAGGTGTCGCCCGCCGGCGTGTCCATGTGGGTGTGAGGGTCGATGCCCCCGGGAATCACCAGCTTTCCGGAGGCGTCCACCACCCGGTCGGCGGGAAATTCGCCCAGGTCTCCCAATCTGGCGATCCTGCCGTCTTCGATCAGGATGTCCTCGACGGTGTCCCGGGTGGCGGTAATCACCCGCCCTCCGGTGATCAGCGTGGTGCTCACCAACCTCTCCTTGTTCAACTTCCTTCTAGCCTATTCGACTATCTTGGCCTGATAATCCGATTGGGGGATCGAACTTGGACTCAGACATGCACGCGCCGGACAGCCCAACGGGGTTTTCGTCCCCCGCCCATGCCGCGCAGTTGCTGCAGGGCCACGGCTACCTGGCCGACCAGGGGCTGGCCACCGCCATCTACCTGGCGAGGGTCCTTCCCCAGCCCCTGATGCTGGAGGGCGAGGCGGGTGTGGGGAAGACCGAGGTGGCGAAGGCCCTGGCGGACGCTCTGGCAGTTCCGCTGGTGCGACTGCAGTGTTACGAGGGGATCGACGCCTCCCAGGCCCTGTACGAGTGGGACTACACCCGCCAGCTCCTCCATCTGCGGGCAGCCGACGTCCGCGAGGGATCAGGCCGGGACATCTACTCGGAGGAGTTCCTGTTGGAGAGGCCGCTCCTGCGGGCGCTCCGGTCGGAGGGAAGGTGCGTTCTCCTGATAGACGAGATCGACCGGGCCGACGACGAGTTCGAGGCCTTCCTGCTGGAGATCCTCTCGGATTTCCAGATCAGCATCCCCGAGTTGGGCATCATCCACTCGGCCACCCCTCCGATGGTGATCCTCACCTCCAACCGCACCCGGGAGCTGCATGATGCCCTGAAACGGCGCTGTCTCTACCACTGGATCGACCTTCCCGAACCCCTGCGGGAAGTGGAGATCATCCGCACCAGGGCGCCGGAGGTCACAGAGGCCCTGGCCCGCAAGGTGGTGCGGGCCGCGGCGCGCCTGCGCCGGGCCGACCTGGTCAAGACGCCCGGAGTAGCGGAGACCATCAGTTGGTCCCGGGCGTTGCAGCGACTGGGGACCAGCCGCCTCGACGTGGGGATGGTGCGGCTCACCATGGGCGCGGCTCTCAAAGAGCGCGACGACCTGGAGACGGCCGAAGGGTTCATCGAAGAGCTGGCCGACCTTGAATGACGGCGAGGAGCTATTCGGGTCTCTGATCCGCTTCGGCCAATACCTGCGAACCCACGGCTTCACGCTGGGACCCGGTCGGATCCTCTCCTATTGCAGAGCAGCCGCCCGACTCGACCCCACCGATCCGGTGGACCTGTACTGGGCGGGTCGGCTGACGATGGTGGATGACCGCCGGAGACTCGCCGACTACGACCGGGCATTTTCCGAGTGGTTCTCGCGATCAGAACAGGAGGGGACCGCCGAGCAGGGCGAGTATGTCTTCGGCGGGTGGGACGACGACGGCGCTCCGATGGGGACCCGGACCGTGGCCACCACCCAGGAGGTCTCGGTTGTCGATCCCTCCGACGACGGCCCCGGTTCCAGCGGTCCGACCGCCTCGGAGGACGAGATTCTCAGGGACAAGCGGTTCGATCACTGGACGGAAGATGACCTCCGCCGGCTTCACAGATTGGTGGCGAACATTGCGGTGAACCTGCCCAACCGGGTGGTGCGACGCAGCCGCCCGGGCCCGAGCGGGAGGATCGACCTGCGGAGGACCGTGCGCCGCTCCCTGCGCTGTGACGGCGAGCCGTTTCACAGGGCTTTTCGCCGCCGCCGGACCAAGCCCCGCCGGCTGGTGCTGATCCTCGACATCTCCGGGTCGATGGCGGGTTTCTCCCGGCCCCTCCTGCACTTCGCCTACGCCACCCACCGCGCCGCTCACGAGGTGGAGGTTTTCTGTTTCGGCACCAGGCTCACCCGGATCACCCCGCAGCTGCGCTGGAGGGATCCCAATCGCTCGATAGAGGAAGCCGCTTCCCGGGTGGTGGACTGGGAGAGCGGCACCCGGATCGGCGAGTCGCTCAACCATTACGTGCGTCGGTACGGACCGGACTCCCGCAACCGGGGTTCGGTGGTGCTGATCTGCTCCGACGGGCTGGAGAGAGGAGACCCCGCGGCCTTGGGGTCGGCCATGGACCGGCTTTCCCGGCAGGCGCATCGGGTGATATGGGTGAACCCCCTGATGGGCGATCCCAGGTTCCGACCCCTGACCAGGGGTCTGATAGCCTCCTTGCCGCACATCGACTCGATGGTGGCGGGGCACAACCTGGCCGCTCTAGACCAGATGGCGGCCTTGTTGGCTGAATAATTCCTGCTATTTGCCCTTTGTAACCGTTCCACCTTCTATATTGAAAAAAGACAATTTCACATAGATGGGAGAGCGATGAAACCCGCAGCTTTCGAATATCACGCTCCCGAGTCTGTCGATGACGCAGTGGGCCTGTTGAGCGGCCATGAGGACGCAAAGGTGCTGGCCGGAGGCCAGAGCCTGGTTCCCATGATGAGCTTTCGCCTGGCCAGGCCCGCCGGCATAGTGGACATAAACGGGATCTCCGACCTTGATTACATTCGGTGCGAGGACGGTGTTGTGCGTATCGGCGCCACTGCACGCCAGAGCGCGCTCGAAGAGTCCGGCGAGGTGACCGGCTGCGCTCCGCTGCTGGCGGAGGCCACCGGCCATGTGGGCCACCGAGCGATTCGCAACCGCGGAACCTTGGCGGGAAGCCTGGCGCACAACGATCCGGCCTCCGAGTACCCGGCAGTCTTGATGGCTCTCGGCGCCTCTGTCACTGCTGTCTCCTCGGGAGGATCCAGAGTCCTTTCTGTGGAGGACCTGGCCGGCGGACACTTCCTCTCCACCGCTCTCGGTTCTGACGAGCTCATCACCGAAGTGTCGGTGCCCGCCCAGTCGGGAGGTCACGGCTTTGCCGAGTTCTCCCGTCGCCACGGGGACTTTGCCGTGGCCGGTGTGGCGGCGGTGGTGTCCATGAACGGGAGCGGTGTGGAATCGGCTTCCATCGCCGCCTTCGGGGGCACGAGCCCCGCCCGGCTGGACGAGGCCGAGACCGCCCTGGTCGGAAGCGACGGAGGATCTTCGGCAGTTGCCGAGGCGGCCGCCCGGGCTGCTTCCCAGTTCCCTGCAACCGACGACATTCACGGGAGCGCCGACTACCGGCGCGCTCTCATAGACGTACTGACCCGGCAGGCGTTGCAACAGGCGATCGCCGGCGCCCAGGAGGTGTGACGATGGCTCAAGTGGCGATAACCCTCAACGTGAACGGAAGGAACCAGACCACCCTGGCAGAGCCCAGGGAGATCCTGGCCGACGTGTTGCGCGACCGTCTGGGTCTCACCGGGACCCATCTGGGGTGCGAGCACGGGGTTTGCGGAGCCTGCACCGTCCTCTTGGACGGGGAGATGGTGCGGTCCTGTTTGCTGTTCGCCGTCCAGGCTCAGGGTGCGGAGATCACCACTATCGAAGGCCTGGAAGAGAACGGAGAACTGCATCCCATGCAGAAGGCGTTCTCGGAATACCACGGTCTGCAGTGCGGGTTCTGCACCCCGGGGATGATCCTGGCCGGGATCGATCTGCTCAAGCGCAATCCCGATCCCACGGCCGAGGAGGTCCGGGATGACATGGGAGGAAATGTCTGTCGCTGCACCGGATACCAGAAGATCGTGGAATCGGTGCTGGGAGCGGCGCGTGAAATGAACGAGGTGACATCATGACCACCACCGAATGGATCGGCGCGCGAGCGCCGCGCCGGGAAGACCCGGCCCTGATCAGGGGACGGGGGCGCTACGTGGCGGACATCAACCTGCCGGGGACGTTGCACATGGCGATCCTGCGCAGCCCGATGGGCCATGCGAGCATCAACTCGATCGACGCCTCCGAGGCCCGGACGATGGACGGCGTTCACATGGTGATCACTCCCGACGACATTCCCGATCACATAACGCAATTCCCGGTGGTCTGGAGGCTTCCGGGACAAAAGGACTCGGGCATTCCCGCTTTGGCCGAGGGCAAGGTTCGGTATGTGGGCGAGCCCGTGGCCGCGGTGGTGGCCGACTCGCGCTATGCGGCCGAGGACGCCCTCGACGCCATTGACGTGGACTACGAGACCCTCGATCCGGTCACCGACCCCGAAGCCGCCCTGGAAGAGGGCGCTCCGGTGATCAACGAGGACTGGGGCGACAACGTCGCCATTCACCATGTGTTCGCGGGATACAACGCCCTGGGTGAGTGTCACTACGACGCGGAGGCGTTCGACAACGCAGAGGTGACGGTCCGTGGGCGGCTCAAGATCGGCCGACACTCGGGGATTCCCCTGGAGACCCGCGGCATAGTGGCCGACTGGGACGAGATCCATGGACGGCTCACCGTCCACTCCGAGTCGCAGGTGGCCCACCTGTTCCGTACCGAACTCGCCGCGTCCCTGGGTCTACCCGAGACCGCGGTCCGGGTGCTGACCCCCAACATGGGAGGCGGATTCGGAAACAAATGGGACCGCTATCCCGAGGATCTGCTGGTGAGCATCGCCAGCATGGAGCTGGGCAGGCCCGTCAAGTGGATCGCCGACCGGCGCGAGGGACTGATGTCCACCGTGCACGGACGGGCCCAGGTGCAGGAGTGGGAGATGGCCCTTCAGAGTGACGGAACCATCCTGGGCCTGCGGGGCAAGGTCATCAACGACCTGGGCGCCCATCTCCACAGTGTCGGCATAGGCCCGGCCTGGGTCACCGGAGCGGCGGCGCCCAACCAGTACAAGATCGCCAACTACTACTGTAATGTGATCGCGGCGGCCACCAACAAGACCCCCGCCAGCACCTTCCGGGGATTCGGGGGGCCCGAGGGGATCTTCGGCGCCGAACGGATGATGGACAAGGCGGCCAAGCGCCTGGGCATGGACCCGGCCGAGATCCGCCGCAAGAACATGATCCAGCCCGACCAGTTCCCCTGGTTCAACGCGGCAGGGGCGGTGTACGACTCCGGCAACTTCCCGGCCTGTTTGGAAAAGGCGTTGGAGGCGGCCGACTACGACCGTGTCCGAGCCGAGCAGAAAGAACTGCGAGAACAGGGCGTCTACCGGGGGATCGGCATTTCAAGCTACATCCACGTGTCGGGATTCGGGCCCTCGCCCATCCTGGGCTATCTGAGCTACTACACGGGTGGTTATGAAGGGTCCACGGTGAAGGTGGATCCGAATGGAAAAGCCACGGTCTACACCGGGATGATTCCGATGGGCCAGGGCACCGAGACCACCCTGGCGCAGGTCGCCGCCCACCATTTGGGCATCGACATGGCCGACGTCCGGGTGGTGTGGGGCGACACCGATCAGACCCCCTACACCGGCTTCGGATCGGCAGGCAGCCGGTCGAACGTCGCTGCGGTAGCGGTGATCAGGGCCGTCGAGGAGATCAAAGCCAAGGCCGTCCGCATCGGCGCCGGCATGCTGGAAGCCGACGCCGAGGACCTGGAGTACGCCGACGGCATGGTCTCGGTGAAAGGCGCCGAGGAGATGCGCTCGGTGAGCCTGGCGCAGGTCGCCCAGCAGGCCTATTGGGCTCATGCCCTCCCCGAGGGCGACCAGCCATTCCTGGAGGCCACCTACGTGTACGACCCGCCCAACTTCACCACCGCCTCCGGCTGCCACGTCGTGGTGCTGGACGTGGACACCAACACCGGCAGGATCACCTTTCGGAACTATGTGATCGTGGACGACTGCGGGCCGGTTATCAACCCGCTGTTGGTGGAAGGACAGATCCACGGTGGAGTCGCCCAGGCACTGGGCGGCGCCCTGTTGGAGGAGTTCGTCTACGACGACGAAGGCCAGTTGCTCACCACCTCGTTCATGGACTACCTGCTGCCTTCCTTCACCGACGTTCCCGACATGGAGATCCATCATGTGGTGACTCCCTCTCCCCATACAGACGGGGGATTCAAGGGAATGGGCGAGGCCGGGACCTTCCCGCCGGGTGCGGCGGTGGCCAACGCGGTCACCGACGCGCTCAGCCATCTGGGAGTGGAGGCCGACGAGCTTCCTATCACTCCCAGCCGGCTGTGGAGCCTCATCCAGGAGGCCACCCGGTAGAAGCCATGGACACCCAACTGGCCGGAAAGGTCGCGCTGGTCACCGGCGCCAGCCAGGGCATAGGACGGGCCATAGCCGCGGCTTTCGCCGAGGAGGGGGCGAAGGTCGGGCTCTTGGCCCGCAGCCGCCAGGGCCTCGTCGAAACCCTGGAGATGATCGGACGCTCGGGCGTCGCGGTCCGGTGTGACGTCACCGACCCCTCCGCGGTAGAGACGGCCGTTGAAGAAGTGGTCTCGTCCCTGGGAAGGCTCGATGTGGTGGTGAACAACGCCGGCACAAGGCAGAACTTCCGCCGCCTGGACGAACTCTCGATCGAGGAGTGGGACAAGGTGATCGCCACCAACCTCTCCTCGGTGTTCTATGTGACCCGAGCCGCCTCCCAGCACCTGATCCGCCAGGGCTCGGGGTCGGTGGTGAACGTCTCCTCCATCGCCGGACCGCTGGGTTTCCCCACCATCGGGTCCTACAGCGCCGCCAAGGCGGGGGTGATCGGGGTCACCAAGACCATGGCCGCGGAGTGGAGCGAGTTTGGGGTGAGGGTCAACTCGGTGGCGCCGGGGTGGACCTCCTCGCCGATGAACGTCGAGTTGCGCACCGATCCCGCCAACGCCGAGATCCTGGAGGCCATCACCTCCAAGATCCCTCTGGGCCGCTTCGCCGCCGGATCGGAGATCGCCCGGGCGGTGGTGTTCCTGGCGGGAGCCACCGGCAGCTACATCACCGGGGAGACGCTGACCGTGGACGGCGGATGGAGCATGGTCTAGGTAGGGTCGACCGGTGTTGGGCGAGACACAGATCGCGGCCGCGCTCGGTCGGGAGTTGGACCGCTACCGGAGGGAGAATCCCCTCTCGGTGGAGATGGCCCGGCGGGCGCAGAAGGTTCTGCCGGGCGGCACCACCCGCACCACCACCTTCTTTCCGCCTTTCCCGCCTTTTCTGGTGCTGGGGGAGGGGTGCCACATCCTGGACGTGGACGGCAACCGCCGCGTCGACTATTTGAACAACTACACCTCGCTGGTCTGTGGACACTCCCACCCCGACATCCTCAAGGCGGCCCAGGAGGCCCAGGAGGGGGGCACGGCCTTCGCGGCGCCCACCGAGTACGAGGTGCTGTTGGCCGAGATGTTGTGCGAACGGGTCGACTCTGTCGACCTGGTGAGGTTCACCAACTCCGGCACGGAGGCGACCATGGCCGCGCTGCGGGTGGCCCGGGTCTACACCGGACGGTCCAAGGTGGGGCGTTTCGAGGGGAGTTATCACGGGACACACGACTATGCGAACGCCCCGGCGCCGGGGGTTCCCGACGAGGTGTCGGGATTGATGGTGGACCTGCCCTTCAACGATGTGGAAGGGTGCCGGGAGGTACTGGAGAGAGTTGGGGACGAGTTGGCCGCGATAATCGTCGAGCCGGTGCTGGGCGCGGCGGGATACATCCCGGCCCGCCCCGACTTCCTGGGTTTCCTCCGGGAGGCCGCCACCGCCACCGGATCCGTCCTGGTCTTCGATGAGGTCCAGACTCTCCGCCTCCATCGGGGAGGCGCCCAGGCCATCTACGGCGTCAGCCCCGATCTGAGCGCCTTCGCCAAGATCATCGGGGGAGGGTTTCCGGTGGGCGCTTTCGGTGGAACCGCCGAGATCATGGAGACTATGAATCCGGTCTCCGGAGACATCTCCTGGGGAGGCACCTTCAACGGAAACCCGGTAACCGCCGCCGCCGGGGTCGCCTGCCTGGAGATGCTCACCGAAGGTGCGATCAACCGACTCAACCAACTGGGAGAGCGCGCCATGGAGGGAATCAACCGGGTGTTCGCCGAGATGGAGTTTCCCGGCCAGGTCACCGGCATGGGGTCGCTATTCAACCTGCATCCCACCTCGGAGCCGATCCATGACGTCCACGCGGTCAACCGCACCGATCCCGACCTGAAACGAATCTTTCACTTCGGCCTTCTCAACCGCGGCTTCTTCCTCTCATCCCGCGGTTCCGCCTGCATCTCAACTCCCATGACCACCACCGAGGTGGACGGCCTGATCTCGGCCACAGCCGACATCGTCGAAAACCTTCCCGGTTGACTCCC
>VXSV01000046.1:0-22275 GCA_009837815.1 Acidimicrobiia bacterium
GGTTGCCGTCTTGTACATTTACCCGTTGTATTGTTCGGTCTTCGCCGCCCTTTTTGTGTGTGTATTTGGCTGCCCCTTTCTTCGGGCCGTTTTGGTAGGGGTGGGAGGGGGGCACATCCTGATCACGGGCGTCACCCCCAACTACATACCGGTCTCGATCCTGGCGCTGGAGGTCGGCGGGGCGACCGTCCTGGCCGGTCTGGTGGTTCTCTCCGGCCTCTTCTACCTGACAATCGCCAAGTGGCTACCCCTGTTGCGCAAGGTCATCACGCCGGTTGTCTCCGGCACGGTGCTGATGCTGCTCGCAACCATGATTCTCCCGTTCTCGATAGATCGCCTCCCCGAAGTGCCGGAGGACGCAACCAATGCCGGCGGACTGGCTGTGGCGGCGGTGACGGTGACGGCGATAACGGTTCTGTTCCTACGCGCCAGGGGGACTCTGAGACTGTGGTCTCTGTTGATCGGGATCGCGGCGGGGTGCGCGGTTGCCGCGCCGTTGGGGCTCTACGAATATGAGAGTGTGCTCGCCGCGCCTTGGTTCGGTATCCCCGACGGCGGGTTTCCAGGAGTGGAACTCACCCTGAGCCCCGGGGCATGGGCGTTGCTGCCCATGTTTCTCATAGTCACCCTGGTGCAGGCCATCAAGAACATCGGGGACAATATGGCGGCCCAACAGGTCTCTTACCGGAGGCGCAGGACGATCGATTTCCGCGCCGTCCAGGGAGCGATTTACGCCAACGGGTTGGGGATACTGATGTCGGGCGTGGCAGGGACCCCTCCCACCGCCGCCTATTCCTCATCCACTGTCTCGCTCGTCCACATCACCGGGGTGGCGGCTCGGCGAGTCGGATACGCGATGGGGGTGATCCTGGTGGGATTGGCCCTTCTGCCCAAGGCGACGGCGGTTCTGGTCGCCATCCCCGGTCCGGTCATGGGGGCAGTCGTGCTCTTCGTGACCGGGACCCTTTTCATGGAGGGTCTGCGCACCGTTTCCCAGGCCGGTCTCAGTCCGCAGAACATCGTCATGGTGGGCCTGTCCTACGCGGTGGGAGTCGGCATGTTGCAGCGCAACGTTCTGGAGGGTGTCTTGGAGGAACCTTGGGACCTGCTGTTGGGTGACGGCCTCACCCTGGGCGCGGTCACCGCGGTGGGATTGTCACTGTTCCTGAAGCTGAGCCGTGGCCGGCCCAAACGGCTCCGGACGACTCTGGACGGCTCGTCTTTCTCCTTGATCGACGGATTTCTTCAGGACTTGGCCCGCCAAAAGGGTTGGGACGATCCTTCAACCCGGCGGTTGTGTTCGGCGGGGGAAGAAGCCTTGGCCGGCCTGTTGGCGCCTTCCAACCGGTACCAGGACGGCAAGACGCCGCGGCTGATCCTCTTGGCTTACCCGGAAAGGGGAGCCATTGAACTGGAGTTCCTCACGGTTGTGGAAGAAGAGAACCTCCAAGACCGGTTGGCGTTTCTCGATGACGAACTTCATGCATGGGACGAGAGGGAGATCTCGTTTCGGCTCCTGCGCCACTATGCCTCCGACTTCCGGCACCAGAAGTATCACGGGATGGACATCATCACCGTGAGAGTGGAGGGTTCCTGAGACCAAGAGTCCCGGTTCCCGCGATCCGCTGATCGAGCGAGGCGTCAGCCTTCCAGGATGTCGTCGACGAACTCCCGCAGCGCCGCGGCGCATTCTTCGGGTTCTTCAAGTTGAAGGAAGTGGGTGGCTTCGGGTAGGAAGTCGTAGTCGACGGTCAGGATGTCGCTCAGATCGAGAGTGGGGAGGTAGGAGAAGGGAAGCGTGGGATCTGCGCCCATGACCTTGGTGGGCGACGCCAGGGTGTCGAAGTCGACCATCACCGAGAAGACGCCTGCGTACTCGACGATCCGAGCTTCGTATTCCTTGGGACACCTCAATTCGTACCCCTGCCGACCTTCGCTTGCACGGAGGGTCGTCCTGGCCATCAGGTCGAGCACGCCAGGGACGACGCGGGAGAACAACGGAACGAATCCGAGGAGAAACGAAAAGTCCTCCCGGGTGGAAAACCGCTCCGCGCGCCGCCGGGTGAGCGTAGCGGTGTGATTGGCGGCCTCCTCCATCTGCTGGTAACTCTTCCCCGGCTTGCAGAGGGGGGGATCGAACAAGAAGCGCCCGACGAACCCGCTTCCCCTGGTGGGCGACAGCAGCGAGATCAAGGCCGAGATCGAATGAAATACCCCAATCTTCGGCTTGTCGCCGAAGTGCTGGTCGATGGCTTCCATTATGCGATCATGGTCATCCACGAAGGTCGGCATGTTGTGCGTTTCGAGAGGGTTGACCTCGTTCCAACCATGGTGTCTGAGGTCGTAGACGACCAGGTCGTAATCGTCAGCCAATAGAGACCAGAAGGGGTAGTAGAGATCGATGGCCAGGCCGTTGCCGTGAGTAAGAACCAACCTGGGTCCATCCGGGTTCCCATGGCGGCGCAACGCAATCTTGGCGCCGTCTCCCATCACCGCATGGCGTGTGGCGGCGGGTTCGGGGATCTCCCACATGGCTTCCCGGGCAGTCACGGTCTTCGTCAGGCGTTTCCGCGGCTATTGACCTTGGCCTTGACGTAGTCGCGGTTCATCATGGCTATGAAGTCGATGGAGATCTGTTTGGGACAGGCGGCTTCGCATTCTCCGTGGTTGGTGCACGATCCGAAGAACCGCTCCATGGTGTCCACCATGCGCTCGGTCCGGACGTACCGTTCGGCGCCTCCCTGGGGAAGGAGATTGAGGTGGGAGGCCTTGGCGGCGGTGAACAGCTGTGCGGCGGAGTTGGGACAGGCCGCCACACATGCCCCGCACCCGATGCAGGCCGCGGCGTCGAAAGCGGTCTCGGCCGTCTCCTTGGGAACCGGGGTCAGGTTGGCTTCCGGGGCGGAGCCGGTCGCCACCGTGATGAAGCCGCCCGCTTCGACGATCCGGTCGAACGCGGACCTGTCGACCACCAGATCGCGAATGACTTCGAATGCAGCCGCCCGCCAGGGCTCGACGGTGATGGTGTCTCCGTCCTGGAAGCTCCTCATGTGGAGTTGGCAGGTGGCTGTGGCCGCCTGCGGTCCATGGGCCCGCCCGTTGATCATCACCCCGCAGGCGCCGCAAATCCCCTCCCTGCAGTCCGAGTCGAAAGCGATGGGCTCCAGCCCCTCCAGTGTGAGTCGTTCGTTCAACACGTCCAACATCTCCAGGAACGACATGTCCGAAGAAAGGTCCGAAACCTGGTAGGTCTCGAACCCGCCTTCGTCCGACGGGCCTGCCTGGCGCCATGCCCTCAGGGTGATGTTCATTTGTAGCTCCGGGTGGTCAGCTCCACGTTTTCGAACGCCAGAGGCTCTTCCTGCAGCGAGGGCCGGGTGGGGTCGCCTGTCCAGAACCATGCCGACACGGTCGTGAACCGCTCATCGTTTCGGACCGCTTCGCCCTGGGGTGTCTGGTGCTCTTCCCGGAAATGTCCGCCGCACGACTCCTCCCGGTGCCGGGCGTCCACGCACATGGCCATCGCCAACTCGAAGAAGTCCTCCAGCCGGGCGGCTTTCTCGAGCGTCTGGTTGAGGCTTTCCCCATCACCGGGAACCCGGGCGTCACGCCGAAACTCTTCGTACAGATCAGGCAGGTGGGCCACCGCCCGGTCCAAACCCTCCTCGTTTCGGGACATTCCGCATTCGTCCCAAACCACCCTGCCCAGTTGGCGGTGGAAGTCGTCCACCGTGCGGCCGCCTTTCATGGAAAGCAGTCCGGAGATCCTCTCCTGGAGTTGGGCTTCGGCGCGGGCGAATGCCGGGTCCGAAGTGGGGACAGGGGATTCGTTCAGGAATCCTGCCACATAGTCGCCGATGGTGTAGGGGAGCACGAAGTAGCCGTCGGCCAGTCCCTGCATGAGGGCGGAGGCCCCCAACCGGTTGGCGCCGTGGTCCGAGAAGTTGGCTTCGCCCAGGGCGTAGAGTCCTGGGATGGTGGTCATCAGGTTGTAGTCCACCCACAACCCGCCCATGGTGTAGTGGGGAGCGGGATATATCCGCATCGGGACCTGATAGGGGTCCTCATCGGTGATCCGGTTGTACATCTCCATCAGGTTGTCATAGCGAGCGGTGACGGCTTGGCGGCCGAGCCGGGCGATCGCATCCTGAAAGTCCAGGTAAACGCCGTTCTTCCTCGATCCCACCCCGTGGCCTGCGTCTACCATGCGCTTGGCGGCCCGGGAAGCGACGTCTCGGGGAACCAGGTTGCCGAATGCCGGATAGACCCTCTCCAGGTAATAGTCCCGATCATCCTCCGGGATCTGTCGGGGCGGCCGATCGTCATCGGGGGAGGCGGGCACCCAGACCCGGCCGTCGTTGCGCAGGGACTCCGACATCAAGGTCAACTTGGACTGGAAGTCCTCGGCAGCCGGTATGCAGGTGGGATGGATCTGGGTGAAGCACGGGTTGGCGAAGGCCGCGCCCCGGCGGTGGGCTCGCCATATGGCCGTGGTGTTGCAGGTCATCGCATTGGTGGACAAGTAATAGACATTGGAGTAACCGCCGGTGCACAGGACCACCGCATGGGCCGAGTGAGAGGCGATCTCCCCGGTGAGGAGGTCTCTCACCACTACTCCGACGGCCCGCCCTTCCTTGAGGACCACGTCCATGAGTTCGGTGCGCACCCTCAGTCTTACCGTGCCCAGTCCCACCTGTCGCGCCATGGCCTGGTAAGCCCCCAGCAACAGTTGCTGGCCCGTCTGACCACGGGAGTAGAAGGTGCGAGCCACCTGGGCGCCGCCGAAGGAGCGGTTGTCCAGGAGCCCACCGTACTCCCGGGCGAACGGAACCCCCTGTGCCGTGGCCTGGTCGATGATGTTGAGCGAGAGCTGCGCCAACCGGTAGACATTGGCTTCCCGGGAGCGGAAGTCCCCGCCCTTGATGGTGTCGTAGAAGAGTCGGTCCACCGAATCTCCGTCGTTTCGATAGTTCTTGGCGGCGTTGATGCCGCCCTGGGCGGCGATTGAGTGAGCCCGGCGGGGGGTGTCGTGAAAGGTGAAGACGTCGACCTGGTAGCCCAGTTCGGCCAGGGTTGCCGCCGCCGAGGCGCCCGCCAGGCCGGTTCCGATCACGATGATCTTGAAATGCCGCTTATTGGCAGGGTTGACCAACTTGAGGGAGAAACGGTGATTGTCCCACGCCTCGGCGAGAGGCCCGGGCGGGGTCTTCGCATCCAGCCGGACCGTGCTCATCCCACCCACCCGGTCCAGACCGCAATCGGAATGCTGACGTTGCCGATCACGATCACCGCGGAAAAAGCCTGCGCGAACCGGCGTCGCCAGCGGTTGTAGGAGGGATGGGCCAAACCCAGGCTCTGAAAGAGAGACCAGGCGCCGTGGTAGATGTGGACGCCCAACAGCAGGTTGGCCACGATGTACAGGACTGCTACTCCTCCCCGGGACAGGGAAGCGGCCAGGTTGGCCTCCACTGCCCCGGCAGTCCATCCCTCGGGCGCCATGGGGGTCACTCCCCAGGTCAGGTCGGCGAGATGCCACAGCAGGAAGACGGCCACGATCACGCCGCTCCATCGCATGGTCCGGGAGGCGTAGCTCGCCACCGCCAGGTCGCGGGGACCCCGGTAGGCGGTGTTGGCCCGTCGGTTCAGCAAGGTGAGGCTGGCTGCTGCATGGATGTGAAGCAGAAAAGCGATCACCAGCCCGGTCCGCATCAGCCAAAGCGTGACGGTCTTGGGGAGTAGCGGGTAAAGCAACTCCCTTAGAAAGTGGGCGTAAGAATCCAGCTGCCCGTCACCCAGGTAGACCTTGAGGTTGCCGATCATGTGGGCCAGCACGAACCCCAGGAGAGCGATGCCGGTGACGCCCATAACCCATTTCTTCCCAACAGCCGAACGGTAGAACTCCATCGGCCAGGGTCGGCGTCGGGAGGCTGGAACGGAGGCGGGCGTCACGGGACTCGTTCAGGCATCGACTGCCCAGAGATTGTAAGCGTTCCGGAGACAGCGCACCACAAGCCTCTTGTTTCCATTTGACAATGTCCCTCTCCTGGGTCTATAGTCGCAGGATTGTAATTACATCAATGTAAGAACCAGGGCGGCGGTCGGTCCGACTTGGAGATAAGGACGGAAGATGCGACGGAGCTTGATAGATGCGATGGCCAACGATCAGTCGGGCTGGCAGAACTATGCCAACTGTCTGGGAGCGGATGCCGATTTGTTCTTCCCCGAGCGGGGATCCTCCACCCGCAAGGCCAAGGCGATCTGTGGGGAGTGCCAAGTGCAGATCGAATGTTTGGACTTCGCGCTGGACAACGGTGAGCGTTTTGGGATCTGGGGAGGGTTGTCGGAACGTGAGCGTCGACGGGTCCGGCATGAGCGGTCGAGGAGGACGGCGGTAGCCTCCTGAGATCTCCTTACAATGAGGAGGCCGAGAACTAGGGAGTAATTCTGGGACTGTTCGGTTATGCCGTGCTCCTGCTGGCGTTGGCAGGCTTCATCATCCTGGTGGTTCGTTTGGTCCGTCGCGTCCGTCCGCGCCCCTCCGCCCAACCGGAGCCGGATCCGCTGGCGCCGGTCCCCAACCTTCATGACCTGTCGGTTTCCGGGGATGCGATCCAGGTCACCTTCGGCGTGCCGATGGTTGAGGACGATCCGATCCTTGCCGACCTGCTGTGCTACTACGCCTTGGAGGCTGTGCGCCGCGCCCGCCAGACCCTTCCGCTGGAAGGTTTGGGCAGGGTAGAGGTATTTGTCCTCCACAGGGAGGAGTCGAAACAAGTGGGAAGTGTGGACTTCGAAGAGCCGGGCAAACTTCCCGAGAACTTTCCCGTTCCCGAGATCGTCGGGCTTGCAGAAGCAACTCGGGACCCGTTGGACAGCGACTTCGTGGCGGCCGGAGCCTCGGCTACGCCGACCCCGCCCACGCAAGGGGAGGCGCTGGCGCCTCTGGCCGAGTTCCTGACCATCCCCGCCAAGGTGGCGGCCGCCCTCCGCCTCCAGGGCGTCGATCCCGCAGACATGACCGCCGGGGCGTTGGTGCGCGCCATTCTGGCCCTGCGCGGCTACACGGTGTCGCCGGGTCCGGACTCGGCGACCTTCCACGCCCGCAAGGGCGTCGCCACTGTGATGGTGAGGGAGGTTCCGCACCCGCCGGATGGGCATCCTGAACTCACGGAGGGGGACATGCGGCGCTTCGTCATGGATATGGCGGGTTCCCGCATGGCCCGCGGGATGTTGGTAACTGAAAAATACGGGCCCTTCTCCGTCTACGAGTGGGAACGCCGAGACTCCCGGATCCGGTTTGTCACCAGGGAGCGGCTCCAGAAAGCTATCGATGCGCTAGCCTTGGGTTAGCTGCTCCGCGCCCCCGCGGTGCAAAAGACCACAAAGGAGAAGACGTTGTTCGGGCTGAAACCCTTGGAACTTGGGATAATTGTTCTGATACTGCTGCTCCTGTTCGGCGCCTCCAAGCTTCCCAAGCTGGCGCGGTCGTTGGGATCATCTGCCCGCGAGTTCCGCAAGGGGGTTGAAGAAGGCAAAGCCGAAGAAGCCGCCGCCGCAGTGGACGCCGCCGAGGAGCCCCAGGAATAGGAGGTCCGGGGTTCCGGGGGGCGGCTGATCAGAGGCGTTGCAGCGCCTCGCCGTAGCTTTCGAATTGGCGAGGAGTCTTCAAGGCGTCGGTAGAGATTATCTCCCTGACCACTCCGCTGCGGTCCAGTACGTAAGTGGCCCGTGAGGCCACGCCCATTTCTTCATTGAAGCACCCATATGCCCGGGCGGTCTGGCCGTGTGGCCAGAAGTCGGAGAGGATGGGGAAGTCGAACCCCTGTTCATCGGCCCACTTCTTGTTGGAGAATCGGGTGTCGCAGGTGATGACCACCACATTTGCATCCAGGCCGGAGAGATCGGCAGACCGGTCTCGGATCTCACAGAGCTCTGCTTCACAGATACCGGTGAAGGGGAAGGGGATGAACACCAGGAGCGTCTTGCGGTTGGTCAAATCGTCCAGGGTCACGGTGTTGCCGTCTTGATCGTGCAAAGAGAAGGAAGGAGCGGGTGCGCCGACTTCTGCAGGCATTTCGGGTTCTCCCGGGTTGGGGACAGTAGTTGCCGAAGCTTACAGAACTACCAGAGCGGATCGTCCAGCAACACTCGGGCCGCCCACCCCACCGGGTCGTGGACCTCGTCGGGGGTCGGGAACCCGTCGGGCTGCCAGATGCGCTGAGCCGCGGCGGGCCCGAATCGTCCCTCGACTTCGTCCAGGAAGGCTTCCCCGCAGGCGACTGCCTCCGAAGAGGCGGTGACTATCGCTCCGGTCTGCATGGCCGGGTCCGATAGATCCAGGGCGCCTTCACGTTCCGAGGCGATCGTGTCGATGTCGGGAAGAAGCCGAGCTCCCGCTTTGGCGACCAGCCACCGCGCCATTCCGCCGGTCATGCCCAGAAAGGCGTTCAGGTTCTGACGGGCCGGTTCGGCGGCGGAGGAGTCGAAGAGGTCCGCCCCCTCGACGTCCAGATCCATTTGGAAGATGGCCGAAGGGTCGTTTCCTATCGACCCGAGTTGCTCCATAAGCGAATCCGGCGCAAGCTTTAGGCTTGAGGCATAGTCCTCATTGAAAGTGCTGAAAAGGTCCCTCAGGTGGGGAAGAGAAAACACTGCCCGGTGGGCTGTCTCGTAGAGAGCAGCCCACATGCGCACCTGGCGACCGTCCACCGGAAGTTGGTCAGCCAGGTCTTCGATTACCGTAGCCACCAGGAGGGTCCGGTTGGAGGGCCCGGTGGGGAGTCCGGTCTCGCAAGCTCCGATCACCCTGCCGGACATCACCCCCGTCATGGTCCCGAGTTGCGCGCCCGCTATGACCGGTCCGAACGGGATCAGCATGCCCAACGGATGGGCTGTTGTTCCCTCCCCGAACCGGACCGCGAACGGTTCCACCACCGGGGCGAATTCCTCCACCATAGCGTCCCCCCACTCTCGTGGGCCGAGCGGGATCACCGTCGAGGCGGGGGGAAAGCTAAAGGGGGCCGCTTCTGAGATCTGGTACTCGGCCAGTCTCACCAATTCGATGAGCTCTTCGGAGGCCCATGGATTGAGCAACTGGGGCTCTCCGGCGAGATGGCGGGAAACTTCCCGGGCCAGGTCCACATTGACGGGACCGGGCCGGCTGAACATTCGTATAAACCGGCTGAAGAGATCTTCGCTCACCGCGCTGATATTACGGTGGGTCGGGGCTAACTTCTCTGTGTATGAACGACCCTTTTCCCTGTTGCCGCGTTGCGGTGGTGGAGGATGACATCGATGTGGGGGCCTTGCTGGAGGAGGTGGGCCATCCCGAGGCGGGAGCGGTTGCTCTGTTCTTGGGGACCGTCCGCAACCACTCCCCGCGAAGGGAGGGAGTAACCCATCTCGAGTATGAGGTATACAGATCCCGGGTGTGCGGAAACATCAATAAAATCGTCTCGGAGGCCGCCCAGCGCTGGTCGGTGATCGCCATGGCGGTGGAGCACCGCATGGGGAGGGTGGAAGTGGGACAGGTGGCGGTGGCGGTGGCGGTCTCCAGCGCTCATCGGGCGGAGGCCTTCGCCGCGGCTCGCTACCTGATCGACGAGTTGAAGGAGAGGGCTCCCATTTGGAAAAAGGAGCATTGGGAGGGTGGCGCGGAGTGGTCCCTCGGATCCTGAGGCGTCCCGCCCGCGCCGGAGGGGAGGTCTGATCCGGCCTCGATGTTGAAGGGCGCTCCGGCCCTAGGCGTCGCGGTTGGTGAGACGCCAGGCGGCGGGAACCAGCAGACCGGCGGCGTATGCCTTTATGGTGTCGCCCAGGAGAAAGGGCGCGACCCCCTTCTCAACGGCTTCCGGTAGACCCCAGTCGTAGGTCGCCATCAGCCCGATCACTCCGAAGAAGTAGACAATCAGGCTGCCGGTCAAAAAGGCGGTTACCGCGGTGGGCACCCGCCGGTCGTGGCGACGCTCGGCCAGCCTTCCCACCAGCGCGGCCGCTATGACAAACCCGAACAAATAGCCACCGCTGCCACCGAACAGAACCTCGGTTCCCGAAGCTCCGCCCGCGTAGAAGGGCAGGAAGGTACCCAGCAACAAGTACAACACCTGACTCGCCCCGCCTGCCCACATTCCCAGCGCCGCTCCCGACAGCAAAACGGCGAAGGTCTGGCCGGTGATGGGAACCGGCGTGAAAGGGAGTCGAATGGTGATCTGGGCGAATAGAGCGGTCAGCAGAGCGAATCCGGTCACCTGCACCACCCAGGCCACCGCTGCCGGCACCGCCCGCCCCGGCCGGAGAACACGGGCCGCCAAGACTTCGTGATGAGGGGTGAAAAACGCCATTGCCGCTCCTTCGGTTGCCGGTAGGACTCTTGGGTCGCTGGTTTGAGCGCGGTTGCTCCATCCAGGTTACCGGACGGTTCTCTCTCCCTTATGTGAAAGTATGTGAAAGAAGTCATATACGCTTCATGACAGGTTTGTCTGCCACCCACCGCTATTTGCCTCCCTCCGCCCGCGCCCGGCGACGCTCTCTGTGGTGGACCGCGATCGTGCTGGCGCTTCTGGCCCCGATGGCCTGGCTGATCAACCTCCCCTACTTCGCCGCCTCGGCCGGCCCTACCGATGACGCAGTCGACGCGGTGATCATAGAGGAGGACCTGGCGGTCTTCCATCCGGAGGGGGAGTTGCTTCTTCTCACCGTCAGCCTGCAGCCGGTCAATCTCTACGAGGCCGCCATCGCCTTCTTCGACCAGAAAATCGACTTGATCGAGAGGGAATCGCTCCGTCCCGGTGGGGAGACCGACGAGGAGGCCCGCCGGCGGAACCTTCGCGCCATGGACAGGTCCAAGGACATAGCTATCGCGGTGGCTCTCTCCGAACTGGGCCTGGAGGAAACCCTGGCGGAGGGAGTGGAGGTGGTGGGGGTCTTCGGCGAGGCGCCGGCTTTCGATGCCCTTTCCGACGGCGACCTGGTCGTGGAGATGGAGTCGCAGCCCGTGCGGACCGTGGAGGACATCCGCCGCATCCTGGAGAACCGTCGGCCCGGGGATGAGGTGCAGGTGACCGTCATTAGGAATGCCGAGCCCACCGACCTCAGCTTTGCGTTGCATGAGAACCCCGAGGCGCCTGAACGAGCCATGGTGGGGATTACGGCCTCCACCGCCTATCCGATCGAAATCGACTCGGCGAACTACGGCGGGCCGTCAGCGGGGATGATCTATACGCTGGCGATAATCGATCTGCTGGAGCAGGGAGAGTTGACAGACGGGAGGGTGGTGGCGGGAACGGGGACCATCAGCATGGACGGATCGATCGGGGCAATCGGAGGGATCCGCCAGAAGCTGGTGGCGGCTGAGGCGGCCGGGGCGGATGTGGTGCTGGTGCCTCGGGACAACTACGATGAGGCCGGCGCCGCTCCGGTGGAGGTTGAGATCGTGGCGGTCGAAACCATCTCCGAGGCGGTGAGCTACCTGCGAGAAGGCAATGCGGGGATAATAGAGGGGCAATGAACTTTTCTTTCACCACCGAGCAGGAGGAACTGCGCCGCTACACGCGACAGTGGCTGGATGAGAATTGTCCGATGGAGACCGTGCGTCAACTCATGGACACAGAGAGGGGATACGACCCGGCCCATTGGGAGGCGTTGGCCGAGATGGGCTGGTTGGGGATGGCCATTCCAGTGGAGTGGGGAGGGGCGGGATCCACCTTCCTGGAGTTGTTCGTGGTTTTGGAGGAGCAGGGGAGGTCTCTCTTCTGCGGACCGTTCCTCTCTACGGTGGTGATGGCGGCGGGGGTGATCGAGGAAGCGGGAGACGACCGGCAGAAGAAGGAGTATCTGTCCGCCATCGCCCGAGGGGACCTGATTGCCTCGGTGGCTTTCGCTGAGCCGAACGGTCGGTGGGAAGCCGGGGGAGTCACCGCCGAGGCCCGTCCTCGCCGGGGAGGAGGATGGATCCTGAACGGGACCAAGAGCTTCGTCCTGGACGGGCATGTCGCCGATCTGCTGGTGGTTGCGGCTCGCACCGACCTGGGAGTGTCGCTGTTCCTGGTTCCCGCCGGGACCGATGGAATGGGTGCTCTCAGATTGGAGACCATGGACCAGACGCGCAAGCAAGCCGAGATAAGCCTGGACGACGTGGCCTTGGGCGCCGACGCTCTGTTGGGGACCGAGGGTGAAGGATGGCCGGTCCTCGAGAGGATGATGGAGAAGGCTGTGGTGGCGCTCTCCGCCGAGCAGGTGGGAGGTGCTCAGGCCTGCTTGGAGATGGCGGTCTCCTACGCCAAGGTCAGGAAACAGTTCGGGCGGCCGATCGGCTCCTTCCAGGCCATCAAACACAAGTGCGCCGACGTTCTGGCTCAGGTCGAGTCGGCTCGCTCCGCCGCCTACTACGCAGGCTGGGCGGTCAGTGAGGACAACCAAGAGCGTCCGCTGATGGCCAGTCTCGCCAAGTCGTACTGCTCGGAGGCATACTTCTTCTCCGCATCGGAGAACATCCAGATCCATGGCGGGATCGGCTTCACCTGGGAACACAACGCCCACCTCTACTTCAAGAGGGCCAAGAGCTCGGAATTGCTGTTCGGCGACCCCTCTTTTCACCGGGAAAAGATCGCTGGGCAGCTCGGGCTCTAGTCTCTGCGGTTCTGCCGGTGTCAGGCTTCACCTCTGTTGCCCTCGGCGGTTTGCTCGCCGCCGGATTCCTGGCTTTGGTGGCCATCCTGTTGTGGCAGGAGGCGAGAAGGAGAGGAGCAGGCAACGAGGTCGTTTATGTGGTCTCCGATGCTGTGGGTTACATCCGGGAGAACCTGGCGCCTGAGGTGTATGAGCGTTTAGGCGACGCGGGAATCCAGCGTGTAATCGAGTGGGAACTGTTCTATTTGCAGGGGCTGGCTCAAAAGGACCGCCGCCGGCCGGTCGAGACGGTGGCGGGCGGGTCGGATTCCGCGGTGACTTATATCTGCCAACAGATTTCCCGGCGGCAACCCGCAGGGATAACCTCTGATGACATCCGGGCGGTGCTGGCGCTGGAGGCCCAATACCTGCAGTCCATCGGCGCGGTGGGGGAGCGGGTCGACTCGGCGGCCGAGTTGTCCGGAGAGGAGCAAAACCGATGAGAGTCAGATGCGGCGCCTGTCGCTCCAGTGTCAACATTTCCCGACCAGGCCGATTCTCCTGTCCGAGGTGTGGAGCGGTCAACCAGGTCAAGGGACCCGCTGCGGGACCCGGGGGCGTTCCCCCAACCGGTCCGGATCCCTCCCATCCCGGCCCGGAACCCGGACCGGGCGGGTACCCGGGACCGGCTTCGCCAGGCCCTTCGGTCTCGCCGCCCCCTCCGCCCGACCCGCCCTCTCCGCGGGTGACCTGTCCGGAGTGCTCCTTCAATTTCATCGTGGGGCAGGTTCAGACAGCCATCTGTCCCAACTGCCGCGCCGAGGTCCCCCTTTCCGGTTTGGGAGTTTGATGGAGTTAGGGGTTTCGCTGGTGGATCCGGGCCTCTCGGCCGGACGCCTCACCGAAATCGCGGCACGCGCCGAACAGCTCGGCTACAGCGCGGCGTGGACCAACGAGTCCACCGCCCGGGAGGCTTTCTCCACCCTGGCGGGGTGGGCGACCGCCACCTCCCGGATCCGCCTGGCCACCGGAGTGCTGCCGGTCTACGTGCGCTCCCCGGTGGCTGCCGCGATGGGCGCCGCCACGATTTCGGCCATAGCCGGCCCCGGGCGCATGGTGCTGGGAATCGGCGCCGGACATCCGGTGGCGGCGCGTCGGTTCTTCAACTTCGATCTCTCCTCTCCCCTCGATGCGGTCTCCGACTACCTGAAGATCGTCGGCGAGCTTCGAAACGGGAGAAAGGTGACTCATCACGGCAGGTTCTTCTCGGTGGAAGGGGCCCGCCTGGGACTTCTCCCCTCCGGTCCGGTATGGACGGTGGTGGGGGCGATGGGGCCCCGCATGCTGGAATTGGCTGTG
Source organism: Acidimicrobiia bacterium (assembly GCA_009837815.1). Taxonomy (GTDB): domain Bacteria; phylum Actinomycetota; class Acidimicrobiia; order Spongiisociales; family ZC4RG35; genus Bin76. Next base: position 13,966 of record VXSV01000046.1, read on the forward strand.
CGAGAGGCCGACGGAGTGCTGCTCAACTGGTGCAGCGCTGCGCACCTCCGGGCAACCACGGAATGGCTTCGCGGCCTTGGCAGGGGGGCTTCATTCTTCCACATCGCAGCCTATGTGCGGGTGGCGGTCTCCTCGGACCCGGACGAGGCCCGCCGTGCGCTGGCTGAGGAATTGGGCCACTACCTGAGGCTCGGGTTCTACCGTCGGCACGTGGAGAAGCAGGGACTGGATCCCGACGATCTCCGGGGTGCGGCGGCGCACCTGGGGATCGCCGGAACCGCCGAGGAATGCCGGGCTCAGTTGGATTCCTACCGTTCGGTGGGACTGGACGAGTTGATCGTTCGACCGGTGCCGGTGACGGAGGGTGGTCTTGAACCGGCGGTGGAGGTGATGGCGCCGGCTCAGAGGTAAAGGCGCAAGAACCAGATCACCCCTGCCACCAGGATCACCAAACCCACCGCGGCGGAAGCGATGATCAGGTACCTGGTGGGCATCCGCCTTGATGATATCTGTGGGAGAGTTAGCATTCCCCTCTATGACCAGCACCGGTTTTGTCTATGAGTGAATCCCAGTTCGACATCGTGATTCTGGGAGGAGGGCCGGGAGGATACGCCACCGCCCTGTATGCCCGGAACTTCGGGCTCTCGGTAGCCCTGGTGGAGGAGGAACGGCCCGGTGGGACCTGTTTGTTGCGCGGTTGCATACCGGCCAAGCAGTGGTTGCAGGTAGCCGAAGTGTTTTCAACCGTGAGGCATGCGGATGCGTTCGGAGTGCTGACATCCGAGCCGGAATTGGACTGGTCGGCGGCCCTGGCCCGCAAGGACCGGGTGGTCAACCAGTTGGTGACCGGCCTCTCCGGCCTGCTCCGCAAGCGAGGGGTGGAGGTCGTAACCGGACGGGGCCGCCTTTCCGGGCCGGGCAGGATCGAGTTGGAGGGAGGAGAAAAGCTGGAAGGCAGGGCGGTGGTGGTGGCCACCGGATCCCACGCCATGACCATCCCCGGCTGGGAGATCGACGGGGAGCGGATCGTCACCTCGGATCACGCGGTGGATTGGAAGTCCCGCCCGGACCGGGTGGCGATCATAGGCGGTGGCGTCATCGGCTGTGAGTTCGCCTCCCTCCTGGTGGACCTGGGCGCCGAGGTCTCGGTCTTCGAACTGGAGAGGCAGTTGATCCCCGGCGGAGACGCCGACGCGTCCCGTCAGTTGCAGCGCCAACTTGGCCGCAGGGGCGTGAAGTTCTATCTGAAAACGGGGGTGGGTCCCGCCGAAGTCGGTGACGACGGCGTGAAAGTCTCCTTCCGGGACAAGTTCCTGGAGGTGGACGTCGCCCTGGTGGCGGTGGGCAGGGGGCCCAATACCGATGGAATAGGTTTGGAAACGGTGCGAGCCGAGGTGGAGCGGGGCTACATCAAGGTGGATCCGGTCACAATGGAGACCGCCGAGCCCGGGGTGTACGCGGTGGGCGACGTGGTGGCCGCCACTCCCCAACTGGCTCATGCAGCTTTCGCCGAGGGGATCGCGGCTGCCACCTACATAGCCACCGGTGAGCCTGCTCCGGTGGACTATCGATCCATTCCCAGGGTCACCTACACCCATCCGGAGGTAGCGGAGGTGGGGATCAGCGCGGCCGACGCCCAGGCCGCGGGCATGGAGGTGGAGGTCACCAAGCATCCCTTCGGCGGTGTGGGAAGGGCGCTGATCATCGGGCAGAGCCAGGGGATGGTGAAGGTGGTTGCAGAAAAGAACGGTCCCCTGGTGGGCGCGGCCGTCGTCGGGCCGCAAGCAGGGGAGATGATCCACGAACTCATGTTCGCAGTGGGCTGGGAAGCCCTGCCCGAGGAGGCGGCGACATTCATCCATGCCCACCCCACCCTGTCGGAGGCGGTCGGGGAGACCCTCCTGTCGGCGACCGGCCGCAGTCTGCACTGAGAGAAGCAAGGGCGGGATTGAGGAGCTTTTTGATGACGACCACCATCTCCATGCCGCAACTGGGCGAGACAGTCACCGAGGGGACCGTCCTGAGGTGGGCCAAGCAGGTGGGTGACGCCATCTCCCAGGGCGAGGTGGTGCTGGAGATATCCACTGACAAGGTGGACACCGAAATCCCCTCACCGGTGTCGGGAGTGATGCTGGAGATACTGGTGTCCGAGGGGGAGACGGTGGAAGTCGGGAGGGACCTCTGCGTGGTGGGAGACCCGGGAGGCGCCGTGCAGGACGAATCGCCCGCCGCCAAGGCGCCGGAGTCCCCTCCCCAAACGCAGGCTCCCGACGCCGAGGACGAGCCCCCCGCTCCCCAGGGCGAGCCACCTCGTCTTCCAACGTCGCCGCAGGCCCGCCCGGACGCTCCCGGACGCTCCCGGCGTCTCTCCCCTGTGGTGCGCCGACTGGTTCGCCGCCACGGTATCGAGATAGACCTGATAGAGGGCACCGGAGAGGGAGGGAGGGTCACCCGTCGGGATGTGGAGGCCTATCTCGAGGGCGGCGTCCAGGCTGTCTCTGCAGCTCCCGCCCCCGAGCCTCCCCCTGCGGATCCCCCGGACGGAGCGGAGCGGGTGGACTTGAGCCGGCTCCGCGTCCGGATCGGGGAGAATATGATCCGCTCCCGGCAAACCGCCGCTCATGTGTGGACCTCGGTCGAGGTCGACTTCGAACCGATAGCAGAAGTTCGCACCGCCCACAAAGCCCGCTTCAGGCGGGAAGAGGGGTTCTCGCTCACCTATTTGCCGTTCGTGTGCCGAGCGGTCATCGACGCCCTCCGGGCTCACCCGGTGGTGAACAGTTCTTTCTATCTGGAGGATCGGCAGGCGGTCTACCACAGCCGGATCGATATGGGAATCGCCGTGGATCTCGACCAGCAGGGCCTGGTGGTGGTGACCATCCGGGATGCCGACACTCTCCGCCTGGTGGGGTTGGCGCGTCGCATCCGGCATCTGGCCACCGCGGCTCGCACTCGGCGGTTGGGCCCCGACCAGATGACCGGTTCGACCTTCACCATCACCAATCCCGGACCCTTCAACTCGTTCTTGTCGGCGCCGATCATCAACATCCCCAACGTCGCCATTCTCTCCACCGACACGGTGGCCAAGCGCCCGGTGGTGGTGACCACGGCCGACGGTCGTGACGCTCTGGCCATCCGCCACATCGGTTACCTGGGCCTTTCCTGGGACCATCGCGCCTTCGACGGATCGACTGCGATGCTCTTTTTGCAACGCATCAAGAACAACCTGGAGACATGGGACTGGGAGCAGGAACTGAAGTGACTCCTCCCGGCCGGAGTCCCGCGCTTCGCGTGCGATGGCTGGGGCGGCTTCCCTACGCAGAGGCCTGGGATCTGCAACGAGCGATCTGGGAACGCCGGAGCGGAGGGGCGATCGCCGATGATTATCTATTGCTGCTGGAGCATCCCCACGTTTACACGGTCGGGCGAAGAGGGGACGGTTCGCATCTGCTGGTAGGTCCCGATCGGCTCTCGGAGGTGGGGGCGGAGTTCTTCCGGGTCGACCGGGGAGGGGACGTAACCTATCACGGCCCCGGCCAACTGGTCGGCTATCCCCTGATGGCCGTCAGACCCGCTCGTATAACCGACTACGTGCGGTCTCTGGAAGAGGCGTTGGTGGCCACCCTGTCGGAACTGGGAGTCGAGTCCTGGCCCGAAGGCGGGCTCACCGGGGTGTGGACCCGGCTCGGCAAGGTGGCGGCCATCGGAGTACGGGTCTCCCGGCGGGTGTCGATGCATGGCTTCGCTCTCAATCTGCATCCCACCATGGAGTATTTCGGGTACATAAACCCCTGCGGAATCACCGATCGCCCGGTTACGTCGGTGAGTGAACTTCTGGGTCGGCGCGTATCCATCGAGGAGGCGGTGGAGGCCTTCGTGCCGCGTTTTGCCGAGACCTTCGGAAAGACATCGGTAGAGACACAGATGGCAGCCTTTGTCCGGGGCCAGGGGCGGGACACCGACTTCGAGGTGGACAGGCTCCTAAGGGAGGGAACCTTTTCTCCCAACCGGGTGGCTGTCAGCCTCTCGGGGAAATCGCGAAGGCTGGCGGGTGAACCGGAGCGCCCCCCTTGGATGCGGGTGACCGCCCGGATGGACGCCGAGTACCTGGAACTGAAGAAACTGATGCGATCCCTCGACCTCAACACGGTTTGCGAAGAGGCGGGGTGTCCCAATATCTATGAGTGCTGGGGGATGGGAACCGCCACCCTGATGATTCTGGGCGACCGTTGCACGCGGGCCTGCGGGTTCTGCAACGTGACGACCGCCCGGCCCCTGGGGCTTGACCTCGAAGAGCCCCACCGAGCCGCGGAGGCGATCCATCGGATGGGCCTGAACCACGCGGTGATCACCTCCGTAAACCGCGACGACCTGGAGGATGGCGGCTCGGCGGTTTTCGCCGCCACCATCAGGGAGACTCGCCTCCGGTCCCCTCAAACCGACATCGAGGTGCTGATCCCCGACTTCAAGGGGGACCCGGAAGCGTTGGAGACGGTGATGGCCGAGCGTCCCGACGTGCTCAATCACAACACCGAGACCGTCGTCCGGCTGCAGCGGGAGATCCGCACCTCCGCCAACTACGGGCGCTCCTTGGCGCTTCTGGCCCGAGCCAAGCGGCTCAATGCCGAGGGGCTTGTCAAATCGGGGCTGATCGTGGGGATGGGCGAGACCCGAGAGGAGGTGCTGGGGGCGCTCTCCGACTTGCGGGCGGTGGGAGTGGACATAGTCACCATCGGCCAGTACCTGCGCCCCAGCCCCCGCCACCGACCGGTGCATCGCTACGTTCATCCCGACGAGTTCGACGAATACCGCTCCTACGGCGAGGCTCTGGGCATCCCCCATGTTGAATCAGGGCCGCTGGTGCGCTCCAGCTATCACGCCAAGGACTCCAAGCAGGCGGCAACTCCTCCCTCACCGGGAAGGGCTCCCGTGGTGATCGGCCGCCGGCCGGTCGCCGAATCGTATTCGTAGCCTCGGTCCGGCCCTAAACTTGGCGGCGCGGCGCGGGTGGGGCTTTGGATATCTGTTCGGGACTGAGGTCTTGACCTTGGAAGGCATTGAGAATTTGATGGGACGGCACTCGTCCAAGCGGCTGGCGGCGTTTCTGGTCACGGTGATTCTGTTGCTGGGATCGGTTGTTCCGGCGGTGGCGGCCGACTATCCGGGCGAGCCTCTGCGGCTGGGCAGCCGGGGCGAGTCGGTCAGGGTCTGGCAGGAAGCCCTGGGCATACCTGCCGATGGGGTGTTCGGCCAACAAACCGAGGCGGCCACCGTCGCCTGGCAGACGGAGCGAGGCCTGGAGGCGGACGGGATAGTAGGTCCGGCATCCTGGCGGGCGATGTTCCCCGGCTCAGGCGCTGCTCCGACCACCAGCCCGGACAGGGTGCAGTTGATCATCGAGGGATCCGGCCATGGACATGGAGTAGGGCTCACCCAGTACGGCGCCAAAGGCATGGCGGAGGATGGCTACACGACCAACCAGATTCTTCAGCACTTCTATCAGGGTTCATCCGTCGAGAACCTTGCCGAAGCGATCCCCGGTTCCTGGGTCATCACCAATCCGATGCCCATCTGGGTGGGGATAAGGCAGAACCGGTCCGAGCTGACCTTCGCGGTGGTTACCGGCCGGGTGAGGGTCTGCTTCGACGGGGAATACGCGTCCTACCCGGTGCTCACCGAAAGCACCTCCCTCGGACGGGACCACACGTTCACCGATCTGCTGATCAGCAGGCTGGCGGAACTGGGACATCTGCAGGAGACGCCCGGTTCCTTCAACCAGGCGGTCCGGGATGCGGTGGTCTCCTTTCAGACGTCCCAGGGCCTTGGATCCGACGGCGCGGTGGGCAGCCAAACCTGGGAGGCGCTTATGGAGGGAAGCGGCCTGTCCGACTGCGCCGGCGCCTACTACCTCGATGCGGGGGAGGACCTGGTGGTGACGGCCGCCGGAGACGGGTCCTGCACCGCCACTCCGGTTGGAGCGACGGCGGGATGCCGGTTGAGCATCCAGGATCTCTCAGACTCCAACCGGGTGGGCCTGAGGGGCCTCAACTATGGAGGAGAGATGACCCAGTTCATCCACGGCAACATGCGGATCCGTCCCAGCGGGGGAAGGATCCACTTTTCGATGGAAATGGACATCGAGGACTATGTGGCAGGCATTGCGGAGATACCGACCATGTGGCCCGACGCTGCGTTGGAGGCCCAGGCCATCGCCGCCAGGTCGTATGCCATCCACCGCATGCTTCGGCAGGGGTCGGAGTCTTCCCTGCAAAGTTCCCGAAAGGCGGCTTGTTGGTGTCATGTGGTCAGTGACGCACGAGACCAGGTATATGGAGGATGGAACCGGGAAGTGCAGAACGGGGGTCGCTGGGATTTGGTGGGGGCGCGCGCCACCGCCGGGAAGGTGCTGACCCATCCCGAAGAGGCGGTAGGTGTGGTGCAGGCCTTCTACTCGTCTTCCAGCGGTGGGGCAACCGAGGACTCCTCGACGATCTGGGGGACGGCCGGGCGGCCATACCTGGTTCCGGTCCAGGATCCGTGGTCGATCGATCCGGCGGTCAATCCCAACGCCTTCTGGTCCAAGACCATCTCCCTGTCCCAACTGCTCGACATCTACGAGTTGTCCGATCACTTCGAGGACGTCATCTCGGTGGACACGGTGTCCTATCCGTGGGGCACCGCCCAGTTTCTCAATGTCGCCGGGATCCGGGGAGGAGAGAAGGTCACCGAAAGGGTCTCCGCGCCGACCGTCAAGTCAGCCCTCCGTCTCAAATCCCTGTACTTCACGATCGACTATCTGGCTGACTGGTGGGCGCCCCCGCCCGCTCCCACCAACGTGACGGCCGTCGGGGGCCGTGTCGCCACCGTCAGCTGGAGCCCGGTCTCTTCCCGCTTTGCGCCCGATAGCTACACGGTCAGCGTAGAACCGGCCCATTCCGATCCGATCACGGTCGCCGCACCCGAGACGACCGCGACGTTCAGCGGCCTCCAACCCGCAGTGGCGTACAGCTTTACTGTCACCGCCGGAAACCAGATCGGTTCGAGCCCCCCCTCTGTGCCCACTCCCCCCGGTGCGTTGATCATCGAGCACCCATATCCCGGTCAGCCCCTTCGGGAGGGGAGCCGGGGAAGTGACGTGCGACTCTGGCAGGAAGCTGTGGGCGTCACCGTGGATGGGGATTTCGGACCTGGCACCGCCGACGCCACCCGGCAGTGGCAGCAGGCCAACGGCCTGGAGGCCGACGGGATAGTCGGTGAGCAATCGTGGAACAGGATGTTCTTCCCCCCCGCCCCTTCCCAACCGGAGCCTGACCCGGAGACCGGGACCGGGACCGGGACGGATCCCGAGCCTGAAGTGGAGCCCGAAGCGGAGACAACCGACCCACAGGCTCCCAGCTACCCCGGGTTCGTCCTGCGGCTGGGCAGCCGCGGAAAGTGGGTGCGGACCTGGCAGTCCGCATTGGGAGTCGCGGCCGACGGGTACTTCGGCCCCGATACTGTCCGGGCCACCCGGGAGTGGCAGCAGGCCAATGGCCTGGCCGTCGACGGAGTGGTGGGGATGCAAAGTTGGCGGACCATGTTCCCCGGCGCGGGGGTTGAGGCCCTGGAGCCTCCACCCTCCAGGGATGGTGACGACAGCCAGGGATCGGGCGGCGCGAGTAGCGCACCGGGGGTTCCTCCGTATCCGGGTCGGCCCCTTGAACTGGGGGACAGCGGTTCGAACGTCATCATCTGGCAGCGGGCCCTGGGCATACAGGCCGACGGCTATTTCGGCTCGGCCACCCTGTCGGCTACCAAGGCCTGGCAGTACCGCAACGGTCTCACCGCTGACGGAGTGGTGGGAGCCGGTTCCTGGGTCAAGATGTTCCCCGGCGCTGAGGCGACCGAGATTTCTTCGGAGGATCCTGAAGCGAACGACTTCGACGGAGAAGCTCCTCCCTACCCGGGCCGGCCGTTGCTGACCGGATCCCGGGGGGCTGACGTGATTATCTGGCAGCGGGCTCTGGGGATCCCCGCCGATGGGCGCTTCGGCGCCCAGACCGCCCGGGCCACCCGCGATTGGCAGCGGGAAAACGGCCTCGAGGTCGACGGGACAGTAGGGGCCGACTCATGGGTCAAGATGTTCCCGGGAGCGAGCGTTCCGGGCGGCTCGTCTAACCCGGGCATCTCCACCTTCCGTCCCCGAATGGTGATCATCGAAAAGGGTGACTGTGGCGCTCTGGTGGAGAAGTGGCAGAGCGCGTTGGGGATCGAGGTGACGGGTGAGTTCGATCGGAACACCGTTATATACACCAAAGCCTGGCAGCGCAC
>VXSV01000046.1:22375-26983 GCA_009837815.1 Acidimicrobiia bacterium
ACACCAAAGCCTGGCAGCGCACCCAGGGTATCCCCGCCGACGGCAGGGTCAACGAGACGTCTTGGTACCGTATGTTCGGTGATGAGGAATGAAGAACTCGCCGTAGCGGTTGTCAAGGGACTGGCCATGGACGCCGTCCAGCGAGCCAACTCCGGCCATCCGGGGATGCCCATGGGCATGGCCGACATTGCCGTGGCCCTCTGGTCCCGTTTCATGAGGGTGGACCCCGAATGTCCCACCTGGGCCGACAGGGACCGCTTCGTGCTCTCCAACGGTCACGGTTCGATGCTGCTCTACGCCATGCTGCACCTGTGCGGGTTCCCGATCACCATGGACGACTTGAAGAACTTCCGCCAGTGGGGCTATCCCACCGCCGGTCACCCCGAACGGGAACCGGAACTGGGTATCGAGACGACCACCGGCCCTCTCGGCCAGGGTTTCGCCAACGGGGTGGGTATGGCCATCGCCGAGGAGCATCTCCGGGCCCGGCTGGGCGCTGACCAGGTCGATCACCACACCTATGGTTTCGTATCCGACGGAGACCTGATGGAGGGCGTGGCGGCCGAGGCGGCTTCTCTGGCCGGACATCTCGGCCTGGGAAGGCTGGTCTACTTCTACGACGACAATCGGATCTCCATCGACGGAGGAACGGAGATCACCTTCTCCGAGGATGTCGGAGCGAGGTTCCGGGCGTTGGGCTGGCACACCGTCTCGGTGGACGGCCACGACCGGTCGGCGGTGACGGAGGCGACCCGGGAGGCTCTTGCCGCCGGGGACCAGCCATCCCTGGTCATCTGCCGGACCCACATCGCTCACGGAGCCCCCAATCTTGTCGACACTCCTGCCGCCCACGGCGCTCCGCTGGGAGCGGACGAGGTGAGGATGACCAAGGAAAGGATCGGGTTGCCGCCTGACGAGGACTTCTGGGCGCCTGCGGAGGTCTACAGCTTTATGTCGCAAGCTATGGAGCGGGGCAGAACCGCCCGCCGCGATTGGGAAAGCCGGGGGCGCACTGCGGAGTGGCAGACTCTCCATGCCCACCGGCCGGTGAAACTGGAGTCTCCGGGGTTCGAGCCTGGCGATAGCATCGCCACCCGTTCAGCATCGGGCAAGCTGTTCGGCCAGATCGGGGAGAAGCTGCCGGGATTCATCGGCGGCGCGGCCGACCTGGCGGAGTCCACCAAGACAGTACTGCCCGGCGACCCGGGATTCTCCCGTTCGGTGCGCACCGGTCGGAACGTCCACTTCGGGGTGAGAGAGCACGGGATGGGAGGGATCGTGAACGGAATGGCCCTGCATGGGGGGTTGCGCCCATACGGTTCGACCTTTTTCGTGTTCACCGACTACATGCGCCCCTCCATCCGACTCTCCGCCCTTATGGGGATCCCATGTGTGTGGGTGCTGACCCACGATTCGGTCTTCCTGGGTGAGGACGGCCCAACCCATCAGCCCGTCGAGCATCTGGCGAGCCTCCGGGCAATGCCCGGATTGTGGGTGATCCGCCCCGCCGACGCCATGGAGACGGTGGAGGCCTGGGAGATGGCCCTCAATCGCACCGACGGCCCCACCGTCCTGGCCCTCAGTCGCCAGAACCTCCCCGTGCTGGACCGCTCCCGGGCGGAAGGCGGGGCCGCCCGAGGCGGATACGTGCTGCGCCCCGGGGAGGACGTGGCGCTGATAGCCGGCGGATCAGAGGTGTCCCTGGCGCTGGAGACCGCCGACCTGCTGGAGAGCCGGGGAATCTCGACGCGGGTGGTCAGTCTCATTTGTTGGGAGGCGTTCGCAGAGCAGGACCCCTCCTACCGCCAAGAGGTGCTGGGAGTGGGCATTACCAGGGTCTCTTTGGAGGCCGGCGCCACCTTCGGGTGGGAAAGAATGGTGGGGTCCGGCGGGCTCACCTTCGGGATCGACAGCTTCGGCGCCTCGGCGCCCTATGAGGTGCTGGCCCGACAGTTCGGCTTCGTAGCCGAGGCCGTGGCCGAGCGGGTGCTTTCCCACATCTCCGCCTAGAAGCGGTGATACCCACCGGCGCCACTTTCGGACCGGCCGCCTTCATGGCCGCCTGGGCGGGAGGTCTGGCCCTCACCCTGCCGCTGGCGGTTCGCTGGCGGGTCGCCAAGCGCGGGTACCAGATGCTGGGAGCCGGGACCGCCGCGCTGTTGATGATCTACCCGGCGTTGCGGTCGTGGTGGGCGGCCGCCGGTCTGGCCCTGGTGCTGATCGGGATCTGGCGGTCGGATCGACCCGGATATTCTTCGCTGATCGTTCCCGGGGCGATACTGGGGCTTGTCTACGCCGGTTTGTCCTCAGGTTGGGCGGCGACTCTGGCAGCCGCGGCGGCCCTGGGGGGTATCACCTCCACCATGCTGCTTGGTCACTGGTTCCTGGTGGATCCCACTTTGCCACGGTGGGCGGTGCGCCGCCTCGACCTTCTGGCCGGTGCGGGTCTGGTGCTGAGCCTGGTGGCCGGGTGGCTGAACGACGCGGCGCCCTACCAAGGTGGGACCTTGGCCTGGACCTTGGCCGGCCTTGCAGTGATAAGCGCCGCTCTGGTGGCCGGCGCCTGGTTCGCCCTGGGAGAAACCGGCTACTCGGGGGTGATGGCGGCCACCGGCCTCTCCTACCTGGGCGTCGTGACCGTAGCCGGGGTGGTGTTTCTCAATCACCTGATGGTTTAGAGAAACCCAGGGTCCTGGTCACACGACCGTCGTGGCACACTGTTCGATGGCTGCCATCCCGCGAGACGGGAGATTCACTCAAGGTGACAGCGCTGGTCTATGCCCGGGATGCAAGCGAACCGGAGAAACAGCCTTCCATCTTCTACCACATCGTCCGCGCCGGGTGTCCTACTGTTGGACCATGAAAGAGGAGGCGTGAACGACAGCGCCGTCCAGGGTCAGGGCCTGGCCTTCTATCCATGGACCTTTGACGTATAGTGTGACGCCGAGGCCGACTCCGGGCTTGGCCACCATCTTCGCGCGGTAGAACTGGCTGATGGCCCACAGGACTCGACTGGCGGACGGATGGCCGTTTGACATGGGTGGCTCCAACAGGTAAGAGCGGATCAAGCCTTCCCAGTGGGAAGTCAGCAACGAGTGGTTGCCGAACAAGTCCATCGCCACCACTCTCCTGCCGTGGGTGACCACCACACCGCATTGGCCGCGCAGCGGTCCCAGCTCCACGAGATTCTCGATCGACTTGGAGCGGGGGTGGCTCACTTTGAGGTGCTCTTGGGCGTCTCTGACAGCACTGGTCCGGGAGATGACTCCAACCCGGTCCAGTTCCTCGTCGACGCTGAGCCAGACGGCGGCCTGATCGCTCCGGGGAGATCCGTTCCTGAGGACCGATGCGGAAACTGATCGGGTCTTTGCCAGCCGCGTAAGTCTCGGTGCGTAAGCCCGTCCTCGTTCGAAGCCGCGGCGATTGCCCCACCGTCCTCGTTCGAGACAGGACACCGGTATGTCCACGTGGGTTGAGGCAGCGACGAGAACGCTGGTGTTCAGCACTCTGTCCTGCAGGCCTCCAAGGAACTGCTCCCCCTCGGGGATCAGAACGGGTAGCCGGGTGGGATTCGTGGCCCTGAGAAACGGCACCGTCGACTTAGGCAGCTCCTCGATGTCCAGTCCCGAGCCCTTCCCGGTGGCGATTTCCGGCAGATGGTTCTCGAACAGGTACACGGGAAAGAAAGAGACGCCCAGGCGGGTGACGGGTCGCCCCACCGCGGCATTTTCCAGGTTCGGGATCGTCTTGGTCGGAGTGGTGTCATTCATGTTTTCATCTCCTGTTCCTAAAGGGCTTATTGCCAATGTGATAATAACTATAACACCATGTTTTTGATTTGTCAACATAAACCGGTTATCCTGGCAGGTGATGGGTGATGATCACATCCGGGCACCCGAGAATTACGACCCTCGCTCCCACCCGCCCGTGGCGGTTACTGTCGACGTGATCACCTTCACGATCCTGCAAGACCAACTGCAAGTTCTCCTGGTCAGGCGGGGACAGGACCCGTACCTGGGATTCTGGGCCCTTCCTGGCGGTTTCGTGCTCCCCGACGAGGATCTTGATACCGCCGCGCTACGGGAACTACAGGAGGAGACGGGCATCGTAGCCATGCCGGGTCACCTTGAGCAACTGGGTACCTACGGCGCTCCCGGGCGCGATCCTCGGATGCGGGTGATAACCGTTGCCTACTGGGCGATCCTCGCCAACCTCCCTGAACCTCGCGGAGGAGGGGATGCTTCCCATGCCGCACTCTTTCCGGTGGTGATGGTGGAAGCCAACGCTGTTCGTCTGGCTTTTGACCACAGAGAGATAGTCGCCTCCGCGGTCGAGCGAGTGCGCTCCAAGCTGGAGTACACCACGCTGGCCGCACAGTTCTGCCCTCCCGAGTTCACCATAAGCCAACTGCGGCAGGTCTATGAGGCAGTGTGGAACGCCCGCATCGAGCCCACCAATTTCCACCGCAAGGTGACGACCACTCCGGGTTACCTCAGCTCCACCGGCGGCCGAACCCACCCCGGAGAGGAAGGTGGCCGCCCGGCCGAGATATACCAACCCGGCCCCGCGGTCTACCTTCTGTCACCCATATCCAGATCCCCCCGAAGA
>VXSV01000025.1 GCA_009837815.1 Acidimicrobiia bacterium
TCTCTCGGGAGCTTCGCAACTGTCGCCTCGGTGACGGCACACCCATCCCCACAGAAAAGATCCGAGACCTGGCCTGCCAATCGGAGATCCTCCCCGCTATTTTCCGTGGCGCATCCCAACCGTTGGACCTGGGACGGTCACGACGGGCCGCCCGCCCCGCCCAACGGATCGCCCTGGTCGCCCGCGACAAAGCATGTGTGGGATGCGGCGCCAACGCCAACTGGTGCCAAGCCCACCACATCATCCCCTGGGCGGTGCAAGGCAACACCGACCTCAACGACATGTGCCTACTCTGCTCCCGCTGCCACCACAAAGTCCACGACGACCGATGGCAAGTACGCAGGAAACCAACCGGCGCCTACTACCTCAAACCGCCGTCGAAACACGACCGGCCAACATGGTCCCGTCGGCGCAATGCAAACCGGCGCCGACGTCACATCACCAAGCAGAGAAAATAGCTACCTCAACAGGCCGCTCCGGTAGAGGCTGATGCTCCCCAGGAGCTGACCCTCACCTTGCCTCCCCCTGCCATGACGGATTCGACGGGATCGATCCAGGAGTCTTCGGATTGGAAGGAGAGAATGGCTGCCAGCACCTTCCGCTTGATGAGAATCGGAGGGAGGATCGAGATCAACCCCGTCCGATCAATGCTCCCCGCCACCCACCCGGCCTCCACTATTTTGACCGCTTCTGAGACCGGCCGACACGCCACCACCGCGTCCCAGCCCCCTTCCAGTTCAGCGGCCATGGAATCAAGTTTCTCTCTGGTCGGCGGCTGGGCGCTCTCGGTTATGGCCACATGCCCGACCGTGGGCGGCCATCGCCTGAGAATCTCTTGAGCCGCTCTGGTGGCGACCCTCAATCCTCCGCATCGGCGGGCAACTTCCGGAGGTAAAAGCAGGCCGGTACGGCCGAGGACACGAACTGGAACCGATGGCTGTGACGAGGAGGAGACTGGCTTGGTTGACACCACCCACCTACCCTACCTGTCATCTGATGAGAGGCAACGGCGGTCGTGGTGCGGCCATACTCCTGGCCGGGGGAAAAGGCGCCCGCGCCGGGTTTTCCGCCAACAAGGCGTATGTGCCGATCGGTGGGCGGCCCATGATGTGGTATTCACTCGAAACCTTGGACCGCTCCCCCTGGATTGATCGACTCGTGCTGGTCATCAGACCAGAGGACCTCCGGGCCGCCGAACAGGCGGTGGAACGGGTGGGGGTCACCACTCCCTGGCTGATGGCGGACGGGGGCGAGTCACGTCACGCCAGCGAGCATCAGGGGCTCGAAGCCCTCTCTGGAGACATTCGGGAGGGGCGCGTCGACCTGGTGGCGATCCATGACGGCGCCAGACCTTTCGTCAGTTCCTCACTGCTCCACCGCCTCTTCCGTGACGCAGACCGTCACGGCGGCGCCGTACCCACTTTGCGGGTGGAGGCACCCACCCATCGCCGGTCCGGTCAAGGAAAGATCGCCCTGCTGAACCAGGAGAGTCTTCACAGAGCACAGACGCCTCAGGTTTTCGCGGCGCCGGATCTTCTTGCCGCCTATAGGCGCGCTCAAGTGGCTGGTTTCGAGGGAGTGGACACCGCCGAGACCGTGGAGCGATTCTCCGATCTGAAAGTGCGGGCCACGCCCGGAGACCCCAACAACCTCAAACTCACTTTCCCCGAGGACTTCGCGTTGGCCGAGACCATCGCCCGAGACAACTGACCACTGCCGAGCGACCTCCTTCGGTCGGGCGCCGGAGGTTTCAGCAGGTCACATGCCTCCACGCCTGACGCCACCGTATTTCATCCGTGTGTCGCTCATCGCCGCGGCCCGTTTCGTATCGTCTCGGATGCCTGCGTCCACCACTTCTCCCACGAACAGTGTGTGAGTACCGAGATCGATGGACCTCCGCACCTCACAGTCCATGAAAGCAATGGCATCCTCGAATATGGGAGCACCGGTTTTTCCGAGGCGCACTGCCCGCTCATTGAGGGTCATTCCCTGGCGGACGGCCGGTTTTGAGAATTTCACGAACACGCGCTTGTCCTCGGGATCCCAGAGGTTCACCGAGAAGCTACCCCCTTCGGAGATCAGCCGGTGGGTTACCGCGTGGTTGTCCACCCCGATCCCGATCAGGACCGGCTCCATGGAGAGTTGGGTGATCCAGGATGTGGTCATCCCGTTCCAGGTCTCCCCGGATGCAGAGCCGACCAAGGCCAAAGCGTTGGGAATCTTCCAAGTCACCTTGTTTACAAGTTGGTTTTCCAGCATCCCCTGTATTCTGGCAGACATGCGCATCTTGGTTTGCACCTCGGGTGTGCTACAGGCACCGCCGGTCATCGAATTCTGCGCCCCGCTGGTGGGCCATAGCGGAAGAGTCGTGATCATGACTGTGGTCCAGGTGCCCCAGTCTTTGCTGGGCCAGTTCCAACGTCAACCTCGTTCGTTTCTCTCCGAGGACCCCCAGGACCCAACGGAAAAGGACTCCGCCGCAGAAGCAGACTACGTCCGCGAGCGCGGCCAGCAGGCGGTTGCCACCCTGGCCGGCGGATTCCGATCGGCGGGAATCGACCCCGAAGTCTCATACGTTTCCGGTCACGACCTGGCAGAGGCGATCATGGATCAGGCTGAGAGAATGCAGGCCGATCTGATAGTCATGGGCGCCACCCGCCAATTATTCGAAGGCGAGGTGTGGACATCGGTCACAGCCCGTGTCGTAATGGAATGCGAACGACCCCTCCTTCTAATGCCCTCCCGACCCCCAGAGGAAACAAAACAGCCCTGAACACTCCCCCTCCACGGACCTCGGCGCCGCCGGCCACAACCCGCTGGTTAATTTTTGGGTTTCCCTCCCGACCCGCCACCACCGTTCCGGTTGAAATTTTCGGATAGGCGCAGGCCTTTCCGAACCGAGGACTCCGGTCGTCGGCTTGATGCTCTTTCCCTTGGAGCTTTCTGAGATACTGCTCGCCGGGAGAGAGACTTGGTAGTAATCGAGGCCTGTCCGGACGGCGCCGATGTTTGTAACCACCATTGTGTTCAGCCCCTGGGACAGTTTCAAGACTCCGGCTCGGGTTTTTCAGGAGGTCTTTTCGCGACCTGTCCCCAATCCTGCCACCCCGCCCCGAAAAGACCCCGAGGGCTTACCCCCGGGCGGGGTTTTTGCGGGGG
>VXSV01000022.1 GCA_009837815.1 Acidimicrobiia bacterium
GGGGTCTCCCGCCGAGTAAAATTCGTGGCGCCGGGGGAAGTGCTATCCATGAAAAAGAAGACCAAAACCCGCCCGTGGGCGCTGCGGGGCGGGCATGAACCGGAGACCAACGCCATGGTGGTCTGGCCCGACACCGACCGGGCGCACCGGGCGCGGATGGAGCGTTTCTCCATGAAAGCCGACGACTCCTTCCACAACCTGTCGGCCGGCGGGGGAGGGTGGGGGGACCCCCTGGATCGGCCCATCAACTTGGTGCTGGACGACGTGGTGGACGGGTACGTCTCGGCCGAGCAGGCCGAGCAAGTGTACGGGGTGAGGGTGGCCGCCGACGGTACCCCCACTCCCACCAGGGCGCGCCTCCACCGGCCCGCGCCCCGACTGTCTTGATGCGATGACCGCCGACACCATCCTGATCAGCGGCGCCCGGGAGCACAACCTCAAAGACCTCACCGTCGAGCTCCCCCGCAACGCCTTGGTGGTCCTCACCGGGCTGTCGGGCTCCGGCAAGTCCAGCCTGGCTTTCGACACCATCTACGCCGAGGGGCAGCGGCGCTACGTGGAGTCCCTCTCGGCCTACGCCCGCCAGTTCCTCGGGCAGATGGACAAACCGGACGTGGACTTCATAGAAGGGCTGTCGCCCGCAATCTCCATCGACCAGAAAACCGCAAGCCGCAACCCCCGGTCGACGGTAGGGACGGTGACCGAGGTTTACGACTATCTGCGGCTCCTCTACGCCCGGATCGGGGTCCCCCACTGTCCCAACGACGGTGAGGTGGTGAAGCGACAGACCCCCCAGCAGATCGTGGACCGCATCCTGGAGCTGGACGAGGGGACGCGGTTCATGGTGCTGGCGCCGGTGGTGGAGGGACGAAAAGGCGAATACCAGTCGCTCTTCAAGGACCTGGTGCGCCAGGGTTACAGCCGGGCCCGGGTGGACGGCGAGGTTCTTCCCCTCGACGAGGACATCCGCCTCGACCGCTACTACCAGCACACCATCGAAGTGGTGGTCGACCGGCTGGTGCGCTCAGAAGGCATGGAGGAACGGCTCACCCAGTCGATCGAGACCGCCCTGGGACTGGCAGAGGGGAAGGCGATGGTGGACGTGATCGACGGCCCCACCCTGACCTTCAGCCAGCACCTGGCCTGTGACCGATGCGGGCTGTCCTTCTCAGAACTCGCCCCCCGCAACTTCTCCTTCAACAGCCCGTATGGCGCCTGTCCGACCTGTGCGGGGATCGGCGCCCGCTACCAGGTGGCAGACGACCTGGTGGTGCCCAACGACCGGCTGAGCGTCGCCGGGGGGGCGATCGCCCCATGGACCTACCAGTACAGCGGCTACTACAGCAGGCTTCTGAACGCGCTGGCAGAAGACATAGGGTTCAGCCTGGACACCCCCTGGCGGGAGTTACCCGAAGCGGTCCGCACCGAGGTCCTCCACGGGAACCACCGCCGCAGGCTCCGGGTGAGCTACCGCAACCGCCGGGGGCGGCGCCGGATCTGGACCACCCGCTACGAGGGGGTGATCCCCCACCTGGAGCGGCGTCACCGCAACACCGGGTCCGACTCGGCCCGGGACTCCTACCGCCAGTACATGCGCCAGGTCCCGTGCGACGACTGCGACGGCGCCCGGCTGGGGGAGATCTCGCGGGCGGTGACGGTGGCGGGACACAACATCCATTCTCTCACCCAACTCTCCCTGGGAGGGGTCCTCGACTTCATCGAGCGCATGGAACTCACCGACCGGGAAGCCGCCATAGCCGAGCGGGTGCTCAAAGAGATCCGCTCCCGGGTCTCCTTCCTCCTCGACGTGGGGCTGGGATATCTCACCCTCGGCAGGTCGGCGGCCACCCTGGCCGGGGGAGAGGCGCAGCGGATCCGGCTGGCCACCCAGATCGGATCGGGACTGGTGGGGGTGCTTTACATTCTCGACGAGCCGTCCATCGGCCTCCACCAACGCGACAACCGGCGGCTGATCGAGACCCTTATCCGGCTCCGGGACCTGGGGAACACCGTGGTGGTGGTGGAGCACGACGAGGAGACGATCCGCTCGGCCGACCATGTGGTGGACATCGGACCGGGAGCGGGAGAGCACGGGGGGAGGATCGTGGCGCAGGGTCCGGTGGATGCGATCTGTGAGGAGCGGTCCTCCATCACCGGCGACTACCTCTCGGGTCGGCGGTTGGTTCCGGTTCCGCCGGTCCGCAGGGAGGGCAACGGCAAGGTTATCCGGGTGCTGGGCGCCGCCGAGCACAACCTGGACGGCATCGACGTGGAATTCCCACTGGGCAAGCTGGTCTGCGTCACCGGGGTGTCGGGGAGCGGCAAGTCCACGCTGGTGGAGGAGATCCTCTACAAGGCTCTACTCCGGGTCATCTATCGATCCCGGGTCCTCCCCGGTCGGCACCGCGACATCGAGGGGATCGAGCACATCGACAAGGTGATCAACATCGACCAGTCTCCCATCGGCCGCACGCCCCGCTCCAACCCCGCCACCTACACCAAGTTATTCGACTACATCCGCTCCCTCTACACCAAGGTACCCGAGTCCCAGGCGCGCGGATACAAACCGGGGCGGTTCTCCTTCAACGTGGCGGGGGGGCGCTGCGAGGAGTGCCGGGGCGATGGGACCATCAAGATCGAGATGCACTTTCTGCCCGACGTGTACGTCCCCTGCGAGCAGTGCCGGGGAAGGAGGTACAACCGAGAAACCCTCCAGATCCTCTGGAAAGGTCGGAGCGTCGCCGACGTGCTGGAAATGTCTGTCGCCGATGCGCTGGAGCTGTTCGCTCACCATCCCCGTATCGCCCTCACCCTCCAGACCCTGAACGACGTGGGGCTGGGGTATATCCGCCTGGGGCAGGCCGCCACCACTCTCTCGGGGGGCGAGGCTCAGCGGGTGAAGCTTGCCTCCGAGCTGAGAAAGCGGTCCACCGGCCGGACCATGTACATCCTCGACGAGCCCACCACCGGGCTGCACTTCGAGGATGTCCGCCGCCTTCTGGGGGTGCTGCACCGCCTGGTCGACGGGGGCAACACGGTGGTGGTGATAGAGCACAACCTGGATGTCGTCAAATCGGCCGACCACCTGATCGACCTCGGCCCGGAAGGGGGAAGCAAGGG
>VXSV01000141.1 GCA_009837815.1 Acidimicrobiia bacterium
CCGTCGAGGTACTGACCATAGACAACGAGGTCATCGAGGCTGAAGAGACGTTCACGGTGACCTTCCACTCCCCCTCGCCGGGACTGCAGATGCCTGCATTCGACGGCGGCATCTTCCTAGAGACCATCCATGACGACGACCGGGGCGTGATCAGCCTTATTGACACCGTGGTGGACGAGGGCGGCCAGGCGAGGGTCACGTTGGAGCTGTCCCGCCAGATCGACGGTTACGCGACGGTGACCTGGGAAACCGTGTCCGGAGACGCCAAGTCGCCTTCGGACTTCACGGCGGTCTCCTCCGGGTCGGTGACGATCCGAGCCGGGGCGACCAGCGCCACCTTGGTGGTTACGACCACACAGGACACCGTAGACGAGCCCGATGAGGACTTCGAGGTCCGCATCACCTCCATCACGCCCGCCAACTTCCAGATCGGGAGCGCCTCTTCCGTCACTATAAGGGACGACGACCATCCCACTCTCGACCTCAGTGGAATCACCGACTCGTCGATCCCGGAGAACGAGGTTTGGGTCATGCCGGCGGTGGGAGGCCAGCCGTTCGGCAAGTTGACCTGGACTCTCGGGGGGGACGACGCCGACCTGTTCCGTATCGATCCCGACACCGGACGACCCATGTTGCCGGCGCAGGATTTCGAGGCGCCGGCGGACCACGACACGGACAACGTCTACGAATTGACGCTACGGGCCGTCGACGAGGATGGGACCGCCGGCACCACTGCCATAACCGTCACCGTCACGAATGTTGTGTATGGCGGGTTTTACCACCAAAACTTCACCAAGGAGGAAAACGAGGGCGAAGTAAAGACGTTCAGTCTGGAGTACCGACCCAGGCCGGGGACGTCATACAAGCACGGGACGTTGTCCTGGAGGCTCGTACTGGGAACCGGCGTTCGCTCCGCCGACAGCTCTGATTTCACGGGACCGATCAGCGGCACCGTGCAGGCGACGTCCGATTCGCCGGTGGTGACCTTCTCCGTGGAGTTTGCGCGGGACGACTTGGACGAACTATTCGAGGATAGATATCGCGTAGAGATGTTCCACGCCGGGGGAGACGTGAACTTCTTTGCTAAGGGGGGAAATAAGGTGCCCCCCCCCCGGACATCTAGTAACAGTATCGTGGACGTCGACGACACCCCGAGCTTCTCGGTGGCGGACGTCGTGGCCGACGAGGGCGAGGCGCTCAGCTTCACCGTGACCCGCGCCGGGGCCTCGAAAAACGAGGTGTCGGTGAAGTGGTCCACGGACCTCTCTACGGGGGATAAGGCGGCGTCGACGGGCGATTTCACCCATACGGCGGTGGCCCAGACCCTGAATTTCGCGGCGGGAGAGAAGACCAAGACCGTCACCGTCGCCACCACCGAAGACTCCCTGGACGAGGATGATGAGATCTTCGAGTTCCGGCTCTCGGACCCGGCGAAGGCGGCCGGCGACCCGGGTGGCGACCCGACAATCACCCGAGCCACCGCGATCGGGACCATCACCGACGACGACGACATGCCGGTGGTGTCGATCGCCGACGCCACCGCTACAGAAGGCACGGCGGTGTCGTTCACGATCCGTTTGGATGCGGTGTCGGGGCGGGACGTGAAAGTCAAATGGAACACCGCGGATGACAGCAGCGAGGGAGCGGATCAGGCCACCGCCGACACGGATTACACGGCTGTGGCTGCGACGGAGGTGACCATCGCAGCCGGGTCAACCACTGCCACCGTCACCGTCAACACGACAGAGGACGTGATAGACGAACCTGACGAAACATTTGTTGTCCAGCTCACCTCGCCCACCAACGCGACCGTCTCGGGCACCGCGGGTGAGGCGACGGGGACGATCACCGATGATGATGTGGCGCCGACCGCGATCACACTCACGGTGGACGCGGACACCAGCGTCGACGATGCGCAGAACGGTGTGGTGGAAGGGGGTGGGACGAAGACGGCGCTGGTTACCGCGACGGTGGACGGTTCCACTACTTTCGGTGCGGACACCATCGTGACGGTAAAGGTCGGCGACACCGGCGACACCGCGATTTCTGGCACTGACTACACGCCGGTCGATGACCTGACCATCAAGATCCCGGCGGGGCAGCGGTCGGGTTTTGCTCATTTCAGGTTGATTCCCACCGACGACAGCCTCGACGAGCGCATCGAAACGTTGTCGCTTGTGGGTTCGTCCGGGACGCTTACTTTCACGAACACCCGGATCAGGATCGCCGATGATGATGACCCGCCGGTGGTGTCGATCGGGGCCGCTACCGCTACTGAGGGTGGGAGTGTGTCGTTCACGATCAGCCTTGATGCCGAATCGGGTCTGGCGGTGAAAGTGAAATGGAAGACAGCCGACCACACAGACGGCACTAATCAGGCCACCGCGAATGTTGATTACACCGCGCAGGCTCTAACGGATGTGATCATCGCCGCCGGGTCCACTTCTACGACAGTCACGGTCGCCACCAAAGAAGATGCTATAGATGAGCCGGACGAAACATTCCTCGTCCAACTGTCGGCACCTGCCGGCATACTGTCGCCCACCGCCTCCACCGCGACGGGCACGATCACCGATGACGACGACCCACCGGTGTTGTCGATAGCGGACGCTTCGGCTATCGAGGGTGGGGGTGTGTCGTTCACGATCAGTTTGGATGCCGTGTCGGGTAGGGATGTGACGGTTGATTGGAACACCGCCGCAGACACCAGCGAGGGAGCGGATCAGGCGACGGCTGACACTGATTACACGTCGCAGGCGGCGACGGAGATAACTATTTCTGCGGGGTCTATGTCCGAAACGGTGACGGTTCAGACCACCGCTGATGTGATCGACGAACCGGCCGAGACGTTCCTGGTGGAGTTGTCGGACGCGACCAACGCGGTGGTGTCGGCCACTGCGGGTTCTGCGGTGGGGACGATCACCGACGACGACGGCGCGCCGACGGCGGTCACTCTCACGGTGGATGCGGACACCGAAACCGCCGATGTGCAGGAAACCTCGGT
>VXSV01000126.1 GCA_009837815.1 Acidimicrobiia bacterium
CCCCCACCCCGAAGCTGCGATCCCCTCCCACCACCACCAGACCGCGTCCGAAGTCTTCAACATAGGAGACCAGGTCTTGTGCGTCGGAGGCTTCCCTGATGTTCACGTTGACCAGCACCACACCGTCGTATTCGGCCAACCTCTCGGCGGGGGGTATCCCCACCAGCCGGTCCACGTTCAGCCCCGAGGCTTCCAGGGCTTCATGGAGGAACGCCCCCTCACCCCGACGGGCCCGGTCCTCCACCACCGCCACCCTGGCCGGACCCTCAACCCGGGTGATCCCGACCGCCCGGTTGTTCTCCGGGTACTCGTCCCAGTCGGCGAAGAGTTGCGCTTGCACGGCCAGCGGCCCGCCTGGTTCGGCGCCCGCCTGGTCGATGGGTACCAGGATTTCCACCTGGTTGACGCCGGGCCGAAGCCGGACTTCCCGCAACTCCACATGGTCCCCGGCGGTGACTCGAAGCCGGGACTGCCCGGCAATGCTGGAGCGGACTCTCACTGTGGCCGAAAGCAACTCCCCCTCCCGGACCAGGCCGGGAACATCCACCCACTCCACCAACGCCTCCGCGTCCAGGCCGCTCTCCAGTGTCACCACGTCAACGGCCACCCCGGCCTCCGCCAACTCCTCGATCACCTCCCTCACTCCCCCTCCGGTGGCGGACATGTCGCTCATCAGCACCACCCGGCGCGCCCCGGCGGTGGGCAGCAGCGCGGCGGCGGCCCGGAGAGCCGAACCTACCTCGGACGCCGAGCCGTCCACCACCGAACGGACGGGCAGAAGTTCCCTTCCGGTGGTGAGAGCGGTGTCCATCCTGGCGTCTGCGCCGAACACCATCAGCCCCACCAGGTCATCGGCCCCTGCGTGCGGCAGGGCTTCGGCCACCAGTTGCTCCTGGCGGGCTCGGGACTCCGATCCCATCGAAAGGGACCGGTCCAGGGTCAGCAGGACGGCCTTCTGGCGCTGGGGAAGGCTCAACACCGGCTGGGCCAATGCCGCAAGCGCCAACCCGACCCCCGCCATCCGGAGAGCCAGCACCCACCGTCGACGGCGGCGACCCACCGTCCATCTTCCCCGTCTGGCCAACAACCAAACGACCGCCACCCCCAGGGGCGCGGCCCAGATCAACTCCGGAACCCCGAATCTCACAGGCGTCCCCTCCCCGGAGGCGCGGCTAGGGGCGTCACCAATCCCCGAGCCGGGCGTCGGGCGGGGCGGGGGCCTCTGAGAGCCACCCACCACTCAAGGACCATCAGCGAAGCCGCCAACGCGGCCACCCACAGACCCCACTCCCGGATGGTGGAGGTCCTCTCATCGGTGAAGAACGTTCCCGTCTCAACGGCCAACTGGCGGGAGTGGCCCGCCGACTCGTCGGGCGAGAAGTTCCTGACCGCCAACTCGGACCGCTCGACCTGCTGGTCCACATCCAGGTACTCCACCCGATAGACACCGGGTCCTCCCGTGCGGGTGAAAGACGCCGCTTTGTTGCCCAGTGTCACCGGCTGCCCATCGGGTCCCGTCACCCGGACCGTGCCCCTCCCCGAGGACAGGAGGGGGATGGGCGCCCCGGCCGGATATGGATCGATGCCACCCGCCGCCTCCCCGCCCAACCATTCCAACAGCTTGACCCCCAACAGGGGAAAGGTCATCTGCACCACCAGGTTGGAGTGGGTCAGATCGAAGGTGAAGTACACCACACGGTGGCCGTTCACCCGACCCAGCAGCACCAGGGGGACCTCCCCGGATTTGACCACCGGCAACCACTCATCGGTCTGGATCACCTGGGTTTCGGCCACCGCTACGCCGGCCAGGCTCACGTCGTCGAGGACCGGTTCCCCGGGCCGCTGCCAGGTGACCCCCAGGTTGGCGGCGGTCCCCAACATGGCCAGCCCGGGCGGGGGAGGATCGGTGCGGATCAGCCATGAAGGCCGGTCGACATCCCCGGGCTCTCCCCGGTTGACCACCGACAACTCAGCAGAGCCCACCGACGGGTCCGACTCGGTCAGATCGGGAATCGACCGGACCAGCGCCGACACGAACGGCGACTCTGTTCCCACCACCTGCACGGAGGCGACCGACGGGACCGCCAGAGCGGCCCATGCGCGGTCGTCCAGCCGCAGGGAGTCGCCCGTGTGGATCAACCGAGCCGCCACCACCGACCCGGAACCCACCGGTGCAGGTACTAACGCCTGTTCCGTCCCGCCCGGATCCGGGGAGACCTCCAGGCGGGCGAAGACCTTCCCCTCCGCCTCCAATTCCACGCCCACCGCCCGGGCCGGGCCGCCATGGTTGGCTACCGAGACCAGCGCCCTCACCAGCCCCGCCGAGTCCCTCTCCAGAGAGAGCGATTCAATCGCCCAGTTCGGTCCGGTCTCGTCGAACCGAACATGCCGGGCGGCCGCCACCGGCTCGGCCGCCAAGGGCGCCGGGCCGCCGTCGGTGAACAGAACGAGGTCGGTGGGACGTTCGGGGGTGGCCAGTCCCCTACCCAGACGGATCGCCTCGGAGAGGTCGGCTTCTCCTCCGGTCAGCTCGAGACCGGCCAAGGCGTCGACCACCTCCTCGGGCTGCCGGGAGAAAGCGGTCACCACCCGGGGAAGCGCCCCCGCTTCGACCACGGAGACGAACTGGTCCCCCGACATCTCCCCGGCCCAGCCCAGCGTCTCCTCCCGGGCCCGCTCGAATCGGCCCTCCATCCCCATGGAGCCCGACACGTCCACCACCAGTACCGTGTGCGCGCCGAGCCGGGCCTCCTCGGATCCGAAGGGACGGGCCAGTGAAAAGACGAATGCCGCCAGGACCGCAAGTTGCAGCAGGAGCAGCGGGGTGATCTTCAACCGCCTCCACGGACGTGACGAAGAGAGCGGATCGCCTGCGGTCTCCCAGAGGAGCAGGCTCGAGACCTCGACCCTCTCCCGACGGCTGCGCAACATGTACATGGCGATCAGCGGAAGCGCCAGCGACGACAGCCCCAGAGCGGCGGGGACCAGAAAACTCATAAC
>VXSV01000091.1 GCA_009837815.1 Acidimicrobiia bacterium
GTCGGGGGCCCGTCCGGGTGGCCGGTAAGGGAGGCGAACCCGCTCATCGCTTCGGCCAAGGTGCCGAAACCGGGGCGGCTGGAATAGGGGCCGAACTGCCCGAACCCGCTCACCCGGGCTATGACCAGACCCGGATTCTTCTCCATCAGAAGGTCGGGGGACAGATTCCAACGCTCGAGTGTTCCCGGTCGGAAGTTCTCGATGAGCGCGTCTGCATCCGAGATCAAACGCAGCAATAGTTCCTGGCCCTGCGTTGTGGAGAGGTTCAAGGTGATGGCCTGCTTGTTGCGATTGAGTGTCTTCCACCACAGGGCAACCCCATCTATGGAATGTCCGTGGTCGCGGACCGGGTCTCCGCGGGGATGCTCAACCTTGATCACCGAGGCCCCGTAGTCGCCCAGGATGGTGGCGGCCGTGGGCCCGGCGAACAGAGTGGCGATGTCGATCACCCGGACTCCCTGCAACGGCCCGCTCATTGCAGGGGGCCTTCGATCAAAACGCTTCCGTGGGTGGCCATGGCGAAGCTGCGGTCAGTCAAGGACAACCGCCAACGGTCTGACGGGCGACCCGGTTGCGCCCACCAGCTTGAGAGGGCTTGCCACAAACAGGAACTCTCCCACCCCGAGCGCCGCCAGTGGCCCCAGGTTCATCACCTCGAAGAGGTAGATGCCCGCCTCCACCAGCAGCCGGCGGTGAATGGGCAGAGAACCCAGGCCGACCTCCGGGGTGATCACCTCGAAGCCGATCGTCTCGGCCCCGACCGCTCGCACACCCCTGCGGGCCAGCCAGTCGGCAGCCTCCATCCCGGGTCCGGGCGTGCCGGTGTGATCACCCCTGAATGCCACCGGATCGTCCCACAGAGCGTTCCATCCGCTGTGGAGCAGGGCCACATCGCCGACCCCCACCGTCGTCCCGGCCGCTTCCTCGGCCGCGGCGAGGTCCGATTCGGTGATCTCGTAGGCGGGAGGCAAATGCTCCACGGCGTGGACGCCTGCTACATCCAGGAGCACTCCGCGGCAGAAAAACGGCTTCACCGTCTCCATTCCCAACTCCGTGTACCCCTGACCGGTTGAAGCCACGACGGGTTCTGCCCCTCCATGCATCAAACCGTCCTGGGAGACATGACAGATGCCGTCGATATGGGTACCCACATGCCCGCTCAATGTGTATATCTCACTGGCCGACGACTGGCCGTCGGGCTTTACGTCGTCTCCGTGGCGTTTGACCATCGCCAGCTGAAAAGGGGGCTGGTTGGGAGAGACCGGCATGCCCCGGAACCACGAGTGGGCCAGGTCGACGACCGTACTGTCGGTGACAGTCCTCAAATCCATTTCCGTCATCACCCAACTCCTTTGTGACTCAGCACGAACCGGTTTGCCTGGCCGATGCTTTGGCTCCCCACAATAGGTGGGTCTGTGCCCGCTCACAAGGGTCGGGAGGCGCCACCGCCCCTTTCCGGGCCTATTCCCCCGACAGCGGTGGCCGGGTACCCGCAGGGAACGGTGTTTCCGGTGTACCATTCACCGAAAAAGCTGCGGCTGGTTTCGACCCGAAGGTGGAGTCAGGCGACGTGGAGCGCACAAAGAAGGAGGTTCCGAAAGTGAATACCGCAAAAATAGCCAAAATCGCCGGGTTGCTCCTGCTGATCGGCCCGTTGGTGGATCTGCTGGTGAGCATTAGCCGGCCGGGAAGCTTCCCGAGTGATCACGCCGACGGCCCTCAGGCTGTTATGCAGGCAGGAGTCCAGTCGGCCGCGTCCAACGGCACGTTCGTCCAACTGTTGGTCGACGTGGGGTTCATCGCCTCCTTCGGCCTCTTGTTCGGGTTTTGGTGCGTCGATCGATTCATGTCGTCAGACGATGGTCGGGCACACCTGCGGAAAGCCGGGTTGATGATCCTCGGGATCGCCCTGGCGGTCCGCACGGCTTCGTTTGCCATGGGTCTCCTGCTGGCGACCACAATCAATTTCGCCCCGGCAGGCGCCTTAGACGCCGGCCCCGGCCTGGATACAGCCGTGATGTTCCTGGTGATGGAGGGATCCTTCTCGGTCTTCGCCACCATTCTCAACTTGGCCGGGGTGGCGCTTTTCGCTACCTCGGTGATGAACGCCGGTCTGATGGGTTCGAACAACCTTCTGACAGGTCTCCTGGTGATAGTCCCGGCGGTGGTGGGACCATTCCTCTTGCTGCTGGCGCCGTTCCTCGACAACGGCATCTTCGCTGTTTTCCTGGTAGGCAACTTGGTTGCGTTGGTCCAAGTGCTCTGGATTGTCGTCTTCGGGGCGGTTTTGATCAAAAAGAGCGATTCCCTGGCCATGGCCGCCTGACAATCACGAGGCGCGGTTAGGAGCAGACCTCGACCATTCGCCTTTAGTCTTCGGGGGGGACAGGACACGAGTCGATGTCCTGTCCCCCCGAGACACCCATTTCCGTTTCCCGCCGAACTGGTTGAAAGCCGCTCTTGTGTCCTTAATGGAGGGGCACCGTGGTTGCCATCGGCTGATCAACCAGCATGTCCATGAGCTTCAAAGGCGCCGTATGTGCACCGGCCCTCACCCCGTAGGGGCGTCTATCCGGCGTCGACCGCGGCCATCTGGCGGAGGACGTAGGGGAGGATGCCTCCATGGCGGTAGTAGTCCACCTCGATGGGGGTGTCGATCCGGACCAGTACCTCGAATCGGGTCGAGGCGCCGTTCCGACCCTCGGCTCTGACCGTCAGACGCCGGCCGGGGACCAGTGATTGGTCGACGGGGATGTGGAATACCTCGGCACCGGAAAGCCCCAGGCTGTCGGGATCCTCTCCGTCGAGGAACTGGAGGGGAAGGAGGCCCATCATCACCAGATTGGTGCGATGGATGCGCTCATAGCTCTGGGCGATCACGGCTCTCACCCCCAACAGGAAGGGTCCCTTGGCGGCCCAATCCCTGGAAGACCCCATCCCGTAGTCGCGACCGGCGATGACTATCAGGGGCGTTCCCCGTGTCCGGTAGTTGCCTGCCGCTTCGTAGATGGTCTTGACTTGCCCGTCCCCAAAGTCGGTGGTGAACCCGCCCACCGTCCCGGGGGCGAGTTGGTTCCGCACCCGGATGTTCGCGAAAGTGCCGCGGCTCATGATGCGATCGTTCCCGCGGCGCGCCCCGTAGGAATTGAATTCCGACGGTGGCACGCCCCGGTCGATCAGGTATTGACCGGCGGGGGTGGTGGCCGAAATGGAACCTGCAGGGGAGATGTGGTCGGTCGTGACGGAGTCTCCCACCCTTATGAGAACCCGGGCTCCCACAATGGGCCGCACCGGGCCGGGTTCGGCGGTCAGTTCCTCGAAGAACGGAGGAGACTGGATGTAGGTGGACTCCTCCGACCACTCGTAGAGCCGGCTGGCCGGCGTCTCCACCGCCCGCCACTCCTCGGCCCCGGTGAAGACGTCGGCGTAGCGGGAGTTGAACTGCTCACGGGTCACATGTTCGTCAATGATGGAGGTGATTTCATCCTGGGAGGGCCAGATGTCCCGCAGGAACACCTCCCTGCCCTCCGAGTCGGTCCCCAGAGGTTCGGTGGCCGGGTCCCAGTCGACGGTTCCCGCCAGGGCGTAGGCGACCACCAGCGGGGGAGAGGCCAGATAGTTGGCCTGGACGTGAGGGCTGATCCGACCCTCGAAGTTGCGGTTTCCCGAGAGCACGCCGGCCGCCACCAGGTCGGCCGAGTCGATTGCGTCCGACACGGGCTCGGGGAGCGGACCGGAGTTGCCGATGCAGGTGGTGCACCCGTAGCCGACCAGGTAGAAGCCCAGGGCCTCCAGGTCCTCGGTGAGTCCGGCCCGATCGAGATAGTCGGTCACGACTTGGGAACCGGGGGCCAGGGAGGTCTTCACCCACGGCCTGCGGCGGAGACCCCGGCGTCGGGCATTGCGGGCCAGAAGGCCCGCTCCGACCATCACTGCCGGATTGGATGTGTTGGTGCAGGAGGTGATGGCGGCGATCACCACCTGGCCGTCTTCCATCTCGAAGGTGTTTCCGTTGAGGGTCACTTCGGCGCCGGCCGCGCCGTTGCCGGGCGACCGGTTGAACACCGCGTCGAGGTCGCTGCGCCACTGCTCTTTCATCCGGAACAGCGGGATGCGGTCCTGGGGGCGGCTTGGACCCGCCAGGGAAGGCTCCACAGTCCCGAGATCCAGCTCCAGGTGGGCGTGATAGGCGATCTCCCGCTCGTCTCGCCACATGCCCTGCCGACGGCAGTACTGTTCCACCGCTTCCACCAACTCGGGGGAACGGCCCGACAACTCCAAGTATCGAGTGGTCTGGCGGTCAACGGGGAAGAAGCCCACCGTCGCCCCGTACTCGGGCGCCATGTTGGCGATGGTGGCCCGGGTGGCCACCGGCATCTCATCCAAACCCGGACCGCCGAATTCGACGAACTTCCCCACCACCCCGTGGGCCCGGAGGATCTCGGTTATCCGGAGCACCAGGTCGGTGGCGGTGGAGCCTTCCCGGAGTTGTCCCACCAGGCGAACGCCCACCACCTCGGGCAGCAGCATGAAGATGGGCTGTCCCACCATCACCGCCTCCGCCTCTATCCCGCCCACTCCCCATCCGGCCACCCCCAGGCCGTTGATCATGGTGGTGTGGGAATCGGTGCCCACCAGGCTGTCGGGATACAGCCATTCCCCATCATCCCACACCACCCCCGCCAAGTACTCGAGGTTGACCTGATGGACGATGCCGGTGGCGGGGGGCACCACCCGGAAGTTGTCGAAGGCCGACTGGGCCCACTTGAGCAACTGGTATCTCTGCTGGTTCCGTTCGAACTCCCGCCGGGAGTTGATCAAGAGCGCGTCGGGCCGGTTGAAGACGTCGATCTGGACGCTGTGGTCAACCACCAGGTCGACCGGCACCAGGGGATTGACCTTTCGGGCCGCCTCGGGATCGCCGGTCATGGCCACGATCGCGTCTCGCATGGCGGCCAGGTCGACCACGGCGGGGACCCCGGTGAAGTCCTGGAGGAGCACCCTTCCCGGCATGAAGGGGATCTCCTTTTCCGAGGACCGGTCGGGGTGGTAGGAGGCAATGGTCTCGACGTCCTCGGTGGAGAACCCCGGACGGCCCAGGTTGCGCACCGCCGACTCCAGGAGGACCTTGATCGAATAGGGGAGGGAATCGGCGCCCGGCACGGAATCCAGGCGGGCGATCTTTCGCGTACCGAGCGGCGTGGAGAGGGTGTCTGCCGCCGGGTTTGGAGCTGGGTTCATGTCGGCAGCATCAGGATCGGGCGGTGATCTCGACCGGTATTTCCGTCACGCAGTCCTCATGGCGAACGCGATGGGGATGCAGAACCGTCTCCGAACATCGCTCTATCGCCTCGAAAAGCCCGGAAATGATTCCCCTGTCCAGGGAGCAGACCACTTCGGGATAGCTGAGGGCCGCTTCGCCGAAGGGGCAGTGATAGGTGAGCAGCCTGCCGCCGTCCCAGTCGGGGTTCATGGCGAACCCCATCCCGCTCATCGCTCCCATGACTCCCTGCACAGCCTCACGGTACCCGGCGTCGGAGGCCGTGCCGATCTCGTCGGCCAATTCCAGGCCATACTCGCGTCCCACCTCCTCGGCCACCTCGGAGAGATGGTCGGGCGAGACACGACTCACGATCTTGGTGAGGAGTTCCACCAACAGGTCGTATCTGAGCGTCGGGTAGGTGATCTCGATGTGGCGGGAAGTGGACTCGTAGTGCTTGGGGGGTCTTCCCGCTCTCCTGGTGACGGATGGTGGCTGGGACCCGACCTGCAGGTAGCCTTCTTCGGTGAGTTTCTCCAGGTGGTGGCGGGCCAGATTCCGGTGAATGCCGAACAACTCGGCCACCTTGCCCACCGTGAGCGGCTCCGACGACTCCCGGGCTGCTATGTATATCGCCCGGCGGGTGGGGTCTCCCAGCACCGAGGTCAAATCGGCGATCTGCTGCTCGACTACCTGGGGCATACGACACCTTGGCGGACTGGACGATGCCCAGGAGTATAGTTATCGACGATGGTCTCCCAGGGTGCGTTGGGGTCCGCTCTCTCGGCGGTCCAAGACCCGCTTTTGCAGCGTTCTCTCCATTCGCTGGGCATGATCCGTTCGGTAAAGGCTCGCAGGTTCGGGTCTCCGACTGTCACCATTGCCCTCCCGGTCCCCAACTATCCGGCGCTATCGGAGTTGACGACGAGAATGCGGGAGGCGGCGGCCAACCTGGTCTCGGACCTGGAGTTGCGGACCGAGGAGATGAGCGACGCCCAGCGGGCGGAGATGATGGCCCGGGTCCTCCAAGAGGCCGGCCCCGGCCCGGGGGAGACCGGCTCCCGCACCAGGGTGGTGGCGGTGTCATCCGGAAAGGGCGGGGTGGGGAAATCTTCGGTCACCACCAATCTCGCCCTCGCCCTCGGTGAACTGGGAAGGAAAGTGGGTGTGATCGATGCCGACATCTGGGGGTTCTCCATCCCGCAGATGTTGGGCATAGACCGGGCGCCGGTGGTCATCGAGCAGTCCATCGTCCCGCCCCGGGCCCATGGGGTGAGTGTGATGTCCATGGACTACTTCGTGCCCGACGACCGGGCGGTGATCTGGCGCGGTCCGATGCTCCACAAGGCCTTGGAGCAGTTCCTGAAAGACGTCTTCTGGGACGCTCCCGACTACCTCCTGATCGACATGCCTCCCGGAACCGGCGACATCGCCATCTCCATCCAGAATTTCCTCCCTCGCTCCCAGGTGCTGTTGGTCACCACGCCTCAACCCACCGCCCAGCGGGTGGCGCGCAGGGCCGCACTGATGGCGGCACAGGTAAACCAGGAAGTGATCGGCGTGGTGGAGAACATGTCGTGGTTCACCGGTGACGACGGGACCCGCTATGAGTTGTTCGGGTCCGGCGGCGGGAAGGCCCTGGCAGCCGAAGTGGGGGTCCCGCTCATGGCCCGGATACCGCTGTTGCCCCTCATGCGAGAGGGCGCCGACCGGGGAGAGCCGGTCACCCTGGCGGCTCCCCGGAGCGAGGCTGCCGCGGCCTTCTCCGAGTTGGCCGAGGCCGTGGAGGAGGCTCGTCCCCGAATCCGTTCCCATCCCGAGTTGGTGATCCGCTAAAGGCGGGGCGGACCGGCCTGGAGGTCTATCCGGCGTCGATTCGGAGTGTCATCAGGAACTCGGTGAGCGCAGCCTTGTCGTAGTCCGACAACTCTTCGAACGCATCCCGCTGGGTCTGCGCTTCGCCCCCATGCGCCAGGATGGCTTCGGAGATCAACGTCGCCCGCCCATGGTGGAGGAAAGGAGGCTCTGAGAAGAAGCCCCATAGCTTCCTGGTCAGCCAGAGCCTGGTGGGGATGCCGTTCTGCAGGGGGGCGTCGTTGTCCAGGAAGTCGCCCATGTCATGGCGCTTCAGATCGGTGAACACCGGGATCAGGTGGTTTCCCTCCTCGTCCCGTTCGAGGTCGGTGATGAACGGCGAGAGGTCCACCACGTAGGAGACGGCGACGTCGTCAGGTCCGAGATCGTTGTCGGGGTTGAAGGGACCCGGTTCGACGAATTCGAGGCTGGAGAGCGGCAATGTCGGCTTGTGGCATTGGGTGCACCCGATCAGGTCGAACAATCTCCGGCCGTATACCACTGCATCCCGTTCGGCCTGCGTCTCGGGTTCCACCTGCGCGGGCGCAGGCAGCGTGGCCTGGAACAGCACCAGCGCGGTGATATCCCCTCTGGTCAGTTCGTTTACATAGCCGTCAACGTCGGGATCCTCTCCCTCTCCGGCTTGCTCGATGGACAGCATGCCGTGGTGCTGGATGGTGGCGTTGTTGGCGAACTCGCGCAGGGAAACCACCGCCCCCTTCTGGTGAAATGGCCGGACGATCAGGTCCTCGTCCACCCCTTCCACCGCCGAGGCGTCGAGCGAACCGTCCGGCAGGCAGGTAACCGAGCCGAAGCTCACTCCCTTGGTAACCAACTCCACCGTGGCCGGCTTGCCCGAGTCCGCGGCCGCCAGGCAACCTGCGTCCCGCAGGGCATGCATGTCGGAGGTCATCTCGCGAGCCAGCAACTCTATGAACCCTGATCCGAACATGCCCACCGTGTTGCGTTCGTCGCCAACCGTCTTGAGGGTCTGGTTGGGTCCGTTCTCGACCGGGTCGCCGTCGAAGTCGACGAACGGCAGGGAGTCGGCAACCAGGAACACGTTCACTGCGTTGTCGCCCCCGCCCCCCAGGGCGGGAAGGTTGTGACAGGCCATGCAGGCGTTGGCGTCCGGCGCCGAGATGCGATTGAAATTGTCGGGCATTTCTCGCCTCTTTCGAGGCCCGCCCTTGCCGTGTTGCTCGGGGCGGCCGGCGCCGTCCAGTGTGTTGAAACTGGCCATGAAGATGTCGCGGCCGTGGGCGACGAGTTCCTCCAGGGTGTACTCGCCGGCTTCGATGTCGGCTTGGGTTATGTGTCGTTTGACCGCCGGCTCCTCGCCGATCACCCCGGCGCCGGGTTCCATCTTCGCATCCGAACACCCCGCCGCCACCAGACTCAGGGCGACGGCTAGGCATCCAAGCGCCCATCTGCGGGCCATGATCCCGGTGCTCCTCCTGTCTGTCGGGTCGGTTGACACCTTGGATGATATTCATCCCCAGGGGTGGAAAGGTGAGGTTTGAGAAGGGTTGCCGGCTAAGTAATCTCCGTTCCGATGGCGGAGATTCGCTCCCCGAGCGTAAGGAGAGGATGGTCGGAGTCCACCCGCGCCCGGGCGGCTGAGATAGTCAAGCAGTACCCGGAACCCCGCTCGGCGGTGATGCCGCTCCTCTACCTGGCCATGGCCGAGGAGGGATACCTCACCGACAACGGCATGAGGGAGGTGGCGGGAACCGTCGGCCTGACCGCCGCCCAGGTCAGGGCGGTGGCTTCCTTCTACACCATGTACAAACGGGACGACCCCGGTCGCTACCTGATCTCCTGCTGTACCTCCATCAGTTGCATGCTGCTGGGGTCCGACGAGGTGCTGCGGGCCATAGAGGACGAATCGGATGTGATGTCGGGGGAGACCGATGCCGAGGAGTTGATCTCGGTGGAGCACGTGGAGTGCATAGGAGCATGCGGGGGAGCGCCGGCCGTCACTGTTAACTATGAGTTGATAGAGGGGATGACCGCCGAGAGAGCACGGGAACTGGTCAGATGGCTCCGCACCGCTCAACCCGAAGCGATCGTGGGCGCCGAATGCCAGGAGCTGTTCGGCGGCAGGAGGAGTTTTGACTGGGGACCGTTCGACCGGGATTCCGCACTCGGGCCGTACCCGGCATTCGGCCCGCTGGGCACTGTCTCGGGTCCCGCCGGGGAACAGGACGGATAGGCCGGTGAGCGCTCCCAGCATTGTCACCGACCGGATGACCCGTCATCCGTCGGACAGCCACACCTTGGAGCGCTACCTTGAAACCGGCGGGTATCAGGCGCTCGCCAAGGCCCTGGAAATGCCGCCGGAGGAGGTGATCGGGGAGGTGAAGGCCGCCAACCTGCGGGGCAGGGGAGGGGCGGGATTTCCATGCGGCGTCAAGTGGAGTTTCCTGGCGCCCGCCAAACCTGCGTACGTGGTGGTGAACGGAGACGAATCCGAGCCGGGCACCTTCAAGGACCGCCAGTTGATGGAACGCGATCCTCACCAGATGCTGGAGGGGACGATCATCACTTCATATGCCAACAGCGCCAACCATGCCTTTATCTACATCCGGGGTGAATATCCCCGTTCGGCCCGGCGGGTGCAGCAGGCGGTCGAGGACGCCTACGCGGCCGGGTACCTCGGATCCGACATCCTGGGAAGCGGGTTCGACCTGGAAGTAACCGTCCATCTGGGAGCGGGCGCCTACATTTGCGGGGAGGAGACGGGCCTCTTGAACAGCCTCGAGGGACGGCGCGGCGAGCCCAGGCTGAAGCCCCCCTACTACCCGGCCGCCAAGGGCCTGTACATGCAGCCCACCATCGTCAACAACGTGGAGACTCTGGCCAACATCCCCTGGATCATCCACAACGGCGGGGATGCGTTCGCCACCATCGGACCTGACGGGTCGCGGGGCACCAGGTTGTTCTCCATCTCGGGCCATGTGCGTCGCCCCGGCAATTACGAGCTGGTTATGGGGCTCACCTGGAGGGAGTTGATCTATGAGGTGGCGGGAGGGATACCCGGGGACCGGGCGCTCAAGTGCTGGATCCCCGGAGGCGCGTCGGCGCCGTGGTTCGTCCCCGACGATCATCTCGACCTGCCGGTGACTCTCGACGACACCGCCAAGGCGGGATCGATGCTGGGCTCGGGAGCGGTGGTGATCATGGACGAGACCACCTGCACCCTGCGAGCCGCCGAGCGGGTTGTGCGCTTCTTTGCCCACGAGTCGTGCGGTCAGTGCACCCCCTGCCGGGAGGGCTGCTCCTGGCTGGAGCGGATACTGCGCCGCATCGAGGAGGGAGCGGGACGGGAGGTGGACGTGGACATGTTGCTCGACATCTCCGACAACATCTCACCAGGTCTGACCTGGCCCCCCCGGATGACCACCATCTGTCCGCTGGGACCCTCGGCCGTCTCTCCGATTCTCGCCATCACCTCCTATTTCAAGGATGAACTGATGGCCCACATCCACCAGGGGGGCTGTCCCTTTGACTGAGCCGGTCCAAGTAACCATCAACCGCCGCCAGGTGAGCGCCCCGGCAGGGGAACTTCTCATCAAGACCGCCCAGGACAACGGGGTGTACATCCCGCGTTTTTGCTGGCATCCCCGCATGAACCCGGTGGGGATGTGCCGGATGTGCCTGGTGGAGATCGAGACTCCCCGCGGTCCTCTGATGGTCACGTCCTGCACCACCCCGGTGTCGGACGGGATGACGGTGGACACCGCCAACCCCACGGTGAAGAAGGCTCAGGAGGGGGTGTTGGAGTTCCTGCTGATCAACCACCCCCTGGACTGTCCGGTGTGCGATCGCGCCGGCGAGTGTCCTCTCCAGGACCAGACCATGGCCTACGGTCCCGGAGAGAGCCGGTTCGTGGAGGAAAAGCGTCACTTCGAAAAGCCCATCCCCATCTCGGAATTGGTCATGCTGGACCGGGAGCGCTGCATACTCTGCGCCCGCTGCACCCGGTTTTCCGAGGAGATCTCCGGCGATCCGCTCATCGAGTTCCAGGAGCGGGGCAACTACACGGAGGTAAACACCTTCCCCGACGAGCCCTTCCGATCCTACTTCTCCGGCAACACGGTCCAGATCTGCCCGGTGGGGGCGCTCACCGCCACTCCCTACCGGTTCCGAGCCCGGCCGTGGGACCTCACCTTCGTCGAGTCGACCTGCCAGCACTGTTCAACCGGGGACCGGATCAACCTTCAGTCGAGCCAGAACCGGCTCCTGCGCATCCTGGGGGTGGACTCGGAGCCCACCAACCAGGGATGGCTCTCGGACAAGTGCCGCTTCGGGTTCGAGTACGTGGCCTCCCCGGCCCGTCTCACCTCTCCTTTGGTGCGCGACGAGGAGGGTGAGTTTCGGGAGGTTTCCTGGGGTGAGGCGTTGGACCGGGCCGGTCAGGCCCTGGGGGAGGTCATCTCTCGATCGGGCGGGCGGGCCGTTGCGGGACTGGGAGGCGCGCGGGGGACCAACGAGGACGCCTACGCCTTCTCCAAGTTCCTCCGCTCGGCGGTGGGAACCAACAGTATGGACTGCCAGATGGACGACGGCCTCGATCCCCGACTGCTGTCGGGCATGGTGGACCGGGCCCGGATCGCCGATCTGGACAAGGCGGGTTCCATCCTGGTTTGGGGCCCCGATCTGAAGGAGGAGCACCCCACCCTGTATCTCCGAGTGCGTCGGGCGGCGCAGGAACTGGGAGCGGGCCTGGTGGTTGTCCATCCCCGGGGCACGGGGCTGGATGACCGGGCGTCGGTGAAGGTCACCTACCGGCCGGGAAGGGGCGGGGAAGTGCTGGCGGAGTTGATGGATGGCGCCGGCCGGATGGGCGAGGCGAGAGAGGTCCTTTCCAAGGGGCCGGTGGTGGCGCTCCTGGGCAGGCCCGGGTATGGGGAGAGCCCCGACCTGGCCGAGGCGACCGCCGCTTTCGTCCGCACCCTTCCCGACGCCACCATCCTGCCCTTGGCGCGGCGAGGCAACGTCTTCGGCGCCCTTGACATGGGCCTGAGCCCTTCCCTATTGCCCGGAAGGGCGGAGGGGGGCACGCTGGCCGCCCGGATGCTGGCCGACCGTTGGGGCGAGCTTCCGGCCGGCGCCGGCCGGGACTGCCGGGGGATCCTCGAGGGACTCGAGTCGGGAGACATAGAGGCGGTGGTGCTGGTGGGCGCCGACCCGGTGCGCGACGTCCCCGACGGGGACTTGGCCCGACGCGCTCTTCAGAACGCCGGCCTGGTGGTGGCCATCGACCAGTTCCTCACCGACAGCTCGCGCATGGCGGACGTGGTGTTCCCCGCCATGGGGTTCTCGGAGGTGGAGGGGACTGTCACCAACATCGAAGGCCGGGTGCTCAAGGTGAATCGCCTGACTCCGGGACCGGGCCAGAGCCGGCCGGACTGGGCGATCCTCTCGGACCTGGCCGCCCGGCTGGGGGTGGACCTGGGCCTGGTCTCCGCCCAGCAGATCAGCCGGGAAGTCGAGGAACTGGCCGACATCTACCGGGGCGTGAACTGGGAGCGGCTGGACTGGGAGGACCGCGACGGAATAATCGTCAGCGGCGACCTGGGCTATGTGCCGGTGTTTTCGCATGTGGCCTCGGTCTCTCCGGGACCCGGCGAGATGGTCCTCCACTATGCCCGCACCATGTACGACGACGGGGTGATGATGAGAGAGAGCCCCTCCCTCAGGCCTCTGGCGCCCGGCTCCGCCGCCCACCTGCATCCCTCCGACGCCGCCCGCCTGGGCGTGGGGACGGGAGACCCGGTCACCGTGACATCCGCCTCCGGGTCCCTGCAGGCCGCCGTGGCGATCGATCCCACCCTGGAACCGGGCGTGGTCTACGTTCCCTTCAACCAGCCCGACACACCTTCTCTGGGTCCGGCGCTCGGGGTGAAGGTCAGCTGCTAGGGGCCGGATCGAGTTCTGCCGGTCACCAGGTTGTATACGGCTGTCCAGTCCTGTCCGCCCAGGCCATGGAGTTGGGCGTCGTCGTAGACCGGTAAGGCGGCGGCGCCCATCACGGTGGGCGAGTCGTTATCTCTGCCCATCTCCAGGGCAAGGCCCAGATCCTTTCGGGCCAGGTCCACCATAAAGCCCGGATCGAGGTTTCCGGCCAGGACCTGAACCGGGTAGGTGGTGCCCAGATGGCCCCGCCCTGCGGTGGTGCCCATCAGCGCATCGATGGCGGTGTCGCGGTCGAGACCGGCAGCCTCAGCCAGGGCCAACGCCTCCGCCACCACCACGTTGGAGACGATCGAGAGGTAGTTGTTGACCAGCTTGGTGCGTATGCCGGATCCTGTGGCGCCGCAGTGGATGATGGTGTCGCCCATGCACTCCAGAACCGGTCGCGCCCGATCCACGTCCTCGGTCTCTCCTCCCACCATGATCAGGAGTGTCCCCGTCTCGGCCTCTCTGGAGGTCCGTCCCACCGGCGCGTCGATCGCCCGCTTCCCCTGGGAGGTCAACCGCTCCGCCAACGTGTCGAAGTGGCTGGGCAGGCCGGTACTCATTTCGATCAGCAGCGAGTCGTCCCCCAGGGACTCCGCAGCACCCTCCGGGCCGAAGACCGCGTATGCCACGACCTTTCCGGTGGGAAGCATCGTGATCACGAAGTCGGCGCCTTCGGCGGCGTCCCTCGGCGAGGCCGCCGTCTCGGCGCCCTTCCGGCCGATCGCTTCCAGGGCGGCAGGCGAAATGTCGAAGGCCTTGACGCGGTGGCCTTTCTCGATCAGGTTGAGCGCCATGGGCATGCCCATCACTCCCACGCCGATGAAACCGACCCTGCTCATCTCGATCCTCCCTCGGGGGACTGGCGGTGGCCCGGCGGTCGCCCTCCACCTGCTGTAATTTGTCTGTTGGATGATAACTGCGCCCGATCATCGGCAGGTCTGGCTCCCCGGCGGTGAGTTCTCGATGGGGTCGGATCACCATTACCCCGAGGAGGGCCCGGTTCGGATCGCCGAGGTCGATCCGTTCGGAATGGACATCCACCCGGTCACCAACCGCCAGTTTCGCCGGTTCGCGGAAGCCACCGGTCATGTCACCCTGGCGGAGCGGCCGCCCGACCCGGCGGTCTACCCGGAGGCCCTTCTCGAGGAACTGGTTGCGGGGTCTCTCGTCTTCCGCATGACGCCCGGACCGGTGAATCTGGGGGATTACCGGCGCTGGTGGGCCTGGGTTCCCGGCGCCGACTGGCGCCATCCCCGCGGACCGGGATCATCCCTGGACGGTCTCGGCGACCATCCGGTGGTTCACGTCACCTACCTGGATGCGGCGGCCTACTCGGAGTGGGCGGGGATGGAGTTGCCCACCGAAGCCGAGTGGGAGCATGCCGCCCGGGGAGGACTGGACCGCGCCGAGTTCACCTGGGGCGACGACGATCCGCAGGAGAGGGCGCCCCTCGCCAACACCTGGCAGGGCCGGTTTCCGTACGAGAACACCGCCCTGGACGGATGGGTCTTCACAAGTCCGGTCGGCTCCTACCCCCCCAACGGTTACGGCCTCTACGACATGGCGGGCAACGTGTGGGAGTGGACCTCCGACCCCTACGGTCTCGGTTGCGACCAAGAACCGGCGTCGCCCTGCTGCCCTCCGCAGGACGCCTCCGACGAAGCGGCGGCGACCCGCGTGATCAAGGGAGGATCGCACCTGTGCACCATCCAGTACTGCTTCCGATACCGGCCCGCCGCCCGCCAGTCCCAGACCATCGACACCGCCACCAGCCACATCGGGTTCCGATGTGTCTCCCGCTCCGAACGTTGAGCAGACGCTCCCCGAGTAGGTATCGCGAAAAAACCCTGCAGTGAGGGGTTGACTTTGTCCCAGCCCCGGTACACAATGGGTCAAGTCGAACACCTCCCGGTCGGCTCCGACGTCGCGCAGACCGGGCAGAACTCTGTTTCTGCGAGAGGTCATACATTCTTTCGGGACCGCGCCTCGAGAGCAGCAAAGCTCAAAAGCGCGTCCCAACGGCCGGTGGTGGAGGCGGGGGAGGGCCCAACGACCAAGAATCGAGCAGGCGGATTTCGCGATATAGAGGTGGGATTTCGCGACTTTCTTGTCTGGCAGATCCGGTCTGCCGACTTTCTACAATCGCTCCCATGCGTTTGGCGGATCAAGATCTCTTGGGCTATGGCAGCTACCGGAGACTGGTGGAAGAATTCGAGTGGGACATCCCCGAACGGATGAACATGGCCTCGGAGGTCTTCGACCGCTGGAGCGAGGATCGTGGCCGGGTGGCTATCTATGTTGAACATGCCGATGGGCGGCGGGACACCTGGTCGTATTGGCGCCTCATCAGGCTGGCCAAGCGTTACGCCAACTTCCTGGTGTCGTTGGGAGTCCAGCCGGGAGACCGCGTTTCCTTGGTGATGCACCAGGGTGCGGAGTTGGCCGCCCTCCACCTGGCGGTGTATGCCGTCGGAGCAGTCGCTCTTCCCATGTCCATCCTCTATGGTCCCGACTCCTACCGCCACATCCTGTCCGACTCTGCAACCGGCGTCATCGTGGTGGGCGAACCCTACGCCGACCCCATCCGTTCGGTCCGAGATGATCTGCCGGACCTGGCCACGGTGGTCATCTCGGGACAGCCCGAAGAAGGGGAGCGGTCGCTCACAGAGGCCAACGGCTACCCGGCCGACTTCGTTCCGGTCGACACCGCGTCGGAGGACCCGGCACTGTTGCTTTACACCTCGGGAAGCACAGGCCACCCAAAGGGCGCTCTCCATGCCCACCGCATCCTCGAGGGGTACCTGCTCACCTTCAAGCTGTTCTTCAACGTGGAGTTCGACGAGTCCACCGTGTTCTACACCCCGTCCGACTGGGCATGGGTAGGGGGCCTCCTCGACATACTGCTTCCCGCCCTGGTGTTCGGCCGCCCGGTGGTGGCCGACGAGGAGCGCTTCTCCGCCGAACGCGCCTTCGAGGTCATCGGCCGAAACGGCGTCACCCATGCCTTCCTGACGCCCACGGCCCTCAAGGTGATGGCGCAGGTCCCCGACCCCGGTCCACGCTTCGATCTCGATCTGCGGGTCGTAGCAAGCGGCGGGGAGTCGGTGGCGGACGAGCTGCACCGCTGGAGCGAACGGCGCCTCGGAGCGGTGATCAACGAGTTCTACGGTCTCACCGAGGTGAACCACCTGGTGGGAGGATGCGAGGCGCTGTGGCCCGGACGGCCGGGATGGATGGGACTGCCCTACCCGGGCCGTGAAGTGGCCGTGCTGGGCGAGGATGGAGAGGAGATCGCTCCCGGGGAGATCGGCGAGATCGCGGTTCGTCCGGGCGACCCCACCCAGATGCTCGAGTACTGGGCCAACCCGACGGCAACCGCCGGCATGCGCCGGTACGGCTGGATCATGACCGGCGATCAGGCGCTCTTGGATGCCGACGGCTACATCCGCTTCCTGGGCCGCGACGACGACATGATCGCCAGCGCCGGCTACCGCATCGGCCCCGCCGAGGTGGAGGAGTCCCTGGTCCGCCATCCGGCGGTGGCGGAAGTGGCGGTGATCCCGGCTCCCGATCAGATCAGGGGCAACGTGGTCAAGGCCATGGTGGTGCTGGCCGACGGCTGCCTTGGGGACGACGAGTTGACAGCGGAACTCCAGGCACAGGTGAAGACCCAGTTGGCCGCCTACAAGTATCCCCGGATAGTTCAATACGTCGACCGCCTCCCCAAGACCTCCACCGGGAAACTCAACCGCAAGCTCCTGGCCGCCCAGGCCCGGTCAGCCTGATCCCCGGTATCGAACGACCGGGACAGACCGGGTTCCCCAACCGAGATTCCACCCCGCAGCAACCGAGCCCCTGTTTGCGGCCTCCCCACTCGGCGTCCCGGTTCCCGGGCGGCTGGTTGCTTCATGCACCCTGCACCTGCGCAGATCGTGAGGTTCCGCGTCTTCGCAGTGCTCTTTGACTAATTTGGTATAGAAAGCAGCCTCCCAAGAAAGGGCACCATGCAAAGCAGTTTCATTAGAGGCGTCATCCCTGGCGTCATGGCCGGTTATCTCTTCCTTGCCTACGCCGGCGGGGGTATGCAGGACATGGTCGGCGGCATGATCGACGCCAACGACTTCGTAGGCTTCATCCTGCACGTCGTCTTCAGCGCCGTAATCGGCGGCCTGTACACGGGTTTTTTCACATCGATCGTCAAACTGGGCAACCCCTTGCTGAACATCGTGATAGGCGGTTTGATCTACGGCCTTCTCTGGTGGGTGGTGGGCGCCAATCTCATCATGCCGCTCATAGCAGGCGGCGACGTGTTCCAGTTTGGAATCGGGACCAGCTTCTACGGGCACATCGTCTTCGGTCATGCCCTCGCCTTCCTGGTGGTGTTGCGTGACATGGCAATGGCGAAAAGTCAATAGAGGGGGCCGGCAAAAAGTAGGATCGCCGCCCGCCACCGATGGGCGGGCGGCGCAGACCCGGCGCCCTTAGTTTGATGAGGCGTCGCCTGCCCAGTTGAGGGATCGGGTCACTGCCTTCTGCCAGCGGTCGTACCGGGCCTCCCGGGTCTCTTCGGAAACCTGCGGTGACCAGAGCCGGTCTTCCTGCCAGTTGCGGCGCAGATCGTCGAGGCTGTCCCAGAACCCCTCTGCGAGCTCGGCGCCTTCGAGATGTCGGGAAAGTCCAGAGGAACGGCACTCCTAAGATCGGTTCGGCTAGGAGGTAATACCGAACCTGCCCTCCCGGGCCGTTTTGCCTAAGTTGCGCCGGACTGGTCCGAAACGCCAATCGCAAAGGCATATGAACCACAACTCGGTACCATGCTTATGTATGGAGGGAGACACCGGACATCACTACGACGGCCACCAGTGCCCTCCGTACGTCCTTGATGACGATGAGTGTGAGATGTTGAGCTCTGCCGTCCCCTACCATGAGCTTGCCTATAGCCAACCCGAGGACGCCGATTTCTGGGTGCCTCACCAACAGCAGCCCAGAATGGTGAAGTTCAACCGGTTGACCTCCACCATCGACGAGATTGTTGCCCAGTGCGCCTATCCCGAGAGCGAACGGGATCGACTCACCCGGCAGCATCACCGCACCGCCGTCGAGTTCCTGAAGGCTTACCAAGGTCCCATAACCGGCCCCATCCCCCTGATTGGAGAAGACCTGCCCACCGGTGTGGGCTGACGGTTGGCGAACCCTTGGGGGCCTCCCGGCCATGCACACATTGAGCTGTACGAATCAGCTCTGAAAAGGGTCAACGAGGAAGACGTCTGGGACTTGCTGAGCCTGCATCCGCTCCAACTTGAGGACCTCTCCTATGGCAGGCGAGATCCTGTCTAGGATGATCGCTACATGAGCAGAAGCACCAGGGCGGAGGGGTGTTGGGGTTCACTTCACGTGGCAGGCTGC
Organism: Acidimicrobiia bacterium; assembly: GCA_009837815.1. GTDB lineage: Bacteria > Actinomycetota > Acidimicrobiia > Spongiisociales > ZC4RG35 > Bin76. Next base: position 18,488 of record VXSV01000091.1, read on the forward strand.
TCGAGTTGGTGTTGCGTCCCGACAGGCGAGACGACCACGAACGCTGCATAGTGTTCCACGCCAGCTACCTGTGACGCTTGTCGCACATCCCTCCAGCATCCGTTGTTGCGCCGTTGGTACGGTTTACTGGGGTTTTGCAAAGGTGAGGAGCCAGGTTCCGTCGAACTCTTCGTAGATGAACACCATGTTCACCAGCCCTCCCGGGAAGCGAGCGGTGTGCTTGGTCTCCCACCTGCCCGGGGCGATCTCGGTGGGCGGAGAGGTCTCTTCCGCGGTAAAGGTCAAGTTCTGGTTTATGAAGGGCTGCATGTTTGCCCTGAGGCTTTCCTTTTCCTCTTCCCAATAGCTGTCCGAGTAGAAGATCTTGAGTGCGTCGGGGTCGTGGGTGTTGTAGACGTCCCACAGGTGCATGGTCTTCTCGCGGAGGTGCACCGCCATGTCCAACGGCTCGCCGGAGGTGGAGGCGGCTTCCTCGGCGGCTTCTTCGGCGGGGGCGGTGTCCACCGGGGGTGGTTCGGTGGTGGTTGTCGTGGGCGCCGATGTGGTGGTCGGCGCGGTCGTTTCAGGGACCTCGGCGCTGGTTGGCTCCTCGGTTGACCCGCCGCAGCCGGCCAGGACGATGGACAGCGACAGGATGGCGGCCGGCGACCTTCTGTTTCTGAGCATGCGGCGCGTCCGACTCCTGTTCGGCTCCGGGTGGCACATGTCGACCCAAGAGTACCCGAGGTCGTGTTGGACGGCGGCTATTCAGCTCCAACGCAACCCGCCCGCGAGGTGCCGGCGGCGAGCCTACGCGCCTACCCCGATGAGACGTCGCCCACCCAGTCCAGAGACCGGGTCACTGCCTTCTGCCAGCGGGCGTACCGGGCCTCCCGGGTCTCTTCGGAAACCTGCGGTAACCAGCGCCGGTCTTCCTGCCAGTTGCGGCGCAGATCGTCGAGGCTGTCCCAGAACCCCTCGGCGAGCCCGGCGCCGTAGGCGGCGCCCAGCGCGGTGGTCTCGGGAACCCGCGGGCACACAACCTCGACGTCAAGGATGTCCGACTGGAACTGCATCAGCAGGTCGTTGGAGACCATTCCACCGTCCACCCGCAACTCGGTGAGCGCCATGCCGGAATCGGCCCGCATGGCTTCGAGCACCTCCCGGGTCTGGTAGGCGGTGGCCTCCAAGGCGGCCCGGGCGATGTGACCTTTGGTGGAAAAGCGGGTCAGGCCGGTGATGACGCCCCGGGCGTCGGTTCTCCAATGGGGAGCGAACAGCCCGGAAAAAGCCGGCACGAAATAGACGTCGCCGTTGTCCGGCACCGAGGCGGCCAGTCCTTCCACCTCGGCTGCGGTGGAGATCATCCCCAGGTTGTCACGGAGCCACTGCACCAGCGACCCGGTGACCGCCACCGACCCTTCCAGCGCATAGACCGGAGCCGACCCGGCGATCTGGTAGCCAACCGTGGTGAGCAGACCGTGGGTAGACGGCACCCTTCGAGTGCCAGTGTTCATTACCAGGAAGCATCCCGTCCCGTAGGTGTTCTTGGCCTCTCCCGGCAAAAGACACGTCTGGCCGAACAGGGCTGCCTGCTGGTCTCCCAGGATGGCCGAGATAGGAACTCCCTCCAGGACGCCGGTTCCCGTCCCGATCCGACCGATGGAGGGCAGGATCTCGGCCATCATAGAGTGGGGAACTCCCATTGCTCCGAGCAACTCGTCACACCAGTCGAGAGCGTCGAGATCCATCAGCAAGGTCCGCGAAGCGTTGGTGACGTCGGTTATGTGCCTCCCTCCGCTGACTCCGCCGGTCAGGTTCCAAACCAGCCACGAGTCGACCGTTCCCATGACGGCCCGGCCCGAGGCCGCCTTCTCCGCGGCCCCATCGATGTTCTCCAGCAGCCACGTCGCCTTCGGTCCGCTGAAGTAGGTGGCCACCGGAAGGCCGGTGCGGTCCCGGAACCGATCGATGCCTCCTTCCTGGGCCAGTCTCTCACAGATCCGGTCGGTCCTGGTGTCTTGCCATACAACGGCGTTGGCCAGAGGCCGGCCGGTGGTGCGGTCCCACACCACCGTGGTCTCCCGCTGATTCGCTATCCCGACCGCCACCAGATCCCGAGCCGCCATTTGGGCCGCATCCAGCGCCTCCCCGATGACCGCCTCGACACTCTCGCGTATCTCAATAGGATCATGCTCTACCCACCCCGGCCTGGGCAGGATCTGGGGGAATTCCCTCTGCGCCGAGGCGACAACCGCCCCGGATCGATCGAAGATCATGAACCGGGTGCTGGTTGTCCCCTGGTCTATGGCCCCCACTGCCCATTTCTTGCTCATCCGGTCAACTTCCCATGACTTTCCTCGCCGCCACACTAACGATCAGCATGTAGGTGGCAAACCGGTTCCCCGCTTCAGTTGCCGGCGCCAGCGACTACCGTAGGACCTACGCCCACCGATCGTTTCGGGCGAGACGAGAAAGGCACAGGCAAACCGTTGAAGATCAGTCTCACCAGCATTCATGTGGACGACCAGGACAAGGCGCTCAGCTTCTATACAGAGGTCCTTGGTTTCGTCAAAAAACAGGACTTCCCGGTCGGGGAGTTCAAGTGGCTGACCGTGGTCTCCCCGGAGGGGCCCGACGACATCGAGTTGTTGCTCGAACCGAACGACAACCCGGTGGCCAGGAGCTATCAAGAAGGACTCTTCGAACAGGGCATACCCCACGCGGCGTTTGCTGTTGACGACATCCAAGCAGAGTACGACCGGTTGAAAGCCCTCGGCGTGGCATTCAAAGGGGAACCGACGCCCGCAGGGCAGGTCATCCAAGCCGTTCTTGACGACACTTGTGGAAACCTGATACTGATCTACCAGGTCTAGGCGCACATCAGCCTCGACAACCGACCCTTGGGTTCCTCGCTACCCATTCCTTCGCCCGGTTGTCGACAGGCGGTATCGTTCCAACCAAAGGAGTTGGTAACCCACTGTTGATTTGCGGACACCACCCTTCGCCGTCCATCCGATGGAGGCGATCGTCGGTGAGATCGCACCACCCAGGGAAGGAGTAACCGGTCATGATTGAATGGCTCGGAATCGGCCACCTTTTCGAACTCTCCGGCTCAGAAGCGATCGCGGGGTTTCTCACCCCGCTGGTGGTTTTCGCCGTGTTCTTCCTGTTGCAGCTGATACTGCCGGCCCGAAAGGCGCCCGGCTACGTCACCGATCCGGCCACCGGCGAACCGCGCCGCTACCGGCTGAACGGCCTTTTGGTGTATCTGGTTGTGCTGATCGTGTGGGCCTTCGAACTCACCGGGATGGAGCGCGCCTGGTTCTACCGGTCCTCGGTCTACGCCGTGGCCGGCGGGACCGTCCTGGCCGTCATCTTTACCTTGGTGGCGGTATTCAGCCAGCCGAAGGGCGAGAACGAGAACACATGGCTGGCGCTGTGGGAAGGCCGGGCCCGGGAGTTGTCGTTTCTCGGCGAGCGCTTCGACGTCAAGATGTACCTGTACGTGGTCGGCGGGGCGATGTTCGCCCTCAACGCCCTGTCGGGAGCCGCCTACCACTACGAACTCTTCGGTGATGACTCCAATCCGGGCGTCTTCCTCTACGCGGCGTTCTTCTCCTTCTACATCATGGACTACTTCGTTTTCGAACGAGTCCAGCTCTACACCTACGATCTCATCCACGAGAATCTCGGCTTCAAGCTGTTGTGGGGTGGTCTCATCGTCTACGGGTGGCTGTACATCCTTCCTTTGTGGGGCATGGCCGTCCACCCGGACCCCGGATTCTCAGGGCTGTGGAGGTACGTCTGGCTGATCGGAACGCCGGTGCTGTTCCTGGGGGGATGGGCCATTGGCCGGGGCGCCAATCTGCAGAAGTACACGTTCAAGCGGTGGCCGGACCGCAAGTTCCTGGGACTCATCGAGCCGGTGTACATCGAAGCAGGCGACCGCAAAATACTTTGCAGCGGCTTCTGGGGCGTCGCCCGGCATTTCAATTACCTGGGCGAGGGGTTCCTTGCCCTCTCGATCGCCCTGGTGTTCGGCTACGTCGGCAATCTCTGGGCCTGGACCTATTTCATCTTCATAGTCTCGTTCTTTACGGTGCGTCAAATCTACGATGACCGGTTCTGCGCCGAGAAATACGGCCCCGAGAAGTGGGCCGAATACCAGGATCGGGTCAAGTACCGGATCTTTCCCGGCGTCTACTGAAGGGACCTCTCCGCCACAATTCTGTCCTGCAAGTGACTCATTGCATCGCGGGGTCGAGGGGCCCTGCCGCGGTTGATATAATTCCGGGCCTGGCGCGCTTTTCGCGCGGAGACGGTTCGCTGCAGGCTTCGTAAAATGGCCGCGTATCGGCGTTTTAGGTTCTTGAGCGGAGGAGACAAGTGATGGACACGATCACCCATTGGATCGGGGGGGCTCCCTGGACGGGGGCTTCAGACAGGACGGGACCGGTCTACAACCCGGCCACCGGCCAGCAGACCGCTGCCGTGGCATTCGCCGACCTGGCGGAGGCCGACGCCGCAGTGTCAACCGCCCGAGATGCGTTCGCCGAGTGGGGTCGCTTTCCGGTCACCAGACGCCAGAACATCATGTTTGCGTTTCGAGAATTAATGGCGTCCCGACGGCTCGACATGGCGAGGCTGATCACGGCCGAGCACGGAAAAACGCTCGACGACGCCCTGGGAGAAGTTCAAAGAGGCCTCGAAGTAGTGGAATTCGCCTGCAATATCGCCCATCTCCTCAAGGGCGAGTACTCCGAGCAGGTCTCAACCGGTGTTGACACGTTCACCATCCGACAGCCACTGGGTGTGGTGGCGGGCATAACGCCGTTCAACTTCCCCGCCATGGTTCCAATGTGGATGTATCCGATAGCCGTGGCCTGCGGCAACACTTTCATTTTGAAGCCGTCGGAAAAGGACCCTTCGGCGTCGGTCATGGCGGCGGAGTTGTTCGCCGAAGCGGGACTTCCCGACGGGGTGTTCAACGTGGTTCACGGTGACAAGGTCGCCGTCGATGCGCTGCTCACCCATCCGGATGTCGCCGCGGTTTCCTTCGTAGGGTCCACGCCGATCGCCCGCTACGTGTATGAGAATGGAACCGGGCACGGCAAGCGTGTCCAGGCGTTGGGCGGGGCAAAGAACCACATGGTCGTTCTGCCCGACGCCGACATGGACCTCGCCGCCGACTCGGCGGTGTCGGCCGGGTACGGATCCGCCGGGGAGCGGTGTATGGCGATTTCGGTGGTGGTGACCGTCGGCGACGCCGCCGATGCTTTGATTCCGAAGATAGAGGAGCGGATCGCCGACCTCAAGGTGGCGCCCGGCTTCGAAGATGGGTCCGAGATGGGGCCCCTGATCACAAAGGAAGCCAAGGACCGTGTCGCCGGATACGTCGACGCCGGGGAGGAGGCGGGCGCCAAGCTGGTGGTGGACGGCAGGGACTTCCAAGTCGACGGCCACGAGGATGGCTTCTTCCTGGGACCCACCCTGTTCGACCAGGTCACCCCGGAGATGTCGGTGTATACCGACGAGATCTTCGGGCCGGTCCTCTCCACCGTCCGCCTCGACTCCTATACGGAGGCCATCGAGCTGATCAATGACAATCCGTTCGGAAACGGGACGGCCGTGTTCACCAGCGACGGCGGCGCCGCCCGCAAGTTCCAGAACGAGGTGCAGGTGGGCATGGTCGGGATCAACGTTCCCATACCGGTTCCGCTGTCGTTCTACTCCTTCGGCGGCTGGAAGAGCTCGATCTTCGGGACCCACGCCATCTACGGGCCCGAGGGCGTGCACTTCTACACCCGACAGAAGGTCATTACCAGCCGCTGGGCGGACCCGATGCACCGAGGAGTCGACCTGGGCTTCCCAAGGAGCGACTAGACCGGAGAGATGATGTCGGCAAGTGGGTTCGGCGAAACAGCTTCCCGAGAGGTCCCCATCCTCGGTGGGAGGCCGGTGGGGCAGATCGGCATAGTAGTCAGGGACATCGATCGCGCCCTCGACATGTACATCGGGATGTGGGGTCTCAAGGGCTGGAATGGATTCGTCTACTCATCCGACAACGTCCGCTCGCTCAGTTACCTGGGGGAGCCGGCTGATTATCGAATGAAGGTCGCTTGGACCGGCGCCAATCCGCAGATCGAGTTGGTCCAATCACTCGGGGGTCCCAACATCTACGAGGATTGGCTGGAGCGACGGGGGGAGGGTCTCCACCACCTGGGGATCATGGTCGACTCGATCGCCACCGAGGTAGAGGTGATGCAAGATGCCGGGTACCAGATCCTGCAGGCAGGCTTCGGCCACGGATTGGACGGAGACGGAGGATTCGCCTACATCGACACCGAACCGGAACTGGGCGTGATCATCGAACTGATCGAGGCGCCGGCGCGCCGGCGCCCTCCGGATTTCCTTCCTGGCTAAGGAGGAGCGAATAGTCTCAGGCGTCATCTGCGAGTAGTCCGGCCTACCGGCACTCACCTAACCAGACCGCCGGCGGGCACCCCAGACCCTGCAGAGCCCTTCGAATCGCTGTCGGCGTCTCTGCGGTGTCGTCCCTATGGAGGATGTTGAGCGGCTTCCCGGTGTGTGGTCGGCAGGTTGACGACGGGGTGAGCCCTCAGCCTCTGCTCTTGCATTGTCCCCGGGCCGGTCCGTATGATAATATGATGAACAGATAATGATTATCATTATTGCTTTGTGAGAGCCGGTACCTAGGAAAGGAAGCCTTTTAGCATGACCAATCTCAGAGTTCCCAAGTCTTCGTCACTTGGGAGCGTTCGAGCGATTGCCGTACTGGCGGCATTGCTGTTGGTGTTGTCAGCCTGCGGAGGGGACGAAACCGATACCACCGAAGCCGCGCCCGCCACGACGGCGGCGCCT
>VXSV01000122.1 GCA_009837815.1 Acidimicrobiia bacterium
CCGGCGTTCCGGTGTAATTGGTGGCTGCTTTCATTTGGCTCCATTGCTGTGCCGTTGGGTTGGGGGATGTCCGGGGGGCGGGGACTAGGGGGCGCCCCTTCCCCTTATCCTTCCCCACAAAAGCGCCAGGGCCAGGGCGACGAAGATCAACCCTGCCATCAGACGCCATCTGGTCAGAAGCAGCAACCCGCCTCCCGCCACCGCCAAGGCCACCCCCCATCTCATGGAACTGAGAGCAGGGTAAGCCAGCCACACCGCCGCCAGCAGGATGTCAGCCCGGAGCAGTACGGAAGCAGTCTCCGGATGGCCCTGCCACCATGTCAGCGCCGATGCGACAGTGAGGCAGAGAACCGCCACTCCCAGGAGCAGACGGCGGTGATCGGGGGAGCCGGCGCGGCTTTCGCTCATGTCCATCAAGCTAGCGGGGAACCGAGAGGTTTTTCCTAAACTGCTTCTCCTATGCCGATAGATGTGGATGTCGCCCATGTCGCCAACCTGGCGCGGCTGGCGCTGTCGCCGGACCTATTGGACCGGTACCGGGAGGAGTTGGGGGTCATTCTGGACCATGCCTCCCGGGTGCAGGAAGTGGACACCTCAGCCGCCCTTCCGCTTGGTCACCCGCTGGGACAGACCAACGTGTTCCGGGCCGACGAGGTGCGCCCCTCTCTCCACCGCGATGAGGTGTTGGAGATGGCGCCGGAAAGCCGGGATGGGTTCTTCGTGACGTCACCGGCCCTCGACTGACCCGACGATGCCCTCCGCACCGCTCTCCATCGCCTCCGCAGGCGCGGCGTTGCGTTCGGGGGAGACCACCGCCGTGGAGTTGCTGGCCGCGGTGATGTCCCGTGCCGAGATGACCGAGTCGGAGTTGCATTGTTACTTGAACCTCGACCGGGAGGGCGCCATGGCGGCCGCCCGTCAGGCCGACGAAGAGTTGGACAGGGAGGAGGACCGGGGGCCTCTCCACGGCATCCCCGTGGCCGTGAAGGACAACATGTGCACCCGAGGGTTGGAGACCACCTGCTCTTCCAAGATTCTCGCCGGTTATCGGCCGCCATACGACGCCACCGCAGTGGCCCGTCTGCGGGAAGCAGGAGCGGTGATCGTCGGGAAAACCAACTTGGATGAATTCGCCATGGGCAGCTCCACCGAGAACTCGGCCTACGGGCCCACCCGCAATCCCTGGGATACCGGCCGGGTGCCCGGGGGGTCGTCGGGGGGCTCGGCGGCTGCGGTTGCGGCGGGTTCGGCGATCGCCGCCTTGGGCTCGGACACCGGCGGCTCCATTCGCCAACCGGCCTCCCTGTGCGGAGTGGTCGGGTTGAAGCCCACCTATGGATTGGTCAGCCGGTACGGGTTGGTGGCGTTCGCTTCGTCGCTGGACCAGATCGGGCCGCTCACCCGTACCGTCCGGGACGCAGCGCTCCTGCTGTCCGCGGTGGCCGGTCACGATCCGGCCGACGCCACTTCCTATGCCGGACCGGTTCCGGACTTTGCGGGGAGCCTGGACAGGGGCGTGGACGGGCTGAGGCTGGGAGTGGTGAAGGAACTCAGAGGGGACGGGTACCAGCCCGAGGTCTCGCAAGCCACCGAGCAGATGCTCAACAAGCTGGCTGCCCGGGGGGCGGAGGTGATGGAAGTCTCCCTACCGCTGTTCGATGTGGCGCTCTCGGCCTATTACCTGATCGCCCCCGCCGAGTGCTCGGCCAATCTGGCCCGGTTCGACGGGATGCGCTACGGGCTGTCCGTCAAGGGTCCCACCGCCTCGGCCACCATGTCCGAGACCCGCGCCGAGGGGTTCGGCCCGGAGGTGATCAGACGGGTCCTGTTGGGGACCTATGCCCTCTCGGCCGGCTATTTCGACGCCTTCTACGGGCAGGCTCAGAGAGTGCGGTCCCTGCTCCAAACCGAGTTCGAGGAGGCCTACCGCAAGGTGGATGCGCTTGTCTCCCCGACCAGTCCGACCACCGCCTTCCGGTTGGGCGAGCGCACGCAGGATCCCCTGACCATGTACCGGAGCGACATATGCACCATCCCCTCCAACCTGTCGGGCCATCCCGCCGTCTCCGTGCCGATCGGCCTTGACTCCCTGGGCCTTCCCATAGGGTTTCAGGTGATGGCGCCGGCTCTCGGGGAGCGGCTGATGATGGCCGTGGCGGCTGAGGTGGAGAGGCTGGCAGGCTTTGACGCCGTCCCGCCTCCGGCCATGTCCCCACCGCCGGGGGCGCCGCTTTGAACTGGGAACCGGTGATCGGGATCGAGGTCCATGTGGAGTTGGACACCGACTCCAAGATGTTTTGCGGATGCCGGGTGTCCTTCGGCGATCCCCCCAATACCCATGTATGCCCGGTGTGCCTGGCCCTGCCCGGATCGCTTCCTGTGCCCAACCGGAAGGCTGTCGAGAGGATCATCCGGCTGGGACTGGCCCTGAACTGTCGGGTCAACCCGGGCTCGGTCTTCCATCGCAAGAACTACTACTACGCCGATCTGCCCAAGAACTACCAGATCAGCCAGTTCGACGTTCCCGTGTGCGTGGACGGCTGGTTGGACGTGGAGTCGGAGGAGAGCCGGTTCCGGGTGGGGATCGAGCGGGTCCACATGGAGGAGGACACCGGCAAGTCGGTGCATGTCGGCGAAGGGGGGAGGATCCACTCCGCGGCGGAGACCCTGGTGGACTTCAACCGGGCCGGCACTCCCCTGGTCGAGGTCGTCTCTCGCCCGGATTTGCAAAGCGCGGCCGATGCGCGAACCTATGCCCAGGAGTTGCGGGCCGTCGTGGTCGAAACCGGGGTCTCCGACGCCCGGATGGAGAGAGGCTCCATCCGATTCGACGCCAATGTCTCCATCCGCCCGGAGGGAAGCCCCAAGCTGGGCATGAAGGTGGAGATCAAAAACATGAATTCCTTCCGGTCGCTGGAGAAGGCGATTCGCTCGGAAATCGACCGGCAGACCGCCCTGGTCAGAGCCGGTGAGAGGGTGGTTATGGAGACCCGGCACTGGGACGAGGAAGGGGAGGTGACTCACGGGATGCGCACCAAGGAAGGAAGCTCCGACTACCGTTACTTCACCGAGCCGGACCTGGTGCCCATGGTCTTTGACGGCTCCTGGGTGGAGAGGGCCCGTTCTCTTCTGCCCGAGTTGCCCGCTCTTCGCCGGGATCGCTACCGGGGGATGGGAGTCAAGCCCGCCGCGGCCCGGGTGCTTGCTTCTTCAGATCCACAACTCAGGAGCCTGTTCGAGGATGCCGTGGAGTGCGGCGCCGACGCCGTGGCGGCGGGGAACTGGGTGACGGGCGAAGTGACCGCCTCTCTCCGGCGCAGGGATGCCTCGCCCGAGGATGTTCCGCTCCGGGGACACCAGATCGCCGATCTGACCCGGATGGTCGGCGAAGGCCGCGTGTCCGCCGGGGCTGCCCGCGAGGTCCTGGAAGGTGTGATGGACGGGGAGGGGAGCCCGTCCGAGGTGGCTGCCGCGCGCAATCTCCTGCAGCTTTCGGACCGCACTGCCTTGGAAGAAGTGGTGGAAGAGGTGATGGCCGCCAATCCCGAGGCGGTGGAACGCTACCGAGCGGGGGAAGGCAAGGTGCGGGGGTATCTGGTGGGTCAGGTGATGAGAGCCACCTCCGGTCGCGCCGACCCTCGAGCGGTCAACGAGATACTGTCCACTCGGTTGTAACCGGGGGACCCGGCTGGTCGACCGGCGCTATCGCCCGTAGGTGATGTACTCATCGAGACTCTGGTCCGGACGGGAGTCCCCGCTGTAGGTGAGGATCCGGTAGTTGGCCACAGACGGCTCTCCGACGTCCACGAATTCGTAGTCTCCTCCGATTCCCAGGTAATCGGGATCCTCTCCCGCCGCGATCAGGTCCCGGCATTGAGCGAAGCTGCGGCACTTGACGCCCGTCCGGGTCACGTCGTTGATCTGCCGGGCGATGAGGGTGGGGTCGGTGGAACCGGCCGCCTCGGCGGCGAGGGCGGTGATGATGAGTGCGTCGTATGTCTCGGCGCCGTAGCCGTAGATGCCGTGCACTCCCCCTTCGTAAGCGGTCTCGAGCCGGTCCGTGAAGTGGCTGATGGTCCTGAGGTCCACCGAGTTCTCGGCGCCCCGCATCCCGGTGAGGATGGAGGGATCGGACACGGCTGCGCCGATGCTGGCGATGTGGCCGGCGGTTCCGTGAACGATGGTGTCGGAGGTGGGCCCGATGCCTCGTTCGTGCATGGTCGTCACCAATGCAGCAGCCTCTTCGAAGCCGATGACGAACACGGCGTCGGGATCGGCGGCCACCAGAAGGTCCACCTCGGCGTCGAAGCTATCGGTGCCGGGGGCGTAGGCGATGAAGGGATCGACTACCCCTCCCAGTGCCCCGAAGCTGTCGCGAAAGGCAACGGCCAGCCCGGTTCCGTAGGACTCCTGCCGGTAGATCACCCCTATTGTCTCTACGCCTTCCGACGCCATCAGCTGCGCCGTCATCTCCGAGAGCAGCAGGTCGGGAGGGGCGGTGCGGAAGTAGAGCCCGTTGTCGGGGTAGGTGGTGAAGTCGGGGGAGGTGTTCGATGGGGCGAACTGGATGACTCCGGCGCCGGTGATCTTGTCGATGACCAGCTTGGAGACTGCGGAACTGGCCGCGCCCACGATCGCATCCACCCCCAGGGCAAGAAGCCGGTCTACCTCGGGGTTGGCCACATCCTGGCTCAGGTCTCCCGAATCGGCCTCGTAGACAGTGACCTCGGCGCCCAGTACCCCCCCGGCCGCGTTGATGTCCTCCGCCGCCAGCCGGGCGGCGGCTGTCAGGGTTGGGCCGAAAGAGGCCAGATCTCCGGTAATGGGGAACAGTGTTCCTATTACCAGGCCTCCGTCTTCGGAAGTCTCCGGGGCCGATCCCGACATCATCTCCCTGGCGGTCAGGCCGACCAGAACGACAATGACCAGCCCCAAACCGACCGTTCGCTTGGAAAAGGTTCTGGATGCCGTCTTGGCGGCCAATGACTCTCCGGGATGGGCGCGGCCCCAAGAATAGGATGCCGGAAAGTCAGGGGTCCCTTCATTTGGCGGCCGGGCCCGGGAGAGTCCTCAGAGCTAGCATCATCGCCATGCGCCGCGGGGTACATATGTTTCTGATGTGGAGCGTTCCGGTGGCCACCGTCGGGACTCTCTGCTACCTGGCCTACTCCCGGCGCAGCTCGTCGGGCCGGTCTTTGCATCGGCGCTGAGGGTGGAGCCAGGATGGAATTCCTGTGGGAAGTATTGGCGGACGCGGTCGAGGTCCTGTCCCGAGCCGGTCCCGAACTCTGGATGGTGGTGGCTCTCACTCTCGCCGTCTCCGCAGCCTCCACCGGGATCGGCGTGCTGCTGGGGGTTCCCCTGGGAGCGGCTCTTGCACTAGGCCGGTTTCGGGGAAGAGGAGTACTGCGATTGGCGGTGAGCGTCGGTATGGGGTTCCCGCCCGTGCTGGCCGGCCTTCTTCTCCTGCTGGCGTTCTGGCGATCGGGTCCCCTGGGTGGTCTGGGTCTGATCTTCACCCCGACGGCAATGGTGATCGCTCAGGTGATCCTGGCGACTCCCGTTGCCGCCGGGGTGGTCTCGGGGTCCATCAGAGGTTTGGGCATGGTCCCGATGGAGCAGCTGGCCGCCCTGAGGCTGGGGCGGGTGGCGCGGGGATTGGTTGCGGTGCGGGAGGCCCGGGCCGGGGTGGCTACCGCGGTGGCGGCTTCTTTCGGGAGGGTGGTGGCCGAGGTTGGTGCGGTGCTGGTGGTGGGCGGAAACATCCTGGGGGAGACCCGGGTGTTGACCACCCTGATCGTTGAGGAGTCGCGCCAGGCGCGGTTCGGAGCGGCGGTGGCCGCAGGCGCGGTGCTGTTGGTCATCGCCCTGGGAGTGAACATAGCCGTGGGCCGGCTGGGAGGAGACGGACCATGAGAGTCTCTTTGCGTTACCCCGGTCGTAACCCTGTCTTGAACGTGGATGGACTGGAGCTGGTGGAAGGCCGCCGGACGGTGATCTTCGGGCCCAACGGAGCCGGCAAGACCACCCTGCTGAGGCTGTTGGCGGGGACCCTCCCCGGAGGACCGGAATGGGAATGCGCCTACCTGCCCCAGTCTCCCCACCTCTTCCGGGGAGGGACCGGTTGGAACCTGGGGTTGGGTCTGGATGCCCGTCAATACGCCCGGGCCACAGAACTCGCCGCCCGACTGGGAATGGGAGACCGGCTGTCGGAGCCCGCCGCCCCTCTCAGCGGAGGGGAGAGACAGAGGATCGCCGTGTCCCGCGTTCTTGCCCGGCCAGAGCCGTGGGTGCTTCTGGATGAGCCGCTGGCGCCGATTGACGCCGAGGACCGCGCTGCGGTGGCCGGCCTGATCGCCGAGGCGGTGGGTGAACGGGGAGCTGTGATCGTCACGCACGATCTGGAGACAGCGGCCGCGCTGGGCACCCACATGGCGGTACTGGTGGAGGGACGGTTGCGCCAGCAGGGACCTCTGGGGGAGGTCTTGTCTCACCCGAGCGACTCGCGGGTGGCGGCGGTGGTGGGAGTCTCCAATCTTTGGGAGGGCATAGGGGTGGCCCGGAGGGGAAGCTTCGCGGTTGCCAAGGTGGGGTCGATCCAGGTTTGGGGTGTCGGGAACATCGAGATCGGGGCTCCCTGCCGGGTGCTGTTCAGGGGGGAGTCGGTGGCGATGCTGGGCGCCGGGGAAGGGTCCGGCTCGGTGCGTAACCGCTGGGCGGGCAGGGTAGCGGAGATCCGTCAGGGGGGTCGCTGGGTGGAGTTGAAGGTGGAAGTGGGGGCAGTGGAGGTCATCGCGGTGATCACTCCGGGGGCGATGGACGAGATGGGCCCCGATATCGGCTCGACAGTGGTGACCGGGGTGAAGGCGTCCGCGGTGCGGCTGCTCCCCGGCGGCTGAGAGATGGGAAGCCGGTCCTGGCTGACAGCGGTCTTGGCGGCCGGGTTGGCGGTGGGAGTATTGACGGGATGCTCGCCGGACGAGACCAGGGTGACGGTGGTGGCGGGTACCACACTGGTGGACGGAGGGCTTCTGCAAAGGGTGAGCGACGACTATGAGGCGCGGCGTCCCGACGTTCGACTGAGCGTGGTGGGCGCACCTTCTGCCCGGGCTTTGGCTCTGGCGGAGGCGGGATCGGCCGACGTGACCATCACCCATGACCCTTCGCTGGAGGAGATTTTCATATCCGAGGGAAGGGCGGAGTTGGCGGCGGAAGTGTTCTCGAGCCGGTTCATCCTCGCCGGGCCCCGGCGGGAGTCCGGGGAGTTGAGGGGACTGTCCGCCGTGGAAGCGTTCGGAAGGATCGCCGGGCAAGGTCACCTGTTCGTCAGCCGGGCTGACGGGTCGGGGACCCACCAGGTGGAGAGGGAGATCTGGGATCGGGCGGGGGTGGATCCGACCGGCATGCAGTGGTATGTGGAGACGCGGCAGGGAATGGGTTTGACGCTGCAGGTGGCTTCCCAGAGGGAGGCCTTCGTCCTGGTGGAGTTGAGCGTCTTTTTGATCGCAGAGGAGACCACCGGCCTGGTGGACGCGGCCCTGGCGCCGGCCGGGCTGGAGAACCCCTATCGGGCTATAGCGGTGAGGGGCTCTCCGGTGGCCGATGAGTCCTTGGCATTCGTCGAGTGGCTGGGATCCGAAAGTGGACGGGAGGCTGTGGGAAGGGCGAACCTGGAGTTGTACGGAGGTCAGATATTCGAGCCATAGTCATGCCCCCGATTCGGTAGGGTTCCGGTTGTCGATGGAGAGATTCACAAAGATCGTCGCCACACTGGGACCGGCGGTGGCGTCGCCCGAGAAGATCAGGGCTTTGGTGGCGGCCGGAATGGACGTGGCCCGCCTCAACTTTTCCCATGGCGACCATGATCTCCACCGCCGGTTCGTGGAGTGGGTGAGAGAGGCCGGGCAGCGCCAGAAGAAGACGGTGGCGGTCCTCCAGGACATATCGGGTCCCAAGCTGAGGGTCGGGACGGTGACGGAGGAGGGGATCTCCCTGCGCCCCGGCGACCGCGTTTCCCTGGTTCCCGGGCAGGCGCCCCCGGGGGACCGCCGGATCATTCCCATCAATTATCCGAGGCTGCTCGAGGACTTGGGAGAGGGAGACGGAGTGGTGCTGGCCGACGGTCTGATCAGGATGACGGTGGTGGAGAGACTCCAGGACCGGCTGGTGGCCGAGGTCAGATGGGGGGGAGAACTGACCAGCGGCAAGGGGGTGGCCTTCCCCGAGACCCTCTTGCAACTGCCTCCCGTAACCGAAAAGGACCGGGCCGACCTGGAGTTGGGGAGGGAACTGGAGGTGGACTACGTGGCGGCATCCTTCGTGAGGACCGGCGACGATGTCCGTGCCTTCAAGCAACTGGCCGGCGGGGCGCCGGTCATTGCCAAGGTGGAGTTGGCGGCAGCCTATCAGAACCTGGATGAGATCCTGGCCGAGGCGGACGGGGTGATGGTGGCCCGGGGCGACCTCGGTGTGCAACTTCCCCTGGCCCGGCTTCCCATTGTGCAGGCGGATATCCTGCGACGCACCAACCGCGCGGGGCTGATTTCCATCACTGCCACCGAGATGCTGGAGTCCATGACCCGCTCGCCTCGACCCACCCGAGCGGAAGTGACCGACGTGGCCACGGCGGTGGCCGCCGGCAGCGATGCGGTGATGTTGTCGGCCGAGACGGCGGTGGGGGACTACCCCATCCGAGCGACAGAGGTGATGTCGGAGATCTGCGCCGAGATGGAAAGGGAGCTTCTGAAAGACCAAGGCGATCCGGGGGTGCCCTATATCACCGCGGGCGGCGGCACCGCTTCGGCGGTGGCCCGTTCTGCCGTGGACGCGGCTCACAACCTCGGCATCGACACTTTGGTGGCCTTCACCGAGTCAGGGTCCACCGCCCTGCTCCTCTCCAAATACCGTCCCCGGGCCCGCATCATTTCCTTCACCCCCGTGGTCCGCGCCCTGCGACAGGCGGCCCTATTCCGGGGAGTCACTCCCCTCGAGTTTCGCCGGAGAGACCACACCGACCTGATGTTCGCGGCAGCCGAGAAGATCCTGGAGAAGGAGGGGATTTGTGAGAGGGACGACTTGGTGGTGATGGTGGCGGGCACCCCTCCCAACCAGGACGCCTCCACCAACCTGTTCAAGGTCCAGTCCATAGGAGAACGGCATCGACGTTCCTTCGCTCCACCGCAAAGGGCGGTCGGTAGCCGCGACTGAACAGATGACACTGGTCGGCGCATTTTACGGGTCGATCACGGAGGGTCCGGGCGTTGGCCGAGGTCGCGGGCTAGAATCTCCCGGGCGAAGATGAAAGGGAACGCTTGGGACAGCAGATAGAGATCCTCTCCACGGAGATGATCGGCGACGTCCTGGTGGTCGACACCAACCGGACCTTGGGGGGCCAGGACGGGGAGAGCTATGGCGACTCGGACACCGCCCGGTCCCAGAAGACCTTTCCTGCTCGCCTTTCGGTCCGCCTCATGGACCTCGATCCCCACATCAACCGGGTGTTCACCCTCTCCAACACCCTCACGCTGCGGCGTTCCGGGGGATGGACGGGAGGGCAGGTCGAGCGGGTGTCGGAGTCCATCGCGGAGTTCTTTCTCTTCTACCCCGCCGAATAGGGGGATGGCTGTTCTCCCGGTTGGATGACAGCCCTACTGGTCGCTGTCCTCGACGGGGGCCTGTTCCTCCTCTTCCTCGACGGGGGCCTGTTCCTCCTCTTCCTCGACGGGACTCTGACCGTCCTCTTCGTCCAAGGGGAGCTGGCCTTCCTCCTCGTGCAGCAGTTCGGGAAAGCGGTCGGTCAGTTCCTCGGGAAGCACCGGCGCCACATCGGCCTCCTCCGGTTCGGGACACACCGCTTCCTCCCCGGTGGCGGGGGATTCTCCCGCCCCGGCGCCTGTTTCCTCCTCTTCTGGCAGCGTCACCACGCCCGCCTCGGTCAGATAGGCTAATAGGCACGGGTGCATCTCCACTATCTCCTGGCGGGGTACGTATCGGACGGTCCAGATTCGGTTCTGGGTGTCCTCTCCCTGTTTGACGGTCCGAGTCACCCGCACGGTCCATCCGGGTTTGGCGGTCTGGATTTCATCAGCCTCGCCCGGGGCCAGTTCCGGGTTGGCGCGGTACAGAGCCTCGGGTGGCTCCCGTTCCTCGGTGCGTTCCGAAGTCATGGCCGAAACCACCCGCGCCCGGGGTCCTCCCGGGGAAACGACTCTCAAACGGCCTTCCCCGTTCCTCCACCGCCCGATCACTATGCGTCCGTCGTTGTCACCGAAGAACTTCACCGTTATGGAGGTGTCGGTGTACTCGGTCCTGATCAGCACATGGGAGGGAGAGTCGTTGCGGAAGACCAGGTCCACCTCGGGCCAGTTGATGGTGGCTTCGACACCCTCCGGATAGCGGGCGAAGTGAAAACTGTGGGTCTTGTGGGTGATGTCCTCGTACCCTCCCCAGAACACCGCGTTGTAGAAGGTGGTGGCGAACTGGCTTACACCGCCGCCCACGGTGTCGGTCAACTCTCCCCGCACCAGCGTGCCCGCCTCCACAAACCCGTCCTCCTCGGTTCTCTCTCCCACATGCCGGTTGAGACTGAAGGTCTCCCCGGGCGGCACGAGCGCGTCGTTCACCCGGTCGGCGAACAGTTGGATGTTCGCAACCCGGGGCGCGCAGCAATCGTGATATGTCGTGTATTGGGACACCAGATGGCGGATTCCCAGGTTCTCGATGTCTGCTGTGGTCACGTGGGGTTGGGTGCCGGCGACTTTGGTCATCACTCCCTGGCGGTCGCTGCCCGCCGCCAGGGTTTCCAACAGGGCGCCCACTGCATCGGCGTCGATTCCGATCCCCGTCTCGGACGGATAGATGATCACCCGGTCGTTCTCGTCGATTTCGTAGTATGCGTTGACAGGAGGGGTGCTCACGCGATCGTTTATGGCCGACACCTTGCGGGTCACGAGCCTCCGGTCGATGCTCAACCGCAGTGATGGCGACCGGTTCAGGTCGAAACTGAGGATTGTGGCGTCGGCTATCTCCTCGGCGGTGAAAACCAACTCGGCGTCACTGTCGGGATCCCTCAAAACCACCGGGCCCGATATCCATTGTTCCACGGCCGCGACGGCGTCGGCGATCTGTTCGATGTCGGTGTCAGGCTCCACCAACACCGTGTTCAATCTCACCGTTCCGCCCCCGTTCAGAGCTGCGGCCCGGATCTCCATATCAGCCTCGGCACTGTCCAGCAACCAGCCCGGAGACGGGTAGCTGGGAACGGGCCGGCCATTGACAAACTCCAGGTCTCCCTCCATGGGCCGCACCCCATGCTGTTGGTCCAAGACCTTGACGTAGTCCTCCACCAAGGCTTGGTCGATGGTGGCCGTGGGAAACAACTCGAGGGGAATGGGGTCGTCCCAAGGACTCCTCAGCCACCGCCTCCACCTGGTGATGAAACTTCCTTCCCTTTCGCTTCGCATCGCCAGGTCGACCAGTTCCCCGATGTTCAGGCTGTAGCCGAATTCGGCGGCCGTAACGGTGGACGTTTCCCCGTTGACCACTATTTCGATCACCGCTTCCCCCTGCCGTGACTCTATCTCCGACAATTTGGCTTCAGCCTCGCTCCTCTCCAGGCCGTCGAGGCTCACTCCCGAGATTGTCACGGATCCGAGAACCACTCCCTGGTGGGATCGGCTCCAAGCCGCATAACTGCCCAAACCGGCCACTATCAGGGCGGTCATGCAGATCAGAACGATCAGCAGCAGCCGGGAAGTACGGGACATCGCGAACGGACAAACAAGAGGATAACCCGGTAAAGTGTAGGTACCAGGACGGACTATTTGGACCTCCTAAAACACCCTCGATCAGAACAGGACCGCCGGATCATGGAAGCAATCACCGAATGGGCATTGATAGAGGAGACGATCGGGACCCTGGTGACTGTGGTGGGGCTGTGGATCGGTTACGCGGCCATAAAGCGGGCGGGGGAGAGGGTTGTCGCAGAGATGGCGGAACGTGGACCCGAGCACGGCGCCAGAGCCGCGAGCTTGTGGTCGCTGGTGCGTCGAATCGTCATGATCTCCCTGGTCATTACCGCGGGCCTGATGATCATCGCGGTGTGGGGATTGCCGTTGGCGCCATTCCTGGGGGTTGCATCCGCCGCAGGCGTGGCGATCGGCTTGGGTGCGAGGGGCCTGGTGCAGAATGTCATCTCGGGGTTCTTCATCCTGCTCGAGGACCAGTACCGCATCGGCGACCGGATCAAAAGCGGGACGGCGACCGGAGAGGTGATCGACATCCGCCCCCGGGTGACAATCCTCCGTGACGACGAAGGAGTGATCTACTACGTGCCCAACGGAGCGCTCGGCGGGTCCGTCTCCATGGTGTTTCCTTCCGAGTCTTCGTCAGAGGAAACGGCCTCGTAGCCGGGGCCGGGGTTTATTCCCCTCAGCACCCAGAGGGCCGTCAGGCCGATGAGTATCAAAGAGACCATGGCGGCATGACGGCTCATTCCGAGGACATCCACGATGAAGCCCCAGAGCAAGGGGCCCAGGACTGCGGCGAAACGCCCCACCGTGGCGTAGAGGCCGTAGAATTCGCCAACCCGCTCGGGTGGGGAGAGGCCGGTCATCACCACCCGGTCGGTGGCCCACAGTCCTCCTAGCGAGACGCCTCCTGACAGCCCGGCCACCCAGATCAACCACGCGGCGCCCGACAGCGCCGCGGTCACGCCCAGGGCGATGGTGACCACCCAGAGTCCCAGAATCAGTCGCAGACCGCGTCCCGGACCCAGGCGTTCGGCCAACCCGCCGCCCACGAACCCGCCTGCCATGGAGGCGGCTATGGCGGCGCCCAGGAGGACCGTCACCTCGGAAGTGGTCAGCCCCACTTCTTCAGTGGCGTAGATAGCCAGGAAGCCCCCGACGAGAGTGTTCACCGTCTCGGCATAACAAAACCTTCCGACCAGGAACCTGGTCAGGTTGGGATACCGGCGGGTGGCCTTCCACGATCTGAACAGGTCACCGATCACCCTTCGCAAAGGTGGGGGTTCGCCTTTCGGCGGAGATGGGCGTGCGGGTTGGATCAAGAAGAAGGCGGGCAGGGAAAACACCGCGAACCCGAACGCCAGGGAGCGGAAAACCGCCGGGTATCCTCCACCCACCTCCAAGACCAGGGTCCCGATGCCGAGTCCGATGAATGACCCCAGATACCCGAGCGCCACCCCCATCCCGGAGACGCGGCTGCGGGTCTCGGGGGTGCTGACGTCCAACAGCAAAGAGTCGTAGACCGCAGATCCGACGTGGAATCCGATCAGCGACGCCCCGAAGATGAACATGGTCAGCAGGATCGGTCCCACGGCCAGCAGGGCGCTGCCGCAGACGGCCATCCCGGTGGTGATCGCCAGGGCGGGGATCCTATTGCCGTGGTAGTCGGTCCGCATTCCCACCCAGGGCGCCAGGAATGCCACCACCAGGCCGGCCCCACCGGTTGCCAGGGACAACGCCGAGTCCGGGAGGTCGTTCTCCACGATCCATTGGGGAAGGTAGAGCCCGATCACCCCGAGGGCGAAGATGGTGTTGGCCAGGTCGTATCCGACCCACGCCCAAACCGATGAGCGGGATGGTTGCCGGCCGGATGAAAGCGTGTCCCGTTTCACTGCTCGGGCTGTCGACCGGGGTCTCAGAAGCTGATTGCCACCGAAATCAGCTCTTCATGGCCCAACCGACCGGCGGCGGCGGCCAGGGCCACGTGGGACTCGTCCAGCGGGAACTGGTGGCTGACCAGGGTGTCGAGCCGAGGGTCTGTCCCCAGTTGCTGGACTGCCCACTCGAACCCCTGCCGGGATGGCCCCAGCACCCCGACCACCTTCAACTGCTTGGTGACGATCACATCGGAATAGAGCGAGGAGATGGGACGCCCGCCTTTGGTTGAGGCGAGCATCACCTGCCCGCCCGCCCGTACTATCTCGAGGGCGACGTATATGGCTTCGGGGTCATTGGAGGTTACGTCCACCACCAGGTCCGGGCGCTGTCCGAGGCTGTTTCCCACTGCCATCGCCAGGTCCTCGACGCTTGCGTTGACTGTCAGGTCGGCGCCCAAGATGCGCGCCATTTCCAGCCTGTCGGAGTCCACGTCCAGCCCGCTGATCCCCACCCATCCGGCGCCGGCGCTCTTCGCCGCAAGCAGGCAGGCCAGCCCACGGGGACCCGGGCCCAGGATCAGCACGTTCTCGCCCGGGCTGAGACGGGGTATTTGAACCGCCCAGGTCCAGCCGTCAGCCAGCGAATGGGCGATGGTGGCCGTCACCGCCGGGATGTCGTCGCTGATGTGATGGAGCCGGGCGTTGGGATCGAGATAGAGAGTCTCGGCCATCCCTCCCCACAGACCCGGGTGTTCGGTTGAGGGGAGCAACCCGTAGGCGTTGACCGGATACCGCAGGGAGCAGAAGGACAAGCCGGCCAGGCAGGAGGAACAATTCCGGCATCGAATAACCGGCTCCACCAGCACCCGGGAGCCGATCGGATAGGGTAGGTCCCCGTTGACGCTGTCGGCGATCCTCCCCACGACCTGTCGCCCCAGGATCAGCGGATAGGTCAACCGCGCAATCTCTCCCGCCCAGGCCTGAGCGTCAATTCCCGAGAGAGTGGTGGCCTCCACCGCCAGCCATCCGCCCTCTTGGATGGGGCGCCGGGCGAGCGTGGTGGCGCGCAGGGTGTGGGGTTCGACCAGTATCTGCGCCTTGACGCTGACTCCGCTCATAGTCGCCCTCTCTGCTATTCATCAGAGCGTACATCTCAGAACAAGGTCCGCCGAAATCCCCCGCTTGGAGAGTAGAGGGGACACGAGGTTCCCCCGCGCCGTGCAGATTCCCTGCGGGGAAGGACTATCCCAGGAAGTCGGCGAGGCGCCGGGCCCCCCGGGCCAGGTCGTGGTCGGAGAGGGCATAGGAGAAGCGAACGAATCCGGGGGCGCCGAACGCCTCTCCGGGCACTATCGCCACCTTGATGTCTTCCAGAATGGCCGTAGCCAACTCTATGGTGTTGGTCACCGTGCGGCCGCCGAGGCTCCGTCCCAGGAGACCCGAGCAGTCGGGAAATGCGTAGAAGGCGCCTTGCGGAATGATGCACTCCATACCGTTGACGTTCGACAGCGCCTCGTACAATGCTCGCCGCCGCCTGTCGAAGGCTTCTCTCATCAGAGTCACCGAATCCTGCGGCCCGGTGAGAGCAGCCAATGCGGCATGCTGGGCTATGTTGCAAACATTGGAGGTGGAATGGGACTGGAGGCCGCCTGCGGCTTTGATGACGTCAGGTGGTCCGACCATCCATCCCACCCGCCAGCCGGGCATGGCATAGGCTTTGGCCACTCCGTTGACGATCACCCACCGGTCGTCCATGGAGGCAGCGATAGAGGAAAACTCCGCCCCGTCATAGACGAAGTGCTCATAGATCTCGTCGGCTATCACCCAGATGTTCCGCTCCGACGCCCAGGCAGCCAACTCCCTCACCATCTCGGGGCTGTAGACGGCGCCGGTCGGGTTGGAGGGCGAGACGAAGATCAGGGCCTTGGTGCGCTTGGTGACTACCCGGTCCAACTGCTCGATGGTCACCTGAAACCCGGTGGTTTGGTCGGCGAGGACCGGCACGGCGACTCCCCCTGCCAGCTGGATCGTCCACGGGTAGGAGACCCAGTATGGGGCGGGGACGATCACTTCGTCTCCGGGGTCCAGCAAGGTGGCGCAGGCTGCGAACACCGCATGTTTGCCGCCGTTGGTGACCAGGACCTGCGACGGGGAGACGTTTACTCCCGAGTTGGCGTTGGTGGAGTCCGCCACCGCTTCCCGCAGGTCCGCCAGACCTGGAGTGGCCGTGTAACGATGGTTCCTGACGTCCCCGCAGGCCTTGGCGGCTGCGGCGACGATGTGGTCGGGGGTGGGGAAGTCGGGCTCTCCCGGCCCAAAGCTGATAACGTCGTGCCCCGCCTCCCTCATCTGCTGAGCCAGGGCGGAGACCGCCATGGTGGCCGAAGGGGCGATGCTTCCGATCCGGTTTGAGATGCGATTCATAGAGCCAGAGGTTAATAGGTCGCGCGTCGGGCGCCGACGCGAATCGAGTCCCACCCTGCCGAAGGTCGGCGGGCCGGTTCCGCCCGCCGAAGCGCCGGCGGCTGGTGAAAGCCTCTCCGTCCAGGCGGGGCAATGGACGGGCGGGGTAATCGGGAGGCGGTGCACTGCGCACCCCTCAGCCCTTAAGATTGTTTTACGCCCCCTTTATCCGGAATGCGGTACAAGGGGATAAACGAGTCAAGCCGAAGGAGAGTCATGAAAGAGCCATCCGATCAGGGTTTGGAAGAAACGCCGTCCGCAGAGGAGACCCTGCAGGTCGATACACCCCCGACCAAGAAGCGAATCCGCCGGGCATTCGGGTTCCTGCGCGCTCCGTCCTTTTGGGGAGGACTGGTGGTTGGAGTGGTGGCTCTCGGCGTCGGGGTGGCGATCGGACTAGGGATGGACCGCTGGATGGATGATGACCGAGGACGCGACTCTGATGAGCGTGGGCAGTTCGCAGTTCATTCCTTCCGGATGGGTCCCTCCGGCGAATGGGACGGGGACGGGCCTCCGTGGCCAGGGGGAAAGCGATTCTGGTCCCGCTTTGCCGAAGGAAAGCCGGGGGACTCCCAGGAGGAGTGGGAGGGCAAGAAGCCGAGTGGAAACAAGGAATTCGAAAGGGGCGGCTTCTCATGGAAGGACTGCCCGCGTGAGGGAGGTCCCTACCTCTCCGATAGGGAGCTCGCGTTGGTGGAGCGGTTCATCGACGTGATCGAGGAGGTGGTGGATGAGGTGGGCGACTACCTCGAGAGTGGAGGCTTCGACCTTCCCGGAGACAGGCGGTTCGGGCCCGGTCGGTTCTTCGAAGATGACTTCTGGAACGACTTCGAGGGCCGGCTGTTCCGTGATGAGTACGGGGAGGACGACAAGGATTCCGAGACCTATCCCGAAGGTTCCTGGGACGATGACGAGGGCTTTTGGGATGAAGAGGATGGGCCGCTCGGGGGCTTCAGACTCCCGTTCGGCGAGTTGCTCCCCGGGTTCACGTTCCTGGAGGACTGCGAACTGGATTCCCTTGACCTTCCCGGCGTCTTTGAGGGCCTGCCCGGCCAGGAGGACGGTCTCGAGGACAACGAAGGCATGGAGGACTTCTTCGAACAGATCGAGGAGTTGTTCCGAGAGGCTTGCGAACAACCTTCAAACGGTTGATCTCTCCGACGGGGAGTTCCTCCTCGTTCTCCGGATAGCCGGAGATGGCGCGCTGCTGATCATGGCAGCTTTAGCTTGCCTACCAGAGCGGCGTCGTTCGGATCGGAAAGGGCAAATGTGGCCTTCAACTGTCCTTCGGTAGCGGCCCGGTAGGCCAGGGGGCATGGAAGGTTTGTGCCATTGGCGGAACAATATCGTCGGTTTCTGTTTGTATTGCGACGTTTTTGTGAGAATAAGGGCTTATTGCGACGTTTTTATGGGGATGGGGTCTAATGCAAACTTTTGCAGTCCGTTTGGCCAGGATGCTGTCTTGCCCGATTGATGACCGGACACGCCTTTTTTGAACATTTCAGCGGTTTCGGTCATGGTACGGCCTGCCGAGAAGGGGGGTTTTCCTGGGAACGGCATCAAAACTCCGGCTCAGGGACTCCCGGCGTAGGATTGTTGGTAGCTTAAGTCGAACACCTTTGCACCTCTACCAAGGAGGAAACCTTGACACCCAAACGATCTGATTACGGAGTCACCCGTCGCCAGTTCCTGGGAGGAACGTCGGCACTCATGGCTTTTGCGGCAATGGGTGGGCTTTCCGGCCTCTTGGCGGCCTGCGGCGGCGGGGACCCCACCGATGAAGGTGCGGAGCCTGGTGATGACTTCACCGGCGAGTTGGGAGTGCTGATCGGGACTCACATGGACCCGATCAAGCAACTGCTGGAGCAGCACGAGGCCGGCGTGGGCTTCGCCCCCAACGTGGAAGAGGTCACCAGCCCCGATCTGCGCACCAAGCTGACCACTTCCTTCCTGGCTCAGAGTTCGCCTTGGGACGCAGTGTTCGTCACCGCCACGCTTGGGGCTGAACTTCAGCAGGGAGAATGGCTCACCAACGCCGGTCCCTTCATGGATGAGCGGGTGAGAAGCGAACCGGACCTGTTGACCCGCGGCATGGGCGCCGTGGAGTTCGGTGGGGAGACCTGGGCCGTGCCGTGGACGATGGGCAGTCAGTTGCTGCACTGGAACAAGAAGCTCATGACGGATGCAGGGCTCGATCCCGACGCTCCGCTCGACTGGCATTCCACTCCCAACTCCTACGACACGTTCGTGGAATACGCCATCGCCATGACCGGGGAGCGGGACGGAGTCCAGTACTACGGACTCACCGACGCCTGGGCCGACCAGCACGTTCTGTTCACCTGGGGCGGCATGCTTCACATGCATGGCGGGACTTTCCTCGACGAGGAACAGCAACCGGCCTTCAACAGCGAAGCAGGAGTGGAAGCCCTCCAGAAGCTGCACGACCTGCTTCACGTCCACAAGTGCATCGATCCCGCCGTCAATACCTACACCTGGGTGTTCGACGCCACACCCGGCTTCTTCGACGGGACGCGGGGCATGTTCATCTCCTGGCCGTTCGTGGCGGGAGTGGCGGCCCTTCCCGACGCAGCGCCCGGGATCGCCGGTCACAGCGCATTCGCGCCCAACCCGGCGGTGGTCACCAGCGGCTCGGTGGACGGATCTGAGTTCTTCGGAGTTCCCGTCTATGCCGAGAACAAGGACGAAGCCTGGCGTCTGCTGGACCTGATCTCTTCCCGCGAGGGCCAGAGAGTGGTGGCGTTGGGTGGATGGGGCTCCATCTACAGCGGGGTTCTGAACGAACCCGACATCGTGGAAGCCTTCCCGTTCTACCCGGCCCTGGCCAAGGCCTACGAGTATCCCGTGGAAGGAGGATGGTCCGAGGACCGTCCCCGCTGGACCCAGTTCCTCTCCGACGAGATCCACGAGGTGCTGGCCCAAAACAAGTCGCCCAAGCAGGCGCTGGACGACGCCGCAGCGGCCACCCTGGAAGCCCGAAGGCAGGACGAAGCGTAAAACCGCGCCCGACTCCATGACCACTCAAGGGCAGGTGGTCGAGGTTCGGGCAAGCCGGACTCGCCGCCGCGGTCGCTTGGTCGCGGCGGCGATGGTGGCCCCGGCCGTGTTGGTGGTGTGCGGGGTGTACGCATACCCGGCTCTCTCCACCCTGGCCTACAGCGTCTCCAAGATAGACCTGTCCCCCCGGTTCCGGATCGAGGGGTTCGTCTGGTTGAAGAACTTCATCAACCAGTTGACCGATCCCCACTTCTGGCAGGCGACCTGGATCACCATCTACTTCGGGGTGATGCTCTGTCTGGTTACGGTGGTGCTGTCTTTTCTGATAGCCCTCCTCCTGAACAAGACGTTCTTCGGTCGGGGTCTGCTCAGGGTGACCGTCCTGCTTCCATGGGCGGTGCCGCCCGTCGCATCCGGGGTGCTGTGGGTGCAGATGTTCCACGCCGAATTCGGATTCCTCAACGGACTGATCAGGGCGTTCGGGGGAGAAGGGGGAATAATCTGGTTGGGCGGTTCCACCATCGCCCTTCACTCGGTGCTGATCACCGAGGTGTGGAGGTGGATTCCGTTCGCCACCCTGTTCATCCTGGCCGGCCTGCAGATCGTGCCCAAGTCGGTCCGGGAGGCGGCCGCCATCGACGGCGCCGGTTCCTGGCGGGGTTTCCGCCATGTGACCTTCCCGCTGATGCTGCCGGTGGTGGTGCCGGTGGTGATCTTTTTGTTCGTGTGGGCGATGAAGGTGTTCGACACCATCTTCGTTCTGACCCGCGGTGGGCCCACCAGGGGCACAACCACCCTCAATTTCCTGACCTACCGCCAGGGATTCGTCCAGTTCGACTTCGGGAACGCAGCGGCAACCGCCTACCTCTTGTCTGCCCTGACGGTGGTGGTCATCGCCGGTCTGGGATGGATGCTGGCCCGGTCCCGGAAGCTGGCGGGGACGTAGCCATGGTGGCGCTGGTGGGTGCATCTGCGGGACGCCGCCTAAAACGGGTGTTGACGTATGGCGCCGCCCTTTTGGTTCTGGTGGTGACCGCTTTCCCCCTCTACGGGATCATCCTGACCAGCATCCAGACCGAACCGGACATTCGCTCCCCCGACGTGGCGTTCGTCCCCACGTACATCGAGACCGAGCACTATCAGCGGATCTTCGACGAGACCTCGGGCATCCCGGTGGCCGAGTCGATGGTGAACAGCCTGGTGGTTGCGCTGGCGACCGCTTTCCTGACCGTGGCTATCGCAGTGCCGGCGGCCTATGCCCTGCACCGGATGTCGGTTCCGGGGCGGAGAATCATTCTCGGCGGGTTCGCCGCCATCTACATCCTGCCCACCCTGTTGTTCGTGCTTCCCCTGTTCATCGCAGTGGTGCAATTGGGACTCTACGACACCTACATAGGGCTGGTGCTTCCCTACGTGGCGTTCACTCTGCCCTTCATGGTGTGGATCATGGGATCGTTCGTCCGGGCGATTCCGGTGGAGGTGGAGGAGATGGCCCGGATCGACGGCGCCGGGCTTCGCCAGTTGATGTTCCGCATAATCATTCCCCTGCTCCGGCCGGGGATTTTCGCCGGGCTCCTGTTGGGCTTCATTCTCGCCTGGGTTGAGTTCTTGACGCCGTTGCTCTTCACCAGCGACCTTTCCATCCTCACCGTGACCCTCGGGCTGTTCCGGTCGACGATGGACATCGCCATCGGGCAGTTGGCGGCGGCCACGGTGATCACCGCCCTGCCTGTGATCCTCATCACCGCGGTTTTCCAGCGCAACATCTCAGAGGTGGTGACCGCCGGGGTGGAGAGATGACAGGATCCCGTCTCCGAGAGAGCCGTCCGGGAGTTCGACCACCCCGGACAAGAGAGGAGTGAATAATGGGTAATCAGATCGATGTAGTCATCCAGCCGGTGGTTTTGAGATTCACATTGTTGGATGATGAGGTCGTCTACTTTTTCGCAGCAGACACCGAGGCTGTCCTGGATGAGATGGAGTTGATGATGGGGATCAACCCGGAAAAGGACATGTTGTTCGACTCCAATCTCGGGTTCCTGCCGGTCTCCACCACCGTGCTGATCAGGGGGGAGAAGAACATCCTGGTCGATCCGGGCAACACCCACACCGGCTTCTACGGACAGCTGGCCATCGGTCTGAGGCGGTTCGGACTCACCCCGGGGGATATAGACCTGGTGGTCTGCACGCACTGTCATCACGATCACATGGGCAGCGCCGTGTCCATTCCCGGTGTCGACATTGTGCTGGGCGAGGGAGAAGCCGACTTCTGCGAGGAGTTGTACGGCGCCGCCGATACGGAGGCGCGCCTGGCGGTGATGGGTCGGTTGATCGAGGTGGGAAGGGGAGAGGAGCTGGAACTGATGCCCGGGGTGGTGGCCATCTCGACGCCGGGACACACCCCCGGCCACATCAGCGTGATGGCTGAGAACCAGGACGGAGAGAGGGTGGTAGTGGCGGGAGACACGGTGATGACCCGCCGGGAGTACACGGATCGGACGTTCTCCCACTGGTACACCAGCGGGCAATTGCGGGAACTGCATTCCAGCCTCGACCGGCTCCAGGCCCTCCGTCCGAGTACGGTGATGCCGGGCCACGACCGGGCTTTCGCTCCACGGGAGAGTTGAGGTGGGGGCGCTTCGAACCGCGGTGGTGGGCGCCGGAGCGATCGGTTCACTCCACGCTCGCATCTACGCCGAGCATCCCTACTCCGAGTTGGTGGGGATAGTGGACGTCAACCCCCAGACGGCGGCAGCCGTCGCCGAACCATTGGGGGTCCCCTGGTTCACAGAGGTGTCGGATCTGCTGTCGGCGTGCCGGTTCGACGCCGCATCGGTGTCCGTGCCCGAGCACTTTCGCTACGAAAGCGCCATGCCCCTGGCGAAGGCCGGCAAGCACCTGCTGCTCGAGAAACCGCTGGCGCCCAGCCTGGCTGAGGCGGATCGCCTGATAGCCGACCTGCGAGAGACGGGCGTCCTCACCATGGTGAACTTCATCCTCCGATTCGACCCTCGTTATTCAGAGGCCAAAGCGGCGGCCGCCGGTGGAAGGCTGGGGGACATCCACACCATGTTCACCCGCAGGCGCGGGTCATACCTCGGAGCCGACATCTACGGGGTGTGGACAGATCTTCTGATCTCCACCGGTATCCACGACTTGGACGTCATGGCTTGGCTGGCGGACTCGCCCGTGGTCCGCGTCTATGCAGAGACTACCTCTCGGCGCCTGGCTCCTTACGGGCACGACGACTCTGCCATGGTGATGGTGCGATTCGACAGCGGCGCGATCGGCGTTCTGGAAACCAGTTGGGTGATGCCCAATCGTCTCCCGGCCGGTCTGGACGCCTGCCTGGAAGTGGTTGGAACCGGTGGCGCCGTCTTCGTCGACAGCTCCAATCACGGGTTGTCGATCATGGACGCCGAGGCATACTCGAAGCCCGATCTCACCCACTGGCCGGTGATCCTCGACCGGGTCGGGGGAGACCTGGCGGCATCCCTGGATCACTTCATTCGCTCGATAAGGCGTGGCGCGGCGCCGGAGATGAATCTTGAGAAAGCTCGACATGCCCAGGCGATGGTGGACGCCGCCAAGCGCTCGGCGGCCTGCCACGTACCCATGGAGCTCACCCCACCTCCCGGATGAAAAGTGATCCACTCCCTGGGAAGACGGCTACCACCTCTATTGCCGCCGGATTCTTTGCTGCCGGTCCGTGCCGGGTGGTGCGCTTGACGGCGCCGCCCATTCCGGGGCGGCCTACTTGGCCACCGTTCTTGGTTGAAGTGTCACTCCGCGCCCATATGATGTCCGACCAGCAGGTTTGGTTACCATGGCAGGACGGAGTATGAATCGCAGGCAACGGGTTGAGGAATCCGCCCAACAGTGGCGCACCGCATTGGTTGACCCGACCGGCAGCAACCGTCTGGTCTACTACCGGGACCTCAAGGCAGGAACCATGGATCTGAGTCCGGCTGCTCCGGGGGCGCTTGGCAAACTGCTCACCGGCAAGCCCGGCTCCAAGGTTCGTCTGAGCAAACTGTTTCCCATCAACAGGGTGGAGCATCCCCAGGCGGATCACACCATCGAGGAAGCGGTCCGAAGGGCGCGGACCATCAACCGCAA
This sequence comes from Acidimicrobiia bacterium, assembly GCA_009837815.1. GTDB lineage: Bacteria > Actinomycetota > Acidimicrobiia > Spongiisociales > ZC4RG35 > Bin76. The sequence continues at coordinate 23,222 of VXSV01000122.1, forward strand.
AGCGGTGGAAAACTTTGAGGAACTGGGGGTCCATACCCTCTTTCTGGCCCAGGGTTTTGCCACCTGGACCCCTACCGCCTCGAAATCCACACCCGCTTCCCCGGTTTTGCTGTGTCCCGCAGGCCTCGCCAGAACCGGCGCCGCCGAGTCGGACTTCGAACTGTCTCTGGATGGGGAGTGGATGGTCAACGAAGCACTGCTTCAGCATCTTTCCAGAAAATTCGATGTGGAGGTCTCCGGTGAGGAACTGTTGGGAACCAAGTTGTCCGACGCCCGGTTGGACGACGAGGAGGTAGAGGAGATCTTTGCGGATCTGGGTGCTCGGGTCGGACGCGTGCCCGACTTCGAACTGGACCCGGGGCGGTTGGTGCTGGGGAACTTCATGTACAAGAAACTCCCCATGGTCAACGACATCGAAAACAATCTGGACGTTCTGGTGCAACACGACCTGATCGCCGCCCTGGCGGGTGACGAGGGGGCCCTGGAGGCCCTGCGCAGCCGCCACTCGGGCGACGTCGATCCCTCCCGGCCCGACACTGTAGCGCCAACCGACGAGTTCTTGGTGCTTGATGCCGACTCCTCCCAGAACCGGGCCATCAACGCGGCGCTGGGTGGGGGATCCTTCGTCTTGGAAGGTCCCCCGGGAACCGGCAAGAGCCAGACCATTTCCAACCTCATCGCCGCCATGATGGCTCGGGGCAAGAAGGTGCTGTTCGTGGCCGAGAAGCGAGCGGCCATTGATGCGGTCACCAAACGGCTGGCGCAGGTGGGCTTGGATGAATTTGTGATGGATCTGCACGGCGGCACGATGGGGCGGCGGAAGATGGCCCAGCAACTGGAAGGAACCCTGACCGCCATCTCCCAGGTACCACCCGCGCCCGAACAGCCCTTGCACCGCGATTTGGAAAGGGACCGGGCCCGGTTGTCCGGGTATGTCCAAGCTCTTCACCAGACCTGCAGTCCCTGGGGGATGTCGTTCTTTGAGATACAGGCCCGCCGTCTGAAGATGGGGGCCCTCCGGACGGGTGCGCCGGGCAGAGCCGCCGCCGAGAGGATGACCGACCCGGCCAGGGGCGTTCCGGTCGCCACTTTGCGAGAATTCGGAAGGGAGCAGATCAGGTCGCTGCGGGACGATCTGGTTCAGTGGGCCGAGTTGTGGGCGCCGCTCTGGGAAGGCCCCTCTGCCTGGGCGGAGGCGATGGTGAGCACTGCCGCGGAGATTGAGAAGGCCCAGGATCTGTCTGAGCGCCTGGTAGGTGCGATCGCCGAGGCCGGGTATCGGTCTGACCAGGCCCTGGCCGAGTTGGGTATCCCTGACCCGGAGACCGTCGTCGGGTGGGTTGAACTGTTGGTCTTCCAAGAGGACCTATCCGCCCATCGGGGCAGTGGGGACTTGCCCTCGGATGGAGGGGTGAGGTCCTGGTCAACCCGGTTCGGACCTCCGGAAATGCCCGTCTCCACCGAGGTATCCGGCCGGATCAGGGTCCACGACGAGGAGACAGAGGCGACAGAACAGGCCGATCAGCGGATGACCGAGGAACTGGAGGCCGCCTACAACCAGATGACAGCCATGGTGAAAGCCTTGGCGCTCGTCCAAAAAGGAGGACTGAGTCTGCTGGCGGCCCGTATGTTCAGCAACCGTTTTCAAAAAGCCCTAAACCAGGCGACGGTATTGGGATACATAGCGGAGGATGTGACCAATGAAGAAGCCCTGGAGCGAGCCCGGCAAGCTCAGCAAGACGCCGACCAAAGTCTGCGACGCCATCAGACCGACGCTCGGCGGAGGAGAGAACTCGCCCCGCTGCAGCGGCGGTGGCTTGGGTGGGGCGGGGTG